>JAGRHQ010000169.1 GCA_020444905.1 Candidatus Competibacteraceae bacterium
CTAAAGTAGGTCATCGCCAGGCACCTTCCCCTACACCCTCTCTTGCATAAACCAGGAGAGGGTTTTTTATGACGAGAACTTGTGTTGTTCTACAAATCAGGGTGGAGCTGTATCCGCGCTACTGAACTCCGGCAGTTGCCGTTCATATTCAGCAATGACTTGGGCTCCTAGCAGGATAATCAGGCTGATGGCATATAAGGTCATGAGCACGACAATAACGCTGGCCAGCGAACCGTAAATGGCATTGACTTTTGACAGGTTGGCAAAGTACCACACCAGTATGTAGCGTGTTCCCTCCCATAACAGAGTTGCGGTAATACCGCCAATTAGCGCATGCCGCCATGGCAGTTGTCCGGCTGGCATGAGCATATAGATCAGCGTCAATGTCGCAGCTTGGCCAAACAAGCCGAACATGTAGAGCAACCCGAATAGTAGGCTGGAAGGTGACCATTCCCAGCCAAACAGATCAATGTTTGTGGTCGCCAGAGCTTGCAGCATTCCATTCAATAGTGTGATTGTCAGTAATCCGCCCCCCAGCAACAATACATAAAAATAGGGAAGCAATAGTGCAATCACCATTCTTCGCTCATGGATCTTGTAACGGTACGCGAAGATCACTTTCATAGCGTTTTCCAACATACTGAAAGCAGCAGCGCTGAAAAAGAGCAGAGTTCCCACCATAGTCCAGCCTAAAGCCTGACGATGTTCCAGAAATTGTTGTACCTGTTGCAGAATCAAGTCTGATTTGCCAGGAACTAATTGTTCCAGATAATGGTGCAACATTTCCATCGATTGGGTTTCGTCCATAACTTGCGACAGGGCGACCAGCAAGAGAATCATTAGCGGAACCAGCGAAAGCAGGGCGTTGTAGGCGATAGCTCCGGCCAGCAAGGTGCCCTGGTTGGATTGGAAGCGTTGCAAGACGCGTCTGATGAAGGCAAATGGATAGCGCATCAGCCGGTAAAAAGGGTGGTTCGGCCACATCGTGATGCTTCCTTGAAGCTCTGAATATTCAAAGGAGGGTTCAATGGCTACCGGCTGTTCGATTCCAGCTTATCCAGCAGCAACTGGATTTCCACAGCGTATTGATAGTGTAGATCCGGGTCGAGAGCGAGCGCTGGATCACGGTCGCCTTCGAGGATGGCTTTCAGCTTAGTCGCTAGCAGCTTGCCGGCTGGCGGCACATTCGGGCTGGCGATGATTTGTTCCAGCTTGGCAGCCAGTATGCGAATAGCCTCGGTATCCGCAGTGCGCAACGCCTGGCCAATCTGGGTACACAGACGGATGCCAGGATTACTGTTTTCACCACCAGCGCGTCGATAGGCCAGATATTTGTGGATTGCCTGCTGCCGAGCTTGATCGGCGACTTCGACGTTCTGAACCGATTGGCTGACATCATGCAGACCACGCCGGATAGCCCAATTACGGGCAGTGGGACTTTCAGGAGGATTGCACTCGCTGGCGCGGTACAGTTCTTGACGAGCTTCATCGGGTCGTCGTAATTGGATCAGTACATTCGCTAACTTGTTGCGGCTGGATTCCTCGCCATGTCCATCACCCATTTGCGCGTACAGCTCAGCCATTCGCCGGTAGGCCAGCACCGCTTCCTCGAGCTGACTCATGATCTGGTGCAAATGCCCCAGTTCGCCCAATACCTCGGCAATCCCTCGACGAAGGCGTTGCTGTTCATACAGATAGAGTGACTTTTGACAGGCCTGTAACGCTTGCTCCATCTTGCCATCGAGCTTGTAAGCCATGCCGAGTTGTCGCCAGGCCTGGGCGACATTTTCTGGTTGGCCCAAGATTTCAAATGTGCGCCGGGCGATATCATACATCGTTGCAGCGTCAGCGTAGTGGCCTTGACGTTGACGCACCAGACCAAGTTGCATCTGATTGGCGGCAACCGTAGGACTCGGCTCTTTGGGGTCAGCTTGAGCCAGCGCCGCCTCATAAGCGGCAGCCGCATCCTGCAGGCGTCGCAAATAAGTTAGACAATCACCAATTTCTGCATCAGCAACCGCTGCCATACGCGCGGCGCTAGAATTACCCGCTTCGGCCAGCATACGAAATTCGTGGCGAGCGGTAGTCAATTCTCGAACCGCTGGTTCGGATGCGCCGGCCTGCTTCAGCAACTTGCCTAACTCGAAATACGACCTCGCCCTATCATAAGAGGCGCCAGGATAGGCATTGACGCCTGCTTCCTGACATTGATGAACCAAGTGTCGGGCAGCTTGCACTGCATCTTCCAATGCCCCACCATCACGCAGCCGCTCAAGATGCAGCCGTTCGCTTTCAAAGCGGGTCCGACTCCAGCCCGGCAGCGCCTGGCCCGCCCGCTCACGGACGGCGGCAGCTTCGGCTAGCGCTGCGGGAGCGCCAAGATGAGTAAATAATTGCTCCATTTGACCCGCTAACCGGGCTGTCCGCTCGGGTATTGGATTTTGTTGGCAGTCTCTGAGTAGCGCCAGTAGATTGGGCAGCTCCAGTCGAAGCAGGCGCAGGGTGCGGGCATGATCCTTGAAGTACTGTTGATAGAGAATCGATAACAGATGCTCCATGGCGTCGCGCCAGCGTTCCCGCCACTTCGCCCGCTGCTGGGCATCCAGTTGTCCATTCAGATAGTTAGACAACGCCGGATTGATGCGCAGGTGGCCGTAGCCCTCATCTTTGGCCAAATGCAGGGCGGTTAGGCGTTCGCACAGCACATCGGCGGCCTGTTTGTTGGTTTCCCAGGCGTGCTTGAGAACCTGGCGGTTAATTCCATTTCTGGCAAAGGCCAGTAGAGCCAATTGTTCCCGGTCACCTGCCGGCAGTCGGCGCAGAGCCAATTCCAATTCCAGATAGAGGGGCCACTGTGCATCATCGCCGTGGCGGCGCAGCAGTTCCAGGCGGATGGAATGGAGATATTTCAGAGCGGCATGGATGCCCTGAATGCTGATTTCATGAGCCAAGCGGCGCAAGGCCCCAGGATGGCCGCCCGCCAACGTGGCCAATTTGCGTAAAGACCGCAATTCTTCGCCCTCGTCGGTGGGCGGAGGCTCCCCAGTGACAATTAATGTTTGGCCTATCAGAGTAATTGCATCGTCGTCATCTAATGGCCCTAGAACCATTTCCTTCCAGGGAGCAGCGAAAGAAGGCGGTCCCAGTCGACCCATTGCTAACAGTCGCAGACCAGGCCATTCACCCAACAGTTTTTTCCAAAACCGCTCAAACGCTTCATCATGCTCCGAAGGCCATTGCTCGATCTGATCCAGGACGATAAGCGTTGGTTTAGCATGCAGCGTTTGCCAGATGTGATCCACGGCCTGCCAAATTCCTGGGTAACGCCCAACAGTCCAGTGTTGGCCATTGGGCAGTAATTGCTGACCGAGGCGTTCCACGAAGGTGCGGAACTCGTTGGCATCATCATTCTGTAGATAGGCGGCATGCCGGTAGCGCCCACAACGCACCAACCACCTGGCCAGGGTGACCGCGGTCGCGGTTTTACCACAACCGCTAGGACCACGAAGAAAAATCGCGTAATAATGGTCAAATAGCCGTTCCATAACCAACAGGTTGCGACTATGTCCGACAAAACCGGTGGATGGCGGATCGGGCAATCCGCCCAAGGAGCCGACCCTGCTTTGCCCGAGTAACCGACGCCAGAGTTCCAGGGGGGGGCGCAGTACGAGGCGGGAATCGTGATGACCCAGATAGGCCTGGATAGCGAACCAATCTTGCAGGTGGACGCCGCCGCCACCCAATCCCTGAACGCGGTAGCTATCGCTGGCCAGTCGCCGCTGACCTGCAAACACAGCCTGAGCAATCCGCGCACCGCGTAGCAGCTCTTCATAAAATATGCTCCAAAACCGCCGCAGCGCTTCTGCCGAGGTCTCAGGATGCAGGGTAATCACGGCAGCGATCCCAGCGCTCAACAGGGTTGAAGCTACAACGACATTCATAGGCGTCGGGCAAGTCAGGGCTATCAAGCGAATCCGATAGGTTGCCAACAATGACGCCAGCGCTGGGATCGGCATAAATTCGGCTCCGCGGTACTTGGCTGTCGGCGGATCCTGACTGGTTTCAAAGACAAACCATGCAGTGTGATGCTCATCGTCAGTAGAGGGCGGCGGCAAATAACCATCCAGATGGAGGGCGGTGAACGGTCGTCCCGCCGCCCAAGCTTCGTTCAACTGTTTTTCCAGCGTCGCCAGCGTCGGCGGCGCCAACACCTGGGTTTCGACCAGAGCGCCCAGAGGACTTAGAGCCTCGAACAGTGGCAGCGCGCTGCGCCGGTAATCGGGATGCCCGGTAGGTTCGGTATCGGGACGTGGACTGATGGCCAACAGTCGCAGCGGCGGATGCGCTGGCGGAACAGGATCGCCGCCACCGGTTAGCCGTCGTTGAAACTCGATCGGCTGTTTGCCCTGAATCAGGAAACCTGTTTCATCATGCAACAGCTCCCAGGGCAGTTCCAGCAAGGTCGGCGATGGCGATTGCCCGGCTTGCGTTCGGAGGGTCAAGCGGTGTTCGCGCGGGTCGGCGGGATCGCGCCAACTTGTAATCAGGGTGTGCAATTCCGGGCGGTCAAGGGTAGCCTGGTGCAGCCGACGTCCCCAATTGGCCAGCATGGCGTCGGTGCGGCGGGCGATTTGCCGCGCGGCATCGGTCGGCCAAGACAATTGGTCTTGCCAATACCAATGCAGGGTGCGCGTCGCCACGGGTGGGGGCAGGGGGCCGGAAATTGTGTCTATGCTGAGTGCGGATTCAGATTCGGGATAGCGATGCAGTTGGGCGGCAATCTGCTGGTGGTTGGATGATGAATGATTGGCTGGACTGAAGCACAGTTCGAGTTCAGCGCTCGGCGGTGGCGTGCGATCGGTGGCCGTATCGGCAGTGCGTGGCGCGCCTAGCGCATTGAGCAATGCTGGCAGCGCCGCGCCTAGTCCCTCGGCAGTGAGAATAACAGGCGGCGTCGGTGGTTGTGGCGTGAACCAGTGATTGAGCGCGGTCGGGTCCATACCGGGCAGCAACAAGGGAATAACGCGATAAGCGTCCGCTCGCCGCCGTTCCGCTTCCTGAGCGACTTCGATTTCCCGGCGCAACCAGGCCAGATCACTGGTATTGAGTCCCAGCACTACAATGACGTGTCGAGCCTGTTCAATCGCCCAGCGCACGTCCTGCGCCAGGCGTTCATTGCCACGCAACTGGTAGGTATCGCGCCAGACCGGAATACGGCAGGCTTCCAGGGCCAGCCCCAGATCCCGGGCGAATTCATCTTCAGTGAAGGCATGACAGATAAACAATAGAGGAGCGGCGGACATCAGGCAGTTCCGGGCAACTTGGAGAAGATAGGGAATATGGGTATAGAGTAGCGCAAAAATACCGTGGTGCGTCCCTTGAAAATTGAGGTTTCATCCCCATTTCTGAATTTAAGAGAAAGGCGTTTGCGAAAACGCCAGAACCTGAAATGTGAATGAAAGGAGGTGTAACCATGGCTCTGATGCGCTATGAACCTTTCAATCTGCTGAACCAGTTGCAGCGGGAAATGAACCGGCTGTTTGATACCAGTCGGATGGGTGATGAGGAAAGTGGGCATTTGCTGGCCGATTGGGCGCCAGCAGTGGATATTAAGGAAGAGCCAGCACAGTTCGTGATTCATGCGGATGTGCCGGGCGTCGAAGCCAAGGATATTGATATCACCCTGGAGAACGGCGTGTTGACCCTTAAGGGGCAACGGGCGTTTGACAAGCAGGAAGAGACCGAAAATTACCGCCGGGTCGAGCGGGTGCGCGGCACGTTCCTGCGCCGGTTCTCACTGCCAGAGGCGGTGAATGCCGAGAAAGTGGCCGCCAAATGCAAGGATGGCGTGCTGGAGGTGATCGTGCCGAAACGTGAATCGGCGCAACCTCGGCGGATTACTATTGAAAGCTGATTGCAATCAGCGCGAGTGAACGCGGCGCAATGCGATGGTTACTCGGCCTAACCAAAAGCGCGGGCTTTCAGCCCGCGCTTTTTTGTTTAAAAAGAGATTGTTATGAACCAACTCTACATTATCGGCGCTGGCCCTGGCGGGCTGGAGCACCTCAGCCCCGCTGCTCACGCCGCGTTGGAATCCTGCACCGACTTGGCGGGTCATGGGCTGTACCTGAACCTGCTGGGTGAATTGACTGCGGGCAAGACCCGCTACAAGACGCCGATGGGCGAAGAGATCGCCCGCGCTGCGCTGGCGCTGGACCTCGCCGCGAGCGGTCGCACCACCGCGCTGATTTCCAGCGGCGACGCCGGTATTTACGGGATGGCCACGGTCGTATTCGAGTTATTGGCGCGCAAACCAAAACCGGAATGGGCGGAGGTTCACATCGAGGTGATTCCGGGTATTTCGGCGATGCAAGCGGCGGCGGCCCGGGTGGGCGCACCGCTGGCGCATGATTTCTGCGTTATTTCCCTGTCCGATCTGCTCACACCCTGGGAATTGATCGCCAAACGCATTGACCTGGCCGGCCAGGGCGATTTCGCCATCGCCTTCTACAACGCGGTCTCCAACAAGCGCTCCTGGCAATTGCTGGAAGCCCGGCAAATCCTGCTCCGTTATCGTCAACCGGAAACCCCAGTGATCGTCGCTTTCAACGTCACGCGCAAGGGTGAAGAACTCACGATGACTACCTTGGGCGAACTCGATCCAGAGCCTCTGAATATGTTGTCGCTGGTATTGGTCGGCAACAGCGAAACCCGGCGCGTTGGCCCGTGGGTTTACACCCCGCGCGGCTATCACACCAAACCGGAACTGGCGGAAACGACCAACAATCGCGACGGGTGAGCGGCTCAAGACCGCATCCCCGGATGACACCAGTAGAGTCCCTGGGCTTGGGTGCGCAGGGTCTCTTGCCGGTCTTGCCAGTCCGGCATGGCGCGCTCCAGAACGCTCCAGAACGCCGGCGAATGATTAGGCTCCGCCAGATGCGCCAATTCATGGACAATCACATAGTCGATCAGGCGCACCGGCAACTGGAGCGACTTCCAATTGAACCAGAGGACTTGATCCTTGCCGCAGGAACCCCAGCGAAAGCCCAAATCGCCGAGCCTGACGCCTGCCGGGGCCAAGCCGATACGCGGTGAAAGCCAGTCCGCCCGTTCCACGATCCACGGTCGACCGTGGTCAATATACCAGCGTCGAAAATGCGCCATGCCGTTCGCGGTCGCATCTTTACGCATGAGGAAGCGCTGACCCTCGAAACGCAAGGCTTCGTCCTGACGCGCAAGCAGCGTCAGCCGATAGTTGCAGCCAAGGTAGCGGAAGTTCTCGCCGCTGACATACTCTGGTTCGCGCATCGGGGGCGCAAGTTGTTCCTTGAGCGCCCGCTTGCCCTGCACCCATAACAGTTTGGGCCGCGCCCAGCAAGCCAGAGCGTCCGCCGTGGCTGATTCAGGGCAATGAATCACCGATTCCCCGCCCCGGTCGACCGTCAACCCCAGGGTCTTTCGTCGCGCGCTGCGGCGAACGATGAAGGTCAAGCCGCCGACCTCCAGCGTCTCGCTCATAGCCTGGCCAGATGCTCGCAGTTTTTCCACGCCAGCGCCACCAGCCGCTGGGCCAGATCGCGTTCCCCACTGGATGGGCAAAGTCCTCCCTGATCAAGATCGCGAACCAGCGCCCGGGTCAGCAACTCCCGCATGTCCGGATTTTTCCAGAATCCCACTTTGCCAATTTCCTGGCGGATGCGCTCGACCATCTCCAGCGTCACGGCCATCGCCGCAACACGCTGCGCTTCCGTGAGCGCGCTCCCCCTGCCGCATTCCTCCAGCACCAGGCGCACGAACGGAACCTGCGCCCTGGGATCAAGATCAGGAAATTCAATGCGGTCGCCCCGCCGCAATTCCTCGATGAATTGGCGCAACTCACGCTCCAGCGCGTCCCAGTCGTCTTTGAAACGCTGAAGGATTTCTTCCAGCTTCTCGCTCATTTTGCGGGCGTAAGCCGGATTCTGGCTGGCGAAACCGCTAAGGTGATAGCGAGCGGCGTGTTGCATCTGCGCGGCGCGGGCGCGACTGTTGCCCTGGGCGGCCAGCACGTTCTCAAATTCGGCGTCGGTAATAGCGGTGGGTGGAATCTTCGGGTCCACGCCCCGTGCGGTAATATGCGCGTCAATCAGCGCTTTCACCTTCTCCGCCACGCCCAGCAGATTAAGCGCCGGATCGCGATACAGATTCGCCGCCACCTTGTTGATGAAACCGAGCAATTTGGCGTCGCGGAACACTGCGCCGGGGACTTCGGGCCGATGCTCCAGCATGTTCAACGTTTCGTAGAACGCGCGCAACTTGTTGATGAAGTCGGCGCGGATTTTCAGATCCGCCAGCCCGTCCACGCAGGCGCTGACTTGGGCTTGCAGGTCGGTGACGCCACGATCAGTGAACACCGCGACGGCGCGCGCTCGCCGGTCGAGCAGTTTCGGCAACTCGACGCTGATGTCGATCAGCGCCCCCGCCGTATCCGCGCCGTCGTAGTCGCTGAGGGCTTCCCGCAGATGGCGGGCCACGCCGATGTAATCCACCACGTAGCCGCAGCGTTTGTGGCCACAAGTGCGATTAACGCGGGCGATGGCTT
>JAGRHQ010000016.1 GCA_020444905.1 Candidatus Competibacteraceae bacterium
GTTGCGTCTGGACTGGCCGGATGAAGTCGAGCCGCTGATCGTGGACGATCAGCCGCCCGCGCCATTGCCAATGTGCGACGCAACGCCTGACGATCTGGCTTATGTGATCTATACCTCGGGTTCCACCGGTCAACCCAAGGGCGTGATGATGGAGCATCGCGCAGTTCTGAACACGGTGCTGGACATCAACCGGCGGTTCGAGGTGAACGCTGGGGATCGGGTTTTGGCCCTGTCTTCGCTCAGTTTCGATCTGTCGGTGTACGACGTGTTCGGCGTACTGGGCGCGGGCGGCGCGTTGATCTTCCCTGGCGCCGACGCCGCCCGCGATCCGCAGCGCTGGCGACAACTGATCGTCGATGAAGGCGTCACCTTGTGGAACACGGTGCCGGCGCTGATGGCCATGCTTTGCGAGTACGGGCAACCGCTGGGCGAGCGCCTGCGCCTGGTGCTGTTGTCCGGCGACTGGATTCCTCTGGGTTTGCCCGCACGAATTCAAGCCCTGGCGCCCCAAGCCCACACCATCAGCTTGGGCGGCGCGACCGAAGCGGCGATCTGGTCGATTCATCATCCCATCGAAACGGTAGACCCGCAGTGGCGCAGCATCCCCTATGGCCGACCGCTGGAGAATCAATCATTCCATGTGCTCAACGATCGGCTGGAACCCTGTCCGGTGTGGGTCACCGGCGAACTTTATATCGGTGGCATCGGGTTAGCCAGAGGTTACTGGCGCGATCCCGAGCAAACGGCGCGGCGCTTTATCCGCCATCCCGAGACGGGCGAGCGGCTGTATTCGACCGGCGATTTAGGCCGTTATCTGCCCGGCAGTGACATTGAGTTTCTCGGGCGCGAGGATTTTCAGGTTAAGGTTGGCGGTCACCGGATTGAACTGGGCGAAATCGAAGCTACGCTGGACCGTCATCCGGGGGTGCGGCAGGCGGCGGCTACGGTGCTGGGCGAAGCGCGTGGCGACCGGCGATTGGCGGCTTTTGTCGTCCCCGAAGTCGCGGACGCCGCCTCGGTCGATCCGCCGCTCCCATGGGCGGCGATGCGAGACGCCGGTCACCACCGCGCCCAAGTGGTCGCTCAGGCGTTCGAGACCGCCGATTTCGCCTTAGTACGCGACCGATTGGAGCAGTTCTATCGGGATGCGGTCAGCTCCGCCTTGCAGCGCCTGGGCGCTTTCCGGGAAACAGGTCGAATCGAGCGTCCTGACGAAGTGTTGGAGGAGTGCGGTGTTGAGCCGCGCTATCAGCATTGGCTGCAACGGGCGTTGGAAGCGTTGACCGCCCACGGTCGACTGGAAGCGACTGGCGACGGCTTCCGCCGCGTAGCTGTCTGGCCAGAATCCACGCCGACGCTAGATGAAGTCCGCGCTATGGATCGCTTCGGCTTCGGGGACGATGATTTCGCTTTGCTCGAACAGGTGGTCGCCGCGTTGCCGGATTTGCTGACCGGACGCCAGCACTCCGCCGCGATTTACACTGCTCGCGAAACGCCGGGCATCTACGACACGCTGTTCCAGTTCACTCTGCCGGTGGTGGGCGACATTGTTGCTGCACTCACCCACGAACATACTCCCCTGCGCATCGTTGAAGTGGGCGCGGGCCTGGGCGCAACGACCCGGACAGTGCTGGACCGTTTGCCGGTGGATACGGTTGAATACGCCTTTACCGATATCAGCCGTTATTTCCTGGAAGCAGGCCGTCAGGCGTTCGCCGATTGCCGTTTTATGCGCTTTGCCCTGCTCGATTTGGAAAAGCCGCCGGAAGACCAGGGGATGACCCGGCATGGCTTCGATCTGGCCATTGCGGGCAGCGTAATCCACGCGACCCGCGATGTCGCCGCAAGCCTGCGTCATCTTCGGCAACTACTGGCGCCTGGCGGCGCGTTGTTGCTGGTGGAAGAAACCCGCTTCCATCCCTGGTATGACCTGAGTATGGGGTTGCAACAGGGTTTTGACCGCTTTGAAGACCGCCAGCGGCGGCGGCGTCATCCGTTGCTCTCGCGTCAAGGCTGGCTGGACGCGCTGGCGGAAACCGGTTTTGAGCAGAGCGAAGCCTTTGCGGTTGAAGGCGGCATCGCCGATGCGCTGGGTCTGGAAGTCTTCCTAGCCCGTGCGCCGGAAGCTGCACCGCCGCTAACCGTGGAAGCACTGACCGCTTTCCTGCGCGAACAACTGCCAACCGCGCTCGTACCCGCGGAAATGGTTTTGCTGCCGGCCTTGCCGCTGACCGCCAATGGCAAAGTGGATCGCAGCGCCCTGGCGGGATACGCCGATCCGTCGGCCCGCCGCGCCGGGAATGCCCCGGAATCGGTCCTGGAGAAAAAAGTGGCGGCGATTTTCGCCGAACTGACCAGCGCGGAACAAGTGAATCGTGAAGACAGTTTCTTTGCCCTAGGCGGTAGTTCGCTGGCGATGGTGCAATTGCACAATCGACTGCGCCAGGGACTGGGCGCGGAACTGGAAGTCGCGCAACTGTTCCGTAATCCCACCGTCGCGGAAATCGCCGCCTTGGTGGAGCGCACTGCGCCAATCGTAGCCCCGGCTGCCGACGCCATGATCACGCTGCGGAGCGGACCGGAAACACCGCTGTTCATCGTGCCTGGGGTTCTGGCTGCGCCCTATTATCTGAACGCGCTGGCCGAGCGTCTTGGGCCTGCAAGAGGACTTTACACCTTCCAGGCGCCCGGTCTGGACGGCGGGTTGCCGCTGGAGCGCATCGAGGATCAGGCCGCTTACTATCTGCGTTCAGTGCGCCACACGCAACCACAGGGTCCCTATCAGATTGTGGGCCACTCCTACGGTGGTTATGTCGCTTACGAGATGGCCCGACAGTTAATGCAAGCGGGCGAGAGGGTGGGTTTGCTGGTTCTGCTCGACACCGTTGTGGTGCGCTCCCGTCTGGAAGCCTTCCAGATCGACGACATCGCCCTGGATTCCATCGTTCGCGCGCTTTACGCTTTGTATGAGCCGCATCTTGAATCCTATGCGGCATTGTGTGAGCGTCCGCTTCGAGAACGGCTGGAACGGGTGATGGAGCAGCTCCGGGAGCGGCGACTGATCGCCGATGGCGTATCCCTCGACGGGATATTGCGGGTGTTCAAGACCAACTTCAAGGCGATGGCCGACTATCAGCCGCAGCGCTATACAGGTGTTCTGACCCTGGTGCGCAGCGAGGGCGGATTTCCCGAAGAGTTCCTGGAGCATGAAAGCGGTGAATCGCTGGCCGATCCCGCCCTGGGCTGGAGTGCGTTTTGCGAGCATCCCATATCCGTGCTGGGCATTTCCGGCGATCACCTGCAGATGATGAACCCGCCCCATATTGATCATTTGGCGGAAACCTTGACAAGACTAATGATCAGAGACCCCGATGTTAGATGAAGAATGGATACCGACCCCGCTACTTTGGAAAGAAGAGCGCCCAACGGTTGAGATCGTCGAACTGCCGCAGGAACCACGTTTTGCCTCGCTGCGGGTGCTGAGCCGCTTTGCGCATTTCCTCTTGATCAGATGGTGGCTGCGTCTGATTCGTCGTTATGACAAGGATGCGTCGGCGGTGCGTCTGCGCCGGGTGTTTGAAAGTCTGGGCGGTTTATGGATCAAGCTCGGGCAACTTTTATCGTTGCGCACCGACATTTTTTCCGAAGCGATCTGTCGTGAACTATCAAAACTGCAATACCGGGCGCAAGGTTTTCCAACCCGGCTGGTTTACGAAACGCTTCATGCCGAGCTGGGCGAGGATTTAGGGCTGATTTTTGAAAGCTTCGAGGAATCGCCGCTGGCGGCTGCGTCGGTCAGTCAAGTGCATCTGGCCATGCTGCGCGACCCTCATATCCAGGTAGCGGTCAAGGTTTGCCGACCGAACGCCGACATCTCCTTTATGCGAGATTTGCGGAATATCGGACGGCTGATCCGCATGCTCGAATTCTTCAATGTCGCGCCGCATATCCGCTGGCGTGACGCCTACTGGGAACTGGAGCAGATGGTGCAAGAGGAGTTGGATCTCCGCTACGAAGCCTCCAACACTCAGCGGATGCGTAAAGTTCTGCGCGAGCATGATGTTTATGCGCCCCAGGTTTTTCTTGATTATTCAACAAGCCGGGTGCTGGTCACCGAGTATGTAGCGGGCGTACTGATGTCGGATTTTATCCACATCGGACAGCACAATCCGCAACGCTTGATCCGCTGGTGCCATGCAAACGAAGTGAATCCGCGCAAGGTCGGACGCCGGCTGTTTCTGACCGCCATGCGCCAATTGTTCGAAGATAATTTGTTCCATGCCGACATTCATCCGGGCAATATTTTATTGCTGCGCGACAGCCGATTTGCGCTCATTGATTTTGGCACGATTGGCCGATCTGAAAAAAGCTTTCTCAGTAATTATGTTTCCAGTCTCCGCGCACTGGCTGAGAATGACTATGTGAAGGCCGCGGATTACACCCTGCGTCTGGCTATCAATCCGCCGGCGGCGTCGCAGTTAAACGCATTACGCGCTGAACTGGTGCGTTCCTACCGCTATTGGGAAGGGCGAACGCATCTGCATGGACTGGATTATCATGAACGGTCACTCGCGTCAGCGGGCAGCGACTCCGGACGCATCATGTTCAAATATCAGGTACAGCTCACCTGGGCTTTTATGCGCATCAGCCGAACGTGGTCAACGCTGGATGCTTCCCTGAGCTTTCTGGTGCCCAAGGCGAATCACATGCGGCTGTTCCAGACTTATTTCCGTGAAGCTGCGGAACGACGCAGCAACATTCGCAAAGTAATTCCAAATATGATGCGCGGCATTAAGAACTTATCGACAACCATTGAGGAATATGACAACGTCATTAGCCCAATGCTGCGCTGGCAGGCGATTAATATGACCGCGTTGATCAATAAATCCGAGCGATTGGCCCATTTCGGTACGGCAGTGTTTAGCATGGTGCGAATGGTGATAGTTTTAGTAAGCTTGTTCGGCCTTTATACTTTTCTTTATCTTTACCATTCGGATAAGTTGATTACCACCTATCCGTTGCTGAACAATTTCGCCGAAGGATTCCGCAACGTCTTTAACTATGATGATTGGATTATCATGCTGTTTTTTGCGGTGGTGATTATCGGCTATCTGCGTAAGATCATTAAAACATTAACAAAACCTTACTGAGCACTGGCAATGATTTTAGTAAAATCTGGCGAATTAAAATCTTTCCCGTTCTGAAAAATTCGATGAGAAGACTGTTAGGTCCCGAAGAATTAAAACTCTGGTTGTTTGATCGGCGCACCCCCTTTAACGTGGTCGTGGCGGCGCAACTGACCGGATGCCTGGAGGCAGCCGCGCTGCATCATGCGGTAGCCCGCTTGCAATCCGCTCATCCTCTTCTGTACCTGCGGATTGAAACTCACGGAAGGCCCCGGTTTATTACCGCGCCAATATCCTCGACGCTTCTCGAAATCCAGACGCGGACTGACGATGACCATTGGCGGCGAGTATTGGAACAGGAACTCAATCGCCGGTTGCCGGTGGCTGAGGGGCCATTGCTGCGATTAACTCTCTTGCAGGGTGCTGACGCCGTGGATCTAATCCTGTGTGTCAGCCACGCCGCCGCCGACGCTCTGGGCGTTTTCACTCTGTTGCGCGATCTCCTGACCCTGTTGGCGGGTGGCGAAATCGCGCCGCGCCTGCCCATGCCCGCGTTCGAGGAACTGATTCCAGCAGAGGCATTTGGCGCTGCCGATAGCGCGACGCTGCGAGATGGCTGGTGGCGTCGTCAGACCGGTGAGCGATTGGCCGCCATTGACTGGGACGACCTTGCTGAGCGGTTGCCGTTCGTGGGCGAAACTCGGGTGATCGCCGATGTGCTGGCGCCGGAGACCACGGCTAAACTGATCGCCCGTTGTCGTGAGGAACAAACGACGGTGCATGGGGCGTTGAGCGCCGCGGTTTTACTGGCGCTGGTTAATGAACCGGCGGAGGTTGCCTGCACGCACAGCGTCAGTTTGCGTCAAAGCGTCGCGCCGCCTTTTGGCGATGAGGTGGGCTTATGCCTGTCCCGGCTGCTGACCCGGCATCGAATCACGCTGGATACCGACTTCTGGGCGTTAGCGCGGAACGTGCGCCATCAGATCACCGCCGCGATGCAAAGCGGCGAACCTTTTGACCGGACCCTGGAAACGATTCGCGCGCTGGCGCCCGGCGGGCGATTGGAAACCGGCCCGGAGTCGGTGGCGACCCTGACCAATCCCGGACTGATTTCCCTGGGGCCGCATTACGGCCTGTTACAGCTCCGGTCGGCCATTAGCGCCGGTACAGTGATGGTCGAGGGGCCAGTGATTTCAACCGCGACAGTTGCTGGCCGGTTGACCTGGCTGTTCACTTGGCCGGCTGCCTGGAGCCGGGCAGATAAAGCTGGCTTGCTCAGCAGACGCGCGATAGAGCGATTGCGCCATGCTGTGGCGGAATCCTGAATACTGAAGGACTTGCTAAAAGGTAACCGTTCAGTTCCCCCCTTTGGCAAAGGGGGGCTAGGGGGGATTTGGCCCCAGCGCCCGTGCGCAATCCCCCCCGCCCCCCTTTGCCAAAGGGGGGAGGTGAATGCCTACGCTAAAAGCTTACTGAGCGTCGACGGTTATTTTACGAGAATCTGGTGAATGAAGCGTGGCGGCGTTAAATGCGGCCAAACAACCGCTACCGCTAACTGATGCGCTCCGATGCGCCACTGAGCAAGACGCCAGCGGTCGATTTGAAGGGACGGCGAGCTGACCCACAACCGGTCAGGATCGATACTGAATGCATTAAGAGGCTGTGACAGACCGTAACCGGTCGCCTTGATACACGCCTCCTTGAGCGTCCATAGCCGCAGAAATCGCTCGCGCCGAAGAGCTTCATTCTCGATCGCGCGCAGCGCCGTAGCTTCATCCGGGGCAAAACAGGCGTCAGCGATTCCCGGATCAAGCGAGGTTGCGCGGTCAAGAGCCTCCACGTCCACGCCGACTTCAGCGCCCAGCGCCAAAGCGACCGCAACGCGGCTTCTGGAATGCGAAAGGTTAAAACGTAAGTCGCAGCCTGGCGGCGGATCGGCAAGATGCGGTTTGCCGAACGCGCCCGTGGCGAAACGCCAGCCGGCGGGATCGGCTTGAATCACCGCGCTTAACGAATGGCGGAGTAGGGCGTGCGCGGCTGCGTAGGCTCGCCGGTCCACATCGAAATGAAAGGATTGGGCGCGGTCGCGTTCCACAGAATTCAGCGCCCCATACAGCGCCTTCCAATCCCCGATGGAGATCGTATCAACCGCCAGACTGAGAATGATAATGGCGTCTTTGGTCAGTAACTGGCGAACGCTCGACGTATAACAAAACCACGGCATCTCATACTCAACTTTCCAATACTTAGATTTACAGTCGAACATTTTTTAGATATTCTCATATTTTTTAATAAAACGCTTCCTTGATTTTTCTTAAACTCATCATGGAAACTAAAGAATACTCGCATGATTTCAAGTTAGATTATCATGAACAGCATGAATATACGGTAGTTCTCTACTCTCAGCATCGAGGATGTCAAGACCGATTAAAATGACCGTTGATAGCTCCACATGTTGACTATACTGAGTTACACGTCCCGTTTGTTTTCTCAGATCGAGGGCAGCTTATGTTTCGTTTCCAAGCATTGTTCTTCTACATGATTCTCCTCCTTTCATCGACCCTGTGCGCCGAAGAAGTCAAGCCGGTCTACTTAGGGTTCGACGGCGAATTCGGCGTCGAGCAGAGCACCTCTGCTCAAGCCATCGAGCGCGGTATTCTAATCGCCATCGACGAGATTAACCGTGCGGGCGGCGTCTTGGGTGGCCGCCCCTTGCGGCTCATCTCCAAGGACAACCGCGCGGTTACAGCGCGCGGCGTGAAAAACCTGAAGGAATTCGCCCAAACGCCTGACCTGGTGGCGATGTTCGTCGGCCGCTTCAGTCCGGTCGTGCCGGAGTATGTCGACCTGGCGCATGAACTGAAAATGATCGTTCTCGACCCGTGGGCGGCGGCGGACGCCATCACGCACAACGGCAAAAAGCCCAATTATATGTTTCGCCTTTCGTTGCGGGATGGACTGGCGATGCCGGCGATGCTGAAGCATACCCTCAGCAAAGGCGCCGAACGGATTGGCCTGCTTCTGCCCAACACCTCCTGGGGCAGAAGCAACTTGGCTTCCGCCAAAAAATACTTCCTTGATACGCCCGAGCCGCACATGGTGGGAATCGAGTGGTATCAGTGGGGCGATCAAACCATGATTGACAAGTACCAGGCGTTGCGTTCGAGCGGGGCGCAAGCCATCGTGTTCGTGGCCAATGACAGCGAGGCGGTAATTCTCTGCCGCGAGATGGCCGCCTTGCCTCCGGAACAGCGACTGCCGATCGTCAGTCACTGGGGAGTCACGGGTGGGAATTTTGTCAATCTGGTGGGAGAAGATCTGGCCAAGCTGGATTTTTCAGTGGTGCAGACCTTCAGCTTCTACAAAGCGGAACCGGAGATGGCGCAACGGGTGCTGGCGGTGAGCGACCGGCTGTTTGGCCTGTCCCGCATCGAACAGATCGAATCGCCCGTCGGGGTCGGCCACGCCTACGATTTGACCCATCTGGCGGCGCGCGCCATCGACCTGGCCGGGACTACGGACCGGCAAGCCGTGCGCGACGCCCTGGAGCGAGTCACCCAATACCGGGGGCTGGTCAAATATTTCGAACAGCCCTTTACCCCGGACAACCACGACGCGCTTGGCGCCGAGGATGTTTTCATGGCGACCTACCGCCTCGACGGCGCTATTGCGCCCGTGTCGCCGGGAGATTGAACCATGCGAACCGTCAACCCAGGGGAGCCGGTGTCTCCTTCCGGCGCCGATAGCGGATCCGTACTCTCCAGGATCCGCTTATCCACGCGCATCGCGCTCGCGGCGACGGTCCTGACGCTTAGCTTCGTCCTGACGGTTGGCGACCTATCCTATACCGTCATCCGGAAACAATTGATCGACAACCAGAACACCGCCCTGGAGAATCAGGCTATCTTGTATGCTCAGCAGATTGGCAACACCTTGCACTCCATCACATCTACCCTGGGAACACTGCCCAAAAACGCACTGATCCTGAATTCGCTGATGGACAGCTTGACGCGCCAAACCGCGCTGACGCCCTTCCTCAAGGATTTTTCCCGCGTCAATGACGTGCCCGTGACCCTGCTGATGACGGATTTTGAGGGCCAGCCCGTCGCCGGAAACCGCGAATTGTCCCTCGAAGCCCACGACTGGCGGGGCCGGGTGTTGGAGACCGGCAAGCCCTATGCGGCGATCGGGACCGACGCCACGGGCGATTATTTGCTCGTGGCCGAACCGATCTTTTATGCCCACACGCTCTCCCCCGAGGGAGCATTGCTCTACAAGATCATGCTCGCCAACATCCAATCCACCCTACCAAGTCCAGGCGATGAGCGCACCATCATGCGGCTGGTCTATCCGAAACCGGGGGTAGCCGCGTCGCCAGCCGCAGCGCTATCCGACGCTCTTCAGGGTTCAGAACATCTGGCGCATACGGAAATGCTCAGCCTGCCGACCGAGCTGCAACCCCTGTGGATTGCGGTGGAAGTGTCGACCGATCGAAGCGCCCTGGCCAGATCTTTGAACCGACTGCTTCTGCTCTACGCCGTCACCGGGATCGGCATGGTGTTGACGGTTTTCCCTCTCGCCCGGGCGGGCGCTCATTATCTGACCCGGCCTCTGCGCGAGTTGGAAGCTGTTGCTCAGTCGATCATTGCGAGCGGCTCGCTGGAACACCGATTTGCTTTCCACGGAGCGCTCGAAGTCGAGCAACTTGGGCGCGTTTTCAACCGGATGCTGGAACAGCTGGGCAACGCTCATCGGCAATTACACCGCCAGGCCGAGATCGAGGTCGAGCGCAATCAGGCGCTGGCCGCGGCTAACGCGGCGCTCGAGCAGGAAATCGGCGAACGCAAGCGAGCCGAAGCCGCCTTGCGTGAAAACGAGGAACGCCTGCGACTGGCGCTGGAGGGGGCCAACCAAGGTCTTTACGATCTGAATGTGCGAACCGGCATGGCCATCGTCAGTCCCGAATATGCCCAGATGCTCGGTTATGAACTCAAGGAGTTCCACGAGACGCGCGCAGCATGGATCGAACGGCTCCACCCGGATGATCGCCAGTCGGTGGCTGAGTCCTATCAGCGTTATATCGCCGGGGAAACTCCTGATTACCGGATGGAATTTCGCCAGCGCGCCAAGACTGGCGACTGGATTTGGATCCTTTCCCTCGGCAGCATTGTCCAGTGGGACGATCAAGGCGAACCACTACGGATCATCGGGACCAACACCGATATCACTCAGCGCAAGCAAGCCGAAACCTTGCTGGCGAAAACCGTTGAGGAACTGCGGGTCGCCGAGCAGCGGCAGCGGGAATTGCTGGCGGTGACCAAGCGCGAACAGGGCCGGTTACGGGCTTTGCTGGCGGCGATGAACGTTGGCATCTTGTTCGAAGACAATCAGCAACGGGCGGAATATCTCAACCCGGCCTTCCTGAAGATGTGGGCCATCGACGAAACCCTGGATTTGGTCGGGCATCCGCTGCGGGAGATCCTGGAACATTCCACTCACCGCTTCGCTCGGCCAGACCACGCCTCGCGCTACGTGCTCCAGGTGCTGGACACCCATGCAATCAGCGAGCGCTGCGAAATCGATCTCTACGATGGGCGCACTCTCACCCAAATGTCGTATCCAGTCATGGACAGCGAAGACCGCCTATTGGGACGACTGTGGCTTTACGAGGATATCACCCACGAACGCCAGACCGCCCAGCAACTTCTATATCTGGCCGAGCGCGACCCGCTAACTGGTCTGTGTAACCGGCACAGTTTCCAAAAACATCTGGAACAGAAAATCGCCACCGCCTTGCGAACGGGCGATCAGTTCGCGGTGATCTACTTCGATCTGGATGAATTCAAGGCTATCAACGACACTTTCGGCCATCGAGCCGGCGATATGGCGCTGGTGCGCACAGCCGGCGAAATCACCACCCAGGTGCGCGCCACGGAAATCTTCGCGCGGCTTGGCGGCGACGAATTCGCCATTCTCAGCAACGTCGGGACTGGACATGAGGTCGGCGCATTGCCCACACGCATCGTGGATACGATCTCCGCGATACCGTTTCGTTTCCGCGGGACCAACCTGCGTCTGACGGCCAGCGTGGGGATCGCCCTCTTCCCCGAGCACGGCGAGAACGTAGAGGAACTGGTGGCCCACGCCGATACGGCAATGTATCAAGCGAAAAATCAGGGTAAGAACTCCTGGGCGTTGTACGACCCCAGCCGCGACTCGACCGAGGCGATAATGCGGCGCCTGAACTGGAATAGCCGGATCGCCCAGGCATTGGAAGACGGATTGTTCGAGCTGCACTTTCAGGGCGTTTATCATACTAAAAACAATACCCTCAGCCATTTGGAAGTGCTGATCCGGATACATAATCCGGATGACCCCGATCATCCCATTCTGCCCGGTCAGTTCATTCGCCTGGCGGAAAAAAGCGGTCAGGTGCTCGACATCGACCGCTGGATGCTAAAGCAGAGCATTGCTCTGCTGGGCCAGCGCCCTGACTTGCCGCCGCTCGCCGTCAATATTTCGGGCCGCACCTTTGACGATCCGACCTTGCCCCAGTTTATCCAGCGCCTGCTCACAGAGCATAATGTGAATTCGCAGCGGCTGTTCATTGAACTCACCGAAACCGCCGCCGTTTCCGACGTCCAGGATGCGCAACGTTTTATCGAGGCTATTCAACAGCTAGGATGCGGCGTCTGTCTGGACGACTTCGGCAGCGGGTTTTCCACTTTCGCATACATGAAGTATTTGAATGTCAAAGTTTTGAAAATCGACGGCCTGTTCGTCCGCGATCTGCCCAACAACCACGACAATCAAGTATTCATCCGGGCTATGGTGGAAGTGGCGCGCGGTCTGCGCAAGATCACGGTGGCGGAATGCGTCGAAGACGCCGCCACTTTTGACATGTTGCGGGATCTGGGCGTTGACCTTGCCCAGGGCTATTATCTTGATCGGCCCACCGCTGAGCATCCCGCCCTAGCTGTCAACCACACCGATTCCATTGGCAATCCGTTCGAGCAAGCTTCGTTCAATTCAGCCTGCTAAGGCGCAATATCTATTTCTACTTTGTTAGATTAAAAAACCAACCTGTTGATTTAGATAAAATTATAAAACTGTTTAGCTATACAAGCAATCTTGCGTGGTTATGCGCGACCGGTCATGGGCACCTGGTGTAGCGCTTCCCATTGCCCTTGCGCAATCCTAAAATTTGTCGTAAATTATCAACATTTCTGTATCAAAATAACAAACTACCAAAATTAGGTAGCGGAGAAACAACATGCGCCCTGTTCCCTCCAACGCCATCCTTGTCGACCGCACCACGCGCTGGCTCATCACCCTCGAATATTGCAATCCCGCGCTGGCGGGCGTCTTGCTGAAGATGCTGGATCGCCATTCCGGATCGCTGCTTCTCTTGCACCATGTCATGGAAATCAGCGGCGGATCGCCGGCTACCTGGAAATCGTCGATCACACCCTCGAACATATCCGCGACACCGCACGCAATCTGCGCCCGGCGACGCTGGATGACCGCGGCCTTTCCTCGGCTCTGCACTGGTTCGCGCGGCGTCAGACTGAACGCACTGGCTGCGTCATCAAAGTTCAGGACCGCATTCCCCCTTGTCCGCAGAACTGGAAATCGCCGTATTCCGCATTGCTCAAGAGGCGGTCAACAAC
This sequence comes from Candidatus Competibacteraceae bacterium, assembly GCA_020444905.1. Lineage (GTDB taxonomy): Bacteria > Pseudomonadota > Gammaproteobacteria > Competibacterales > Competibacteraceae > UBA2383. The sequence continues at coordinate 12,797 of JAGRHQ010000016.1, forward strand.
GCCTTTCGGCATGGGCAGGCGCAATCCATCATCATCGCCATCCATACCGATGATTAGGAGCTGGCGCTGACGATCCAGGACAATGGCGGCGGATTCGAACTGGAAACGCCGCCTACCCATTGCGAGCCTGGCATGGGTTTGATCAATATGCGCGAACGCGCTGAACGTCTTGGCGGCCAGTGGACTCTCGCCAGCCGACCGGGCGAAGGCACGACGATTAAAGTTATCCTGCCCTTACTGGAAAAACGCTATGAATCTGACCCGGATCCTGTTAGCTGACGACCATACGCTGGTCAGAGCAGGTTTACGCAGCCTGGTCGAAGGATTTGACGGTTTTGAGGTAGTCCACGCGCGATATTGCCGAACGCCTGTCCATCAGCATCAAGACCGCTGAATCCCATCGCGCTCAAATCATGGAACGTTTAGATATCCATAACATCGCTGGAATTACAAATTAATTTCTGTCGAGGCCTATCAATCGATGGCGCATCCAACCGATACCCAAGGTAGCATTCGGGTGCTTACCATCGGAATGCATAAAGGGAATCTCGCGCAAGAACGATCCAAATTCGCAGCAGTTCCTGGGTTTGCACTCATTGGCGACGCGGCGGATTGCGATGATGGGTTACGCCAAACGCTAATGACCTGCCCGGATGTGATCGTTCTTCCCTGGGATGCGCCGATGCTTAAACTGTTGCGCGCTGTCGCTCATCTGCGGGATGAGCGCTTCTCCCCGGTTATTGTCATTGTCACTGGCGTCGTTACAACGCCCAGTATTTTTGAAGTTTGCGAAGACATTACCATACTTGGCGCGGAACAATTGGATGAAACCCTGGCGGAACGGCTGCGCGCCGTGTTCATCGAGCGACAAGACAGCCTGCTCAATAGACCCATCCCGAAGCTTGTCGACGGCTGAATGGCTAAACGACATGACATCAGACCTCCTGGAGATACTCATATAGTCTCGCTGATAGTGAACCCCACATCGTCACAGAAGGCCAACAATTTATTGAAAACCCAGAGAATAAAACTCCACAAGACAAAAAGGATTTCATTGATAAACTTCTACTTAGAACGGATACCCCTTACCTATTGCTGCTGTGTGAGGGTTCATTGCAATTTACAGGACTACCCAGGACTACCTGAAACTCGGATGGATGAAATGGAAATTCAATCCGAACCGGGCCGTGGAACGCGCATTCTCGCCCGTAAATGGAAAGCCGCTCATCATAAACCTATTGATGACCGCTTGACGCTACCGACGAGGGGACTGATATGACCATTTCGTTTGACGATGCGCTGGAAAAACTCAAGCGCCGCGGACAGTCGGAAAGAAAGAAGGCCAAAGCCGAAGGCCACGGCAAAACGACGCCGGTTCGCCGCCGCCTGTTGAAAAGCAGCGTCGATATCCACGCCAGGATTCCCGACGAATTGCTGTTTCAACACACCGTGCTGTGCCAAACCGTGTTGCCTTATCGTGATCCCGGTACGGAAATACGGATCTGGGAGCGTCAACAGGGCAATGTTCGCCTGTCTCTGGAAGCGGGGCGGGCCAAGGACCCCCAGGGTCAGTATGTGCCGGTGGGTCTGCCCTTTGGCGCAACCGCCCGTTTGATCCTGTGCCATCTGAACACCGAAGCCCTACGCACCGGTTCGCCGGTGATCGAGATGGACACCAGTCTGAGCGCCTTCATCCGTAGCTTGCAGGGCTATGCGCCCAACGGGAAGGAGATTGCGAAATTCAAGGAGCAATTAACCCGCCTTTCCGCCGCGCTGATTCGTCTTTCGATGAGCCGCAACGAAACCCGCGCCGTACAAATCAACACGCAAATCGTTAGCGCCCTCGATTTATGGGTTGAACAGTTCGACGGCGAGCGGGTGTTATCCCCTAAAAGCATCAAACTGAGCGCGGATTACTTCGCCAGTCTCCAGGAACATGCGATTCCGCTGGATGAACGAGCGGTAGCCGCTCTGGCGCATTCCGCGATGGGGCTGGATGTTTATTGCTGGCTGGCGCAACGCCTGCACCGGGTTGACCCCAAAAGCGGCCAATTCGTCCCATGGGTTGAATTGCATCAACAGTTTGGGCAAGGTTACCAGGAAGTTCGCAAGTTTCGGCGTGATTTCCTCAATGTTCTGAAAGCGGTCAAGGATCAGTACCCCACCGCGCGATTCAGCATTGACGAAGGCGGGATGCTGCTTTCCCACAGTCCGTCACCCGTGCCAAAGCGCTCGGTGTTGATTGAACATCCGCCACAACCAGCCAAACCTGATCCCAATGGTTCTAAATCCTGAAGGCTTTTTATGAAAGAACCCGTTTGTGGGTGATGCAGGACCCTCGTCATACAAGCGAATTCTTCCGGTATTTCTGTAGTATTTTTACAACAAAAAATTGTCGTATTTTTACAAATAATATTTTAATCAAAAACTTAATAAGCTGTGGATAACTTTGCCAAAAACACCCCTCTTTGTTGATCAAAAAATAACCAGGCCTGTGGATAACTTTGCCAAAAAGGGCAATTTCAACCCAAAATCGCTTAAAATCACCCAAAATCGTTGTACAATAAATCGTCAGTTAGAAGTAAATTAAATATTACTAAGCCATTTTTTTAAAAATTTAATTTATTTATCAATTTATTATATTTATTTTTTAATAAAATTCATCAAGAAAATCCACGGGTAGTTTCTCCCGCTTGACCCCAAAATGGACCTAATTCTGTGGATAACGTTATTTTCAAAAGATTTAAAGTGTACGGGTAGTTTCTCCCGCACCATATTAGTGCAAATAAAAAAGCTATTGTTTATTAAAAATAATTTATTTTATAAGCTAAGAGGTGCGGGCAGTTTGAGGCGCTGGGCTACGGGTAGTTTCTCCCGCTCACCCCGAAAGCCTGTGGATAAGTCAGTTTCTACGGGTAGTTTCTCCCGCTTTCTACGGGTAGTTTCTCCCGCTTGACCGGGAAAATCCACGGGTAGTTTCTCCCGCAAACCTATATGTATACCCGATAGTCTTTTCCGATATGGCGCCGCTGCAAAATCGCGACTTATCCACAAAGCCGTCGACGATCGAAAACGCGCACAGGGTTTAATCAAACACATCGGAACTCCAAAGGAAAAAAAGACGGTCTACAGAGGCAGGCGATGGGGAAGACATCGCTAACCCGGACGGTCCCAAAAAGACGGTCTACAGTGAGGTGGTTATCCGAAGGTCATCTTCCTAACCAGGGACCGCAGCAAAGCGTTCAACGAGCAGGCAACTTGAAGAGGCCATCAAAACAACAAACCATCAGCCCATCCGCTAACACTCCAAACGCCATCAATCAAGAATAGAAACAGAATTTTCAATTATCCTTCAAAGGCTAACATTCAATCAAAATGACATTGACACCAACTATCCTTCCTTGCCGCCAGCCGGAATCAAGGCCAATAAGAGAATATTAGTGAATAAAAACAAATCATTGGAAATCGGTATCGTGACCCGGTCTATCCCCGGCGAAACCTTGTGTGGCGATGTCTGCGCGTGGTGGGAACAGGACCACCGGCTTTATCTGAGTCTGGCTGACGGTCTCGGGCATGGCAAATTCGCCAACGAAGCAGCGCAAGCAGCAATGGCCAGCGCGCAGCGTCAACCCGCCAGCGCCTCTCTACCCGACATCATCGCCCAGTGCGACGAAGACCTCCGTTCTACGCGCGGCGTAGCGATGGGGTTGGCTATGGTGGATTCGACCGCTCAGGCTGTCAGCTTCTGCGGCGTGGGCAATATCCGCGCCCTGTTGATCAACTCAACCCAGCACCGACGCTTCGCTTGTGGCTATGGAATTATCGGCGCCGGTTTCAAAAACCTGTTTATAGACACGCAGAGCCTCCTTCCCGGCGATATTTTAATTATGGCGAGGATGGGCATACCCGAACATTTCGTCGTCTCTGACGCGCTCTCAGAGGGCTTCTCGAGCGCGCAGCGCTTGGCAGAGGTTCTACTACAGGAATGGGCGGTTGAAACCGACGACGCAGCGCTCCTGGTCTATCGCGCCTGAGCCTGGCCTCCGAACTATGAACGTTGATATATTGCGCAACGAATACATCGAGTTAGTCAAGGATTACTGGCTAAACGGCAGTGAGGAGGCCTTAGTTCGGGCAACAGATTTAGGCAAGCGACTGGTCCACGAGGAACTCCCCCCGGAAGAGATTGGCGAATTTCAGCAGTTTGCGCTCACCGAACTCAATCAAATTGCGCCCGCAACCTCATTCGACGAAATCGCCAGCCGGCTCACTCCGCCGCTGATCGAAGTGCTCATTGCATATGGCCTGGCGTTCCGCCATCAACTCCATCAACATTATGAATCCATGGTGCAGCAACACTTGGAGCAAACCAGCAAGCTCGAAGCGCTCGGCACGCTGGCCTCCGGCATCGCTCACGACTTCAACACACTGCTGAGCGTGATCCTCGGCTATGCGGAAATGACCCAGGACGCTGTACTCAATGATCCAGTCGCCCAGGAGAATCTCCAGCAAATTATGATCGCCACCGGACGGGCGCGCGATTTGGTCGCGCGCATCCTGACCTTTGGCCGGCGCGGTGAAAAGCGCATGTCGCCGTTGCGGATCGCCGATAGCCTCCATGAAGCGGAGTTTGAGATTCTCTGTCCCCGCTACAAAGAGACTCAAGCATGAATCCTAACATTCGATCTACAGCATCTGATCGCCAGTCCGCTCGCGCACACCCAGAACTACCCTTTTGTCCAGATGGGACAGCTTTCAACCCTCATAATCATCTTGCCCTCTCGAGGACCGCTGTCATGACCGATGCCGATCAACCACTCTGGACTCCTTCGCCTGAATGGATCAAAGTTGCTGCTCTCACTGCGTTCCGCAAAAAAGCGGCGCAATGCGCGGGACACCCGCTCGATGATTATGCGTCACTGTGGCAATGGTCGGTAGACGCTCCCACTGATTTCTGGCGGCTGGCGTGGGCGTTTGGCGGCGTTATCGGCGAACCGGGCGAAACGGTGCTGATCAATAGCGATCAGATGCCTGGCGCGCGCTGGTTTCCGCAAGCGCGGTTGAATTATGCCGAGAACCTGCTGCGTCAGCGCGACGAATCCGATGCGCTGGCGTTCTGGGGTGAGGACCAGGTCCAGCGACGGATGAGTCGCGCGGCATTATATGCCGAAGTTTCCCGACTGGTTCAGGCCCTGAAGGCCGCTGGCGTCCAGGCTGGCGACCGGGTCGCCGGTTACCTGCCCAACTTGCCGGAAGCCTTGGCGGCGATGCTGGCGACGACCGCCATCGGCGCGATCTGGTCATCCGCTTCGCCAGATTTCGGGGTGCAAGGTGTGCTGGATCGCTTCGGACAGATCGAACCCAAAGTACTCATCGCCGCCGATGGTTACTGGTACAACGGTAAGGCCATCGATTGCCTGCTGCGCACCAGCGAAATCGCCCAACGCCTACCGTCGGTAACAACAACCGTGGTTGTACCCTACCTAGACCCCATGCCAGACGTTTCCATGATCCGCCAGGGGATCGGGTACGCTGATTTCCTCGGGCCGCATTCCGTCAGCAAAATCTCGTTTCAGCGAGTTCCCTTTGACCATCCCCTGTTCGTTCTCTACTCCTCCGGCACCACCGGCGTACCGAAATGCATGGTTCACGGCCACGGCGGGACGTTGTTGCAACATCTCAAGGAACATCAACTGCATAGCGACCTGAAACCTGGCGACCGGCTTTTCTATTTCACCACCTGCGGTTGGATGATGTGGAACTGGCTAATGTCCGGTCTGGCTTCCGGCGCAACATTACTGCTGTACGATGGCAATCCGTTCGTGAAGAATGGACGCATTCTATTCGACTTCGCCGACGCCGAAGGCATGACCCACTTTGGAACCTCCGCCAAGTTTATTGACGCTCTGGCCAAGGCGAACGCGCAACCCCGCGTCAGTCATCGACTCGACCGCCTGCGGGTGTTGCTGTCCACTGGCAGTCCTCTGGCGCCGGAAGGCTTCGATTACGTCTATCGCCACATCAAGCCTGATCTGCAACTGGCCTCGATCTCCGGCGGCACCGACATCGTCTCCTGTTTCGTGCTCGGCAATCCGTGTGCGCCGGTTTATCGCGGCGAGATCCAATGCCGGGGATTAGGCATGGCGGTCGAGGTGTTTGACGAGAGGGGACAACCCGTGCGCGGCGCCAAGGGAGAACTGGTGTGTACGCGACCCTTTCCAGCTATGCCAGTCGGTTTCTGGAACGATCCGGATGGCGTCAAGTACCGCACGGCTTATTTTGAACGCTTTCCAGGCGTGTGGCGGCATGGCGACTTCTGCGAGTTGACCGCCCATGATGGCGTGATCATTTACGGTCGTTCCGACGCCACGCTGAATCCCGGCGGAGTGCGCATTGGCACGGCGGAAATTTACCGGCAGGTGGAGCAGTTGCCCGAAATCATGGAAGCGCTGATTGTCGGGCAGGATTGGGATCACGATGTGCGGGTTGTGCTATTCGTCAAACTGCGCGAGGGATTGGATCTGGACGATGCGCTGCGGGAGCGGATTAAGCGCACGATTCGGGATAACGCGACGCCGCGCCATGCGCCGGCGAAAATTGTGCAAGTCACCGACATCCCGCGCACCCGGAGCGGCAAGATCGTTGAACTGGCGGTGCGGGAAATCATCCACGGGCGGCCTGTCAAAAACGCCGAGGCGCTGGCGAATCCTGAGGCGCTGGAACAATTCCGCGATCGCCAGGAATTGCAGGATTGAACGACCTTGAAAAAATTGTAAGGCGCGAAGAGCAGGATCTTTCCGAAGAACTCATTGCGTTGCCTAGGATTAAATAGCGTAATCGGGCGCAGCGCCAGGGATCTCGATGCTCCTGAGCATTGCGCCATCACACTCTACGGCAATGGGTTTTCCAATACAATCATTACCATAAAGTGCGTTCAAGGCTTCGGAAAGTGGACCCGAATCAGCCTGCAAGCGATGTTTATGCACACCCGTATCAAGGACAAGCGTCGCGATGACTCCGTCATCTAGCACGTCCGCGATGGTTCCGGCAATGTATTTCATAGCACACGCTCTGGAATCTCGGATGGAGCCGATAAAGGATTGTCGATGGGGTCGGGGATGATCGATATCTTAAGCGCTTTAGGGATCATGTCATTTTCTCCTGGAATTGGGTAGTTGCAATCACAGTGATGCTATCCGGCTCGCGGATGACGCGCAGGGGGATAACCAGGTAATCAAGATCAAACCCGGCGATAAAGCGCCGGGCCATCCATATAATCTTTTCATCAGGATCAGTTGAAGAAACCAGACCGACGCGCTGATGGTTGATCGGTGCCTGATCATCATAACCGAAGAGCAGAGGTATATTCATGCTGATATGTCTCGATAAACAGGATGGTGTTTTTAGAACACATTTAAGGTGCGCGATAGCTGCGTAAGCAATCCGTTCGATCTGGCGGGCCGAATCATTCAGGCGCGCAATATTCTCGGCTGACTTTCCTCGATTCCAGATAAATTGTCGCTACAATTCAAATCATCCATTCGCTAGTTGCTTACTCTGCTGGAATCTCATCAAATGACCGACTTGACCGTACACTTCAAAAAGCCCGCTGACTGGGCGGACAGCATTCATATTCATTACTGGAACGCGCAGCCAGGCGGCTCGGCCACCGCTTGGCCCGGCGTTCCCATGATTCCTGCTGATGACGGCTGGTTCATTTACCGTTTCAACGGCGTCAAAGCCGCCAATCTGATTTTCAACGATGTTCAGGGATGGCAAACCAGCGATCTGCGCCGGGAACGCGATGGCTACTACTTGAACGGCGAATGGCACGACCAACAACCCGAAGATCCAACGGATGACGGCGATCCTGCCCCATCCACAGCGGTCATCGCCACAGTTGATCCATTACCGCGCGGCCCGATCGATCCTGCTGGCCCCTTGGGCGATTTCCGTGAGGAAACCATCTACTTCCTGCTCACCGCCCGCTTTTACGAAGGCGACCCCAGCACCAGTTTCTTCTGCCGGGACCGCATCAAGTTCAACCGCGAAACCGGCCAGCCGGAAGACCCCCACTGGCGCGGTGATTTCAAGGGCCTCATTCAACGGTTGGATTACATCCGCGACCTCGGGTTCACCGCCATCTGGATTACCCCGCCAGTGGAAAACCGCAGTGGTCTGGACTATCACGGCTACCACGCTTATGACTGGACCCGCATCGATCCCCGGCTGGAATCGCCGGACGCCACTTATCAGGACCTAATCGACGCCGCTCATGAACGCGGCATCAAGATCATCCAGGATGTGGTCGTCAACCACTCCTGCCAGTACGGCATTCGCGGCAAGGTCCACATCGACCATCTGCCGATTAAATACTATGTCCCGCAAGGCTCCGAGCATGGCCGGGTCAATCATGGCCCCTACCAGGGCAATCTCGGCAACTACGCCTGGCCCAACCGCGACGATATCGACAACCCGGCCGCGCCCGACTGGTACCGGGAACGGCATAACATGGACCCGGAGGGTAAGATTCCTCTGGTCGATCCCAAGACCGGCGAGACCGTGCCCAAGCCCGGCTACAATCCGGGCCGCTTTTTCGGCATCGACGCACAAACTCTCGATCCCGAATGGTACATGCAGCACGGCTTCATCTGCGGCGGCGACTGGGAAAGCGCGGCGGTGCAGTTAAAGCACATCGCCGGCGATTGCATCAACCTGGCCACCGACCGGCAGAACGTCAAGGATTACCTGATTGGTTCCATCAACCATTATCTTGACATGGGCGTGGACGCGCTGCGCATCGACACCGTCAAGCACGTACCGCGCGACAACCTGCTGGAATACGTCAACGCCTGGAAAGCGCATAAACCGGGGCTATTTGTCTTCGGCGAGAACCTGGTCAAGGGGTATGGCTGGGGCGATCTGGGCGGCGGCGACAATGGCCCGTCGTTCATCCGGCCTTGGTGGTACACTCGCTTAGGCCACGATCCCCGCAATCCGGATTCCGGCGGCGACTCCGGGTTTCCGCAACTCGACTTCGGTCTGTTCTCCACCTTTCGCGACAATCTCAGCCGGGGCAGTTTTGACGGCGTAGCCCGGGTGCTGGAAATGGATTGGATTTATGGCAACGCCAGTACGCTGGTCACCTTCCTGCAAAATCATGATGTCGGTCCGGACAATGACTTCCGTTTCCGCTTCAAGGGCGAGCAATGGATGGCGGCGGCGGCCTACAACCTGCTCTGGACGGTGCGCGGCATCCCCTGCCTGTACTATGGCGAGGAAATCGAATTCATGAAAGGCGCGCCACAGGATGTGATCGGCAACGACGATACCCTTGACCAGACCGGTCGCGCTTATTTCGGCGATTACCTTACTGACGCAAGAATTGCTGAAACTCAGAGCCACTCACTCTATCAACACATCAAGCGCCTGAACCAGATTCGACGCGGCGTCCCGGCCCTGCAAAAAGGCGCGATGAGCCATATCAACGAGTGGGGCAGCGGCATGAGCTTTGTCCGCGATCATAACCATGGGGAAAGCTATGTGGTGGTCGGACTGGCCATCGGCGGCGATCAGGGCGTTAATGTCGGCGGGATTCGCAACGGCGTTTACCGCGACGCAGTCACCGGCCATGAAATCCAGGTCGGCCATGGCCACATCTCCTTCCATGTGCGCGGTAACTCCGCCGGTATCTATGTGTTGAATGGTCCAGGTAAAATCGGCGCGGATGGGACGTATTTGCGGTAAAGAACCCCGCCGCAATCGGTGGGGAGGAATGAGCGTTTTCGTGAAACCCGGCATTATTAAAACCGCAACGAGAAACCATGTATGCCGTTCGCTAACAAAGTCAAGGAGGCGGTTATTGGCAAACCGCAAGACCCCCTCCATGCTGATTCTCCTCATAGTGCTTCCGACAAGCGCTACAATATCGCTCTAGTCGCTTTTCTCGCCTGGATCAGCCTGGGCGCCGACGGTTTGTCCTCGGCTTGTTATGGCCCGCAGGAAGCTTTTTTAGCGCTAGGGCGTTATACCCATCTCGGCCTCTACCTGGCGGTCGCTACTTTTCTGACAGTGTTCATCATCGCCCTGGCTTACAACCAGGTCATTGAACTGTTTCCTTCGGGCGGCGGCGGTTACAAAATCGCCACGCAACTATTGGGTTCCCGAGCTGGGCTGGTATCGGGTTCAGCGCTGCTGGTGGATTATGTATTAACCATTGCGATTTCCATCGCCGCCGGGGTCGACGCCCTGTTCAGCCTGCTGCCCCTTGGCGCACAGCCTTATAAACTGATCACCGAAATCATTCTGGGCATCGGTTTGATCATGCTCAACCTGCGCAGCATGAAAGAGTCGCTCCAAGTCCTGCTGCCGATTTTTATCGGTTTCATTCTGACCCACGCGGGATTGATCGTCTATGGCATCGTTACCCATGCCGAAGGATTACCCGCATTGATCCCGGATACGCTCGCCGAGACTGAGCAACTCACTCAGCAGATGGGCTGGATATTCGCTGCTTCGTTATTTCTGAAAGCCTATTCGCTTGGCGGCGGCACCTACACAGGCTTGGAGGCGGTTTCCAATAATGTTCAACTGCTGCGGGAGCCGCGAGTAACCACTGGCCGCTATACCATGCTGTATATGGCTATCGCGCTCAGTTTCACCGCTGGCGGCGTTATCCTGCTCTATCTGCTTTGGAACGCTCAATATATCCCCTACCAGACCCTAAATGCGGTAGCCTTTGGCGCCATTATTGATAGTTGGCGGCTTGACCCGGTTTTGAGCCATAGCATGTTAGCGATTGTGATGCTGCTGGAGGCAGGATTGCTGTTTGTTGCGGCCAATATCGGTTTTCTCGGCGGGCCGCGCGTGTTGGCCTATATGGCGGTGGATTCCTGGGCGCCGCGCCAGTTCCGCAATCTGTCCGGACGGTTGGTCACCCAGAACGGCATCCTGCTGATGGGACTGGGGGCGCTCGGCATTCTGGCGTGGACCGAGGGTGATGTGTCGGTGCTGGTGGTGCTGTACAGCATCAATGTGTTCATAACTTTTTCGTTATCGCTGCTGGGCCTGTGCAAGCATTGGTGGACCAATCGCTACGATGAGAAACACTACAAATCGCGGTTAATGCTGTCATTGCTGGGTTTCACCGTCACCGGGGGCATTCTGATCGTAACCGTAGTGGAAAAATTCACCGAAGGCGGCTGGCTGACGATCCTGATCACGGGTCTGATCATCACCCTCTGCGCACTGATCAAACGCCACTATGAAGAGGTGCGCCAGCAGCTGCGCACGGTCGATGCGCTTTATGCGCCGCGCCCGGACTGGGGTGAGGATTTGCCAGAACCACCGCTGGATCCCGCTCTACCTACCGCCATTTTCCTGGTCGGCAAGAATCGTGGTCTGGGGATGTACACGTTAAAATGGCTTAATGAAGTATTTGCCGGCCATTTCAGAAATTTCATTTTTCTGAGCGTAGGCGAGGTGGATGCGGAAAGCTATGGCGGCAAGGGCGCGCTACGCTCGTTGAAATATCAGATCGAAAACTCACTGCGTTACTACGTTCATTATTGCCACAACCAGGGATGGGCAGCGACTTCCTATGCCGCTTATGGCACAGATGTAGAATCTGAGCTGGAAAAGCTGGTGGTGGAAGTCGCCAACGAGTATCCCAACAGCGTTTGCCTAGGCAGCAAACTCATTTTTTCCCATGAAAACTGGCTGATTTCATGGCTGCATAACCACACGGCCATCGCCATGCAGCGCCGGTTGCATCTTCGGGAAATTCAGATGATTGTCACGCCGATCAAGATTTAAAATGGGTTTACTTCCAGGCGTAACCGACGCCGACGCCACCGCTCAACTGGTTGGCGTCGCCGCGTTTGACAATCGGACTGTCAGCGGCATCGCCGGAAATCCGTTGGTACAACAATCCTGCGCCCGCGTACCATTCCGGCGTGATCTGAACCACTACCGCTGGCCAGGCATACCACTGCGTTAACCCACCGCCGGGATTAAAGATCGGCAAACCACTTGCCCGCGAGTCTTTTGGAGTGATGCCGTAGTAAGCCTGGTTGTAGCTTGAACTCACCCACGAAGCGCCGCCGCCGACCCCGACGACCGCCTTGTGACTGATGGGAAACCAGAAATTAGCCCACAGTGAACTATTTGCGCCGCTGTAAACATCGCCCAGATCGCCCATGACCTGCGCGCCAACCCGAAAGCGCCATGGAATGCCTTCGAAGTTATTGTAAATATATGAAACGATTATTCCCCCCTGGACGGTGTTGTCTACATCCGACAGACGGGCGACAACCTTGTCGTCCACATCGCTGCGCCCGAACTGCAGAGAGAAAATCGGACCGACCTGCCAGGTCGGCGAATCCAGCAGGTTGATATCCAGGATAGGGCCATACCACTCAATGAATCGATTACTATCCTTGAATTGATAGTATAAGCCGGGCGCCGCCCCCCAGATGTAGTCATCGGAACCGCTGTACTCCGGGGTCATGCCTACTCCTAACCCCACGAAATTCGGGAGGAAGCCCTTGGACGGTTCTTCAGCGCGCACCGACGGCGAACCAGGGAACAGGCCAATCGCGAGCGCTATAGCGGCCACTTTAAAGAAGATATTGGGTGAATGAGTCTGCATGTCTTTAACCTGGAAAATGGTAGGGAGGGGAGTTGGTGCGGCCATTCATAGGCGCGTTATCATTTAAGCTGTAACTTTATCTCCGATTGATGATCCCGCCAATACCCAATTCGTTTTACGACCTCAAAGGAACCCACTAAATCATGACTTTTGATGTTCTCTTCGTATTTGGCCTGCTGGCCGTGACCGTCGTTCTGTTTGCCAGCGACCGATTGCGACCGGATATAGTCGCCCTACTGGTCATTTTAGCGTTGATTCTCGGCGACATCCTACCTGTCGCTCAAGCCGTCGCCGGTTTTGGCGACCAGTTGGTCCTGCTGATCGCCGGCTTGTTCGTGGTTGGAGAAGGTCTGGTGCGCACCGGCGTCGCTTATCAAGTGGGACTTTGGCTGACCCGCATGGCCGGGGCCAGCGAAGGCCGGTTGTTGATTCTGCTCATGCTTGCAGTCGCCGGTCTGGGCGCATTTATGAGTTCCACTGGCGTGGTCGCGATTTTCATTCCAGTAGTGCTCGGCATCACTGCCCGGCTTGGGATCAGCCCCAGCCGACTGATGATGCCCATGGCCTTCGCCGCGCTGTTTAGCGGTATGTTAACCCTGATCGCTACGCCACCGAATCTGGTCATTAACGATGCCTTGCGCAGCGCCGGTCTACAACCGTTTGGCTTTTTTGACATCACGCCGATTGGCCTGCTGGCGCTGGCGCTGGGCATCTTCTATCTGTGGATAGTTAGCGCTCGCCTTTTGCCCGCTGATCCCCTCAGGAGCGGAACAGTGGGCCGACGACAAACCCTGGTGGAGCTGGCCGAGAACTACAATTTGATGGGCAAACTCCATCGATTACGTTTCGATCCGGGTTCGCCCTTGATCGGCCAAACAGTTTCCGGGGCGCAATTACGCACCCGTTACGGCATCACGGTGGTCGGCATTGGCCATTCGGAGCGCGCCACGGAAACCGTATCGCCCGCGTTGGCCAATACCGAATTTCATCCCGCCGATGCGCTCTACGTCGTCGGTGAGGACGAAGCGATTGCAACCCTGTGCGCGAATGAACACCTGGGCCGATTGCTAATCCAGGAAAGTCAGCAACGCAGCCTGGTTCAGGAATTGGGCATGGTCGAGGTCATGTTGCCGCCCGATTCCGAATTAATCGGGCAAACCCTGCGCCAGGCGGCGTTCCGCACCCATCACGGCTTGAGCGTCCTGGGCATTCGCCGCAATCGCCAGCCCCTGCCGGGCAATCTGATCGAGGAAAAACTGGCGTTTGGCGACACCCTGCTCATTGCTGGCGCCTGGAAGCAAATCAGCCTGTTGCAAAGCGACCATAAGCATTTCCTGGTGCTCAATCTGCCTGCAGAACTCAGCGACGTTGCTCCTGCGTATCGACAGGCCCCATTTGCTTTGGTCATCCTTCTGACCATGGTCGCGCTCATGACCTTTGGCATCGTGCCCAATGTAGCGGCGGTTCTGCTGGCGGCCTTGGCCATGGGCGTCTTCCGTTGCCTGCGCATGGAAGACGCTTACCGTTCTATCAACTGGCCCAGCCTGGTTGTGATCGCTGGCATGTTGCCCCTGGCCAGGGCGCTGGAACAAACAGGCGGCGTCATGCTGATCGCCGATGGACTGGTAGCCGGACTGGGCGGGTTCAGCCCGCTGGTCCTGCTGGCTGGCGTATTCCTGCTCGCCGCACTGGTTGGCATGTTCATTTCCAACACCGCCACCGCCGTGCTGGTCGCGCCAATCGCGATCGTCGCCGCTCAAAAAGTCGGCGTCTCTCCTTATCCTTTCGCCATGACCGTCGCCATCGCCGCCTCAGCGGCGTTCGTCACTCCCGTATCCTCACCGGTCAATACCCTGGTGCTGGCGCCGGGTGGTTATCGATTCAACGACTTCGTGCGGGTTGGATTACCGTTGTTATTAGCGATCATGGCGCTTACCTTGATTATGACGCCGCTTCTGCTGCCGTTCTAAGGCGGTTCTGTATCAGTAGTTCCCGGAACTCGGCCAATGGCATGGGCCGACCAAAGTAATAACCCTGGCCCTCATCACAACCGTGCGCTTGCAGGAACGCCTGTTGTTCAGGCGTTTCCACTCCTTCAGCCACCACTTCCAACTCCAGCCCATGCGCCAAGGTGACAATGGCGTCTACAATAGCCACGCTGCTGGTGTTTTCCGGGAGATCCTTCACGAAGGCGCGATCAATCTTAAGTACGTTCACAGGAAACTGCTGCAAATAACTGAGCGATGAGTAGCCCGTGCCAAAGTCGTCAATAGCAATACGCACACCCATTGCCTTGAAGGCGTGCAAGACCGCCATATTCTCCTCGTTGTTATGCATCAGGATTCCCTCAGTCAACTCTAGTTCCAGGCAAGCGGGATCAAAACCGCTCGTCGTTAACGCCTCGCGAACCCGATCCTTCAAATCCGTTTGGCGGAACTGACGACCCGAGAGATTGACCGCAATACGCAATCCAGGAAAACCATCTTTATGCAACTGTATAATTTCATTAACGGCAACTCGTAATATCCATTCACCTATGGGCAGCACCAACCCATTTTCCTCGGCAATCGGAATAAATCGGACCGGCGAAACCAGACCCATATCCGGATGATTCCAACGAATCAAGGCTTCAGCGCCCGTGATGGCGCTGGTGCGAAAATCCCATTTCGGTTGATAATACAGCTCCAGTTGACGCCGATTCATTGCGTGTCTTAAATCAGTTTCAAGGTTTAACCGTTCCCGCGACAGCGTCGTCCCGCCAGACAGGTAGAATTGGTAGTTGTTCCTTCCCATATCCTTGGCTCGATACAAAGCAATATCGGCATTTTTAAGCAACGATTCACTCGTGCAGCCATCGCGCGGATACAGACTGATCCCGATGCTGCAAGTGATGCTCAGTTCACGTCCATCCAAACGGAAGGGTTGAATCATGGCGTCCAACATACGTTGCGCGGCTCGCGTTGCGTCATCATTATTGGTTAGATCAGGCAATAAAATAGCGAATTCATCACCGCCTTGCCGAGAAATAGTATCGCATTGACGAATGCTCCGTTGTAATCGAGTTGCAACTTCATTTAACAATCGATCGCCAATTTTGTGGCCTAGCGCATCATTGATCAATTTGAAACGATCAAGATCCACTAGCAGCATTCCAACCAAATTATGTTCGCGTCCAGCGCGCAACAGCGCCTGTTGCAGGCGATCATTTAGCAAGGTGCGGTTGGGCAATCCGGTCAGGGCGTCGTAATAAGCCAGGTGCTTAATATGCTCAGCCGCCTGCCGACGTTCCGTAATGTCCTGGATGACAGTCACAAAGTGATCCACCATGCCATTCGCCTGACGTACGCAACGGGTAGACACGCTGGCGTACAGCAACGCGCCATCCTGACGAATGAAGCGTTTGTCGAGCGAGTAACCTTCGATGCGGCGACTAAGAACCCGTTTAAGTTGGATCTCCTCAGCGGATTGATCATCGGGATGAGTCATTTCCGCCCAGGTCATGCCCAGCAATCGCGACCGCCGGTAGCCTAGCATCTCGCAAGTTCGGTCATTGACTTCCCACCAACGTTTGTCAGGACCAATCAGAGCAATGCCGATCAGCGGTAATTCGAAATAATTACGGAAACGGGCCTCGCTAGCGCGCAGGGTTTCTTCGGTCTTCTTGAGATCGGCGATATCGATGCTGGCGCCCAGATGGCCCGTGATCCGACCTGCGCGATCACGCATCGGTCTGGCGCGGGTTTTTAGCCAGGTTTCCCGGCCCGAAGGCGTCCGAAATCGGTACTGCGTGGCAACTTCGTTACCTTGTTCATTGGCGTTTTTCCAAATTTGCAACGCTTGTTCACGATCATCAGCATGCAGCGCTTGTGTCCAGCCCAAACCCATTGCCTGCTCAGCGGTTAAACCTGCCAGCCAACACCAGTAATTATTGACGTAACGACATTCACCATGCGTATCATTAATAAATACTCCTACAGGAAGTTGCTGCGTCAGTTTCCGAAAACGTTGTTCGCTCTCACGTAGTGCTTCCGTAATATTTTGTTGGCGTTTCAACTCTGCTTCCAATTGTTGTTGACGGTCATCCAACACAACAATTCGCGCTTGTTGCCGTTCCCGCTCTTTCTGGCTACGGCGATCCCGAATAATCAGGAAAGCGATGATGCTGATCGCCGCCAAACCTAGCAATATCAGTACAAAAACACTTAAGATAGAGAGTTGAAAGTATTCGGTCACGCTCTCTGTGGTTGTAGACGCCGCCAAGACCTCTGCTGCAATGAAGAAAGTCGTAAATCCGCCCACACTCATTAGTTGAGCCACGAAACCTGGCAATCGGAGCAATCGGCGCCACTTCTTACCGATACCGTCAGCCGTTTTACCTGCACCCTTTCGATTCATCGCCTCAACTCTTTACGCGACCAGATTCAACAAGACATTGTCGTTATCCTCTAGTCCCTTTCGGGGACCACAGGAAAGCGTAGGCAGGAAATCCAGATTCGTCCAACCCCTTAACTAATCGAGCGTGTGCGAATCACTTTGACTCTTCGAGGGTTTTTGTGGAGCAACCTAACCCGCGAGCTGACTATAAAACTAACCAATTGATCTTGAAAGAGGTATGGCTCACTTGGCGGGCTGATCTTCGGTGACACGGGCCGATTCCACAGAAACCCTCGAAGAACCTCGACATTTTTGTCGAGCGCAACGCCATTTGTCGACTCTCCTTTAGGTTGTTCGCAATAACTTATTAATTTAAGGCAAATTCCTTGATGGCATGGTGGCTGCAATGCCATCTGACATAAACCTTTTTCATTTGCCATTTTTCCGAGGAATCTTGCGATGAACCTGAATCGTACCCTGTTGACGACCGCCCTGTTAACCGCCCTAGCGACGACCTCTGTTTTCGCCGCGCATGGACCCAGTCAAAGTGGTACTAACGATCCTGGAACCTGCGTGAATTGCGTCGCTACCCCGGTGGATGAGCAGGAGGCGGCAACCCTGACCTTCATGCGGGAGGAAGAGAAGCTGGCGCGGGATATTTACCGCGAGGCGGCGGCGCTCTGGACATCTTCCTTGTTCGCCAATATCGCTAATTCCGAACAGCAACACATGGATGCCGTTCTGAAAATGCTGAGCAAATATGGTTTGCCCGATCCGGTAGCTACGGCAGGGGATTTGCCAGGCTGGTTTTCCGATCCGGAATTGCAACAGCTTTATGATGATCTGGCGAAACAGAGCGCGAATTCCCTGATGGACGCTCTCCTGGCAGGCGCGCTGATTGAGGAAGTCGATATTGAAGACAATCAGAATGCCTTGGATGCGACCGATAATTTGGATTTGCAACAATTGTATGGCAACCTGTTGCGCGGCTCACGCAACCACCTGCGCGCCTTTGTAGGGGAAATCGAACGTTTGGGTGTGGTTTATGAGGCGCAGCATCTTGAGCAGGAGGAAGTAGATACAATCGTCAACAGTCCTGTGGAGCGGGGTGGTAGCGGCAATAGAGGCGACAGTGGTGGTAACGACGATAATGGTGGTAACAGCGGATCGCGTCGTTGAATTCAGCCTTTTGGACTTTGATTAGCCCTCGCGTCTCAGCGAGGGTCGCCGTTCCGCTTCAAGCCATGCTTGGCCATTTTATACCGCAGCACCCGCTCGCTGACCCCTAGCGCCTCGGCGGCCTGGGTCTGCACCCAACATGTCCGCTCCAATGCTGCAAGCAACAGCTCTCGCTCCACAATTGCAAGACGTTCCTGTAACAGTCCCGAGTCATCGGCATCCAGCTGACGCACCTCCGGCGGCAGGTCGAGAGGGCGCAGGACGCTGCTTCTAGCCAGGGTCACGCTACGCTGGATCAAATGCTCCAGTTCCCGCACGTTGCCCGGCCAGGAATATTTAATCAGCAGGTCCAGCGTTTCCGAGGCCACCTGGATGGGGCGAGGGGCGTAGCGCTCCACGAACAGATTCACGAGGGCGGGAATGTCCTCCCGGCGCTGCCGCAGGGGCGGAATCCCGATTTCGAACACGTTGAGGCGGAAGAACAAGTCTTCCCGGAAGGTTCCCGCTTCTACCATCTTGCGCAGATCGCGATTCGTGGCGGTCACGACCCGCGCATTCACTGCGATCTCCTGTTCACCGCCGACCCGGTTGATGCGCTGCTCCTGCAAGGCGCGCAACAGCTTGGATTGCAGCGGCGGCGGTAACTCGCCCACCTCATCCAGAAATAGCGTTCCGCCCTGGGCCAGCTCGAACCGGCCCCTCCGCTGTCGGGCGGCGCCGGTGAACGCGCCGCGTTCATGACCGAACAGTTCGCTCTCAAACAGATGTTCCGGAATAGCGGCGCAGTTGACCTCGATAAATGGCGCGGTGCTTCGCGGACTCAACACATGCAGCAACCGGGCAATCAACTCTTTGCCCGTGCCAGTCTCCCCGCTGATCAATACGCTCCACGGCGTTTCCGCCACCCGCCGCGCCAGAGAAAACACCTCGCGCATGGCTGGGCTGTCGCCGATGATAGACAGGGGCAGGGCGGCTTCCTCGACTTCCCGGCGCGCCTCGGCGGCATCTTCGACCACGGCTAGCTCCTGCTCCAGCCGCTGGATTTTTTCCAGCAGTTGCGCCAAATCGACCGGTTTTTCCAGAAAATCGTCGGCGCCCAGCTTCATGACCCGCACGGCAGTCTCTACCGCGCCGTAAGCAGTGATCATGATGGCGCGCACCTGCGGGTTGAGCGCCTTCATCTCCGCCAACGCCTGATCTCCGGTCAGGCCCGGCATCCGGTGGTCCAGCAGCACTAACTGGATCGGCTCCCGGCGAAACAGGCGCAGAGCTTCCCCTCCATCCCCGGCGCTGAATACGCGGTAGCCGTGCTTTTCCAGAAATCCCTGCAACAGTTCCTGCTGCAAGGGGTCGTCGTCGGTAATCAGGATATTCATCAGGTTGATTCGGATTAGCGGGAGGGATCCATCCGGCAACTCCATAGTTCGACAAACGGATGGCTAGATTGCGGCGGACCGAGCCATTCCCCGAGTGCGTGGCAAGCGGATGCAAAGCACAGTTGGTAATCGCCGGCTTCAGGCGTACGCGCCAAGCGCAGCGGCTGCAAAGGCGGCAACGCGCGCCGGTAGCGCCAGACGCCGTTGCCCCACACTGCATTCTCGGGAATTTCCATGCCCGCGCCGCTGCCCTTGACTCGCGCCTGGCCCAGCAACAACCCGTCGGCGGTGACGCGGTAATCCTCTTCCCAGCGAATCTTTTCAACCGTGTGATTCCAGGCCAGGGTAAATTCGCGCAGCGGCAACATTGCCCAAACGACGCCGGTCAATCCCAGGCACAAGCCCATCATGTCGCGGGAATCTCAACCGGCCGGGTGCGCCAGAGATGGAGGCCAATCGCCAGAAGCGCGAGCGCGAAGCCGACTTCATCAGTGATCGGCAGCGCCAGAATCAGCGCGGCCCCCGCGCCAAATGCCAACAGGCGTTCCCACCAGGTCAACGATGCGCGCAGATGACCGATTGACGCCATGCCCCACAGGCCAATCGCCAGCGTCGCTTTGCCCACGCTGTAAGCAATCGCCAACCCGCCGCTGTCCTGCAACATCAACGCTGGCGCATACACGGCCATGAAGGGTACGACGAACCCGGCTATGGCGATGCGCACCGCCCACAGACTGATTTCCAGACCCCGCTCCCCGGCAATCGGCGCGGCGGCGAAACAGGCCAGCGCCACCGGCGGCGTCAGGTCCGCTAGAATCCCGAAATAGAAGACGAACATGTGGGACACCAGCAACGGTACGCCCAGCTCCAGCAGCGCTGGCGCGG
>JAGRHQ010000170.1:0-7999 GCA_020444905.1 Candidatus Competibacteraceae bacterium
AATTGCGGCGTTTTCGTCGGACTGTACAACAATAACTACGCGCTGACCGGGCGCGGCTCGCCCGCTCCGGAAATCATCGACGGCTGGTCAGCCTCGGGCAGCCACACCAGCATCGCCGCCGGTCGCCTGTCCTATTTGCTGGATTTGAAAGGGCCGAGTCTGGCCGTCGACACCGCCTGTTCTTCGTCGCTGGTCGCGGTGTATCTGGCCGTGCGCAGCCTGCAAATCGGCGAGTGTGATATGGCCCTGGCGGGCGGCGTTCATTTGCTGTTAGCGCCCGAAGCGCTGGTGGCCAGCACCAAACTCGGCGCGACTGCGCCCGATGGTCGCTGCAAGGCGTTCGATGCCGCCGCCGACGGCTTCGGTCATGGCGAAGGATGTGGCTTGGTCGCGCTGAAACGCCTGCCGGATGCGCTGACGGATGGCAACCGGATTCTGGCGGTCATCCACGGTTCAGCGGTCAATCAAGATGGCCGATCCAACAGCCTGACCGCGCCCAACGGTCCAGCCCAGGAAGCGGTCGTCCGCGCCGCACTGGAGCGTGCTGGCATTGCGCCGCGTCAGGTGTCCTACGTGGAAGCCCACGGCACCGGCACCCGGTTGGGCGATCCCATTGAAATCGAAGCGCTATCCGCCGTACTTGGCGCGGAACGGGATACGCCGCTGATCGTGGGTTCAGTCAAAACCAACCTCGGCCATCTGGAGGCTGCTGCGGGCGTCGCTGGATTAATCAAAGCGGTGTTGTGCGTTGAGCGCGGCGTGATTCCACCGCATCTGAACTTTACGGCGCTGAACCCGGAGATCGATCCGGAACCCGCGCGTTTGGTGATTCCCACACAACCAATGACCTGGGAAGGCGTGGATGGGCGGCGGATTGCCGGGGTCAGCGCCTTTGGCTTTGGCGGCGCGAATGCGCATCTGGTGTTGGAAGCGCCGCCTCTCACCCCCCACCCCAACTCTCTCCCACCTGGGGGGAGGGAACCTTTACCTGCTCTCCCCCCTTTGAAAAAGGGGGGCCGGGGGGGATTGCGCACGGGCGATGGCTCTAAAATCCCCCCTAACCCCCCTTTGCCAAAGGGGGGAACTGAACGGTTACTACCTACTCACGCTTTACCTCTTTCGGCGCGTGATCCACAGGCGCTGGCCGAACTTGCCGCGCGTTGGGCGGACTGGCTGGAGGAAACTTCTGAGCCGTTCCCCGCGATTGCTCACACCGCTGGCGCGGGCCGAAACCACTTCGCGCATCGCCTAGCGGTTACGGCATCCGATGCGCGCTCCGCCGCCGCTGCATTGCGCCGCGCTACCCTGGTTGAGGTGCAAAGGGCGCCGCGCATCGCCTTCCTGTTCACCGGTCAGGGATCGCAATATCCCGGTATGGCGCGTCGTGCTTATGAATGTTTCCCAGTCTTCCGCGCCGCACTGGACCGCTATGCCCGCACTCTTGACACCTTGTTGGATGGTTCAGCGCTTGATCTGCTGTTTGGCGATGCGTCGATTGACGCCACCGGTCTTGCCCAACCGCTAATAGTGGCCGTAGAACTGGCTCTAGTGGATCTTTGGCGCTCCTGGGGCATCACACCAGTTGCAGTCATGGGCCATAGCGTCGGTGAATATGCCGCTGCCGTCGTAGTAGGCGTGTTTACCCCGGAAGAAGCGTTGACCCTGATTGCGGAACGGGGGCGGTTGATGCAATCGTTGCCAGCGGGCGGCGGTATGTTGGCGGTCTTTGCGCCGGTTCAAGCGGTAGAATCTCTGCTGTCGGTCACAGATGGCGTTCTCGATCTGGCGGGATTCAACGGTCCTTCTAATACCGTTGTGTCCGGCGATCTGGCGGCGCTCGATCGACTGGCCAAACGGTTGGACGAACGCAACATCGACAGTCGCTCCTTAGCGGTTTCCCACGCCTTTCATTCGGCGTTACTGGAACCCGCGCTGCCGGGACTGGAGCAGGCAGCCCGCCGGTATGGCGTGCGCCGCGCTCACCTGCCGCTGGTTTCCAACCTGACGGGAACGCCGCGTGAGACCTTCGACGCGAGTTACTGGCGTGAACACGCGCGTCAACCGGTGCGTTTCATGCAAGGTCTTGAAACCTTGAAAGCCCTGGGTTGCGATGCCTTTCTGGAAATCGGGCCACAAGCGGTATTGACCGCATTGGGTAAAGCAGCGTTGGACGATGGTCATTGGCTAGCCTCGCTGCGGCGTGGGGTTGCGGATGATGTCTGTCTTGCCGAGACCTTGGCGGCAGTTTATCGCGCTGGCGCAGCGGTCGATTGGACAGGCGCGTTTACCGAAGCTCAGGCTGGCTGGGTAGCCGCGCCAACCTATCCTTTTCAGCATCGGCGCTATTGGCTGGATGCGCCACAGCAAAGGGTTAAGGTTTCTGATCCATTAAGCCGGCTAGAAGCCAGCTCCACGTTGCAAGGTTCAGCCCTGGTCTACGATTTCTACGACGAATTAACGGTTGTTTCGCGCACTTACGAAACAGACAGCACTGCGGATCTAGACGCGGAAGCGCATCTAACCTTCGGCTTCCTGCCGGAACCCTTGCCCGGTTTCTCCTGGGTTCGAGCGCTGTTCGAGAAGAACGAAAATCCGGACGCTCACACGCTGTTCCGCGCCAGTCAGCGGGAACTCAAGGACAGTCTATTCACAGGCATCGACTTTTCCCGCATGAAGCGCGTGTTCGATTATGGCTGTGGTCACGCGGCGGATTTATGCAGCCTGGCCCTGCATCATCCACATCTTGAACTGTGGGGCTATACGCTGTCTGCCGGACAGGTCGATGTTGGAGCTAAGCGCATCGCCCGGCTGGGTTTGCAAAACCGGGTTCAAGTCCACCGCGCCGACTCCAGCGCCGTTCCTTTTCCTGGGGTATTCGATCTGATCTTCGGCTTCGAGGTCACCGGCCTGATCGCTGACAAAGAGGCTCTGTTCGACAATATCGCCGCTCATCTGGCGCCGGGCGGGCTACTGGTCATCGCCGACTTTGTAGCAACCGCTGATCCTATCGCTAACCCAGAAACGCACTCTTTCACGCCAGACTTTCCCCAGTGGGCGGCATTGTTCAGCAACCGGCGCTTGCGGCTCACCCGAGCGGTAGACGCCAGCCTTGAAATCGCCAACTGGCTCGAAGATCCAGACATCGAAGCAAATGTCGCGGCACTGGCCGCCCGTTTTGGTTTAAGCGAGCTGACCTGTCGACACCTGCTGTCGAACGCCAACATCGGTAGAGCCTTGCGCGCTGACCTCATGCGCTATCTGCTGTTGACCGCGCAACCTGCGCCACATGAGCAGGAAACCGTACTGCGGGAAACGAATGAAGGGCTGTTACGCAACGCCCAGCGTTTAACGACTACATCTCAAAATTCTCCATGGCGACAATGGCTCTATGGCATCGACTGGCTCACCCTGCCGAAAAATGAGCCATTCCCTGATCCTTCGCTGATTGCTAACACCCTTGCCCCCGAGGTGGAGCGGGAACAGGCCATTTTGCAACCGTTCGCAGCAACCGGCGCAACGGCTGA
The DNA here is from genome assembly GCA_020444905.1 of Candidatus Competibacteraceae bacterium. GTDB lineage: Bacteria > Pseudomonadota > Gammaproteobacteria > Competibacterales > Competibacteraceae > UBA2383. The sequence goes on from JAGRHQ010000170.1 coordinate 3,525, forward strand.
CCGATTGAGTCTCGACTATACGGTCGCTGCTTTCCGCACGCTGGGCTGTACCGATGTGGACGCCGCCGCCAAGGTCGAAATTGCGCCGCCCTTCCGCCGATTACGCGACCGGTTGGTCACGGTGATGAAGGCGGCGGGTCTGCGTGAACTGCCGGATACCGGCGATCTGGATGCTCGCGCCGCCGAGGCATTAGCCCGCTACCCTGAAGCGGAAGCGGAATTCACCTTGCTGCGTCGTTGCGGCGGGCAGTTGAGTCAAGTGCTGACCGGACGAGTCGATCCGCTGGAATTGTTGTTCCCCGGCGGCGATATTCGCCTGGCCGAGCGGCTGTACGAGCACTCTCCATTTTCACAGGCCGTGCAGCGCCTGGCTGGCTTGGCGGTCGCTCGCTTACCACGCGCCCGGCCTCTGACTTTTCTGGAAATCGGCGGCGGTTCCGGGGCGACAACTGCGCATCTGTTACCACATCTGCCTCCAGGTAGTCGTTACCTGTTCACCGATTTAGGCGCGGGACTGGTCGCTCGGGCACAGGACAAATTTGCTGGAGCCGGTTTGGATTACGCCGTACTCGATATCGCCCGTCCACCGGAAGGACAGGGAATCGCCGCTGGCGTCTGGGATGTGGTGGTCGCCGCCAATGTATTGCACGCGACGCCCGATCTGGCGCGCACTCTGAATCATGTCCATGAATTGCTGGCGCCTGGTGGCCTGCTGTTGCTGATCGAAAATACCGGACGCCTGAACTGGGGGGATTTGACTTTCGGCCTGACCGACGGGATGTGGAATTTTACCGACACAGCATTGCGCAACTATGCCCTGTTGTATCAACACCAGTGGCGGGAACTGCTGCCGCGCTGTGGGTTTGAAAAAGTTTCCATTCTCACGCCGGGCGAGCCGGATCAGGGTGGCCTGTCGCAGCAATGCGTGATTCTGGCGCGGCGCAAGGTACAACGCCATTGGTTGCTGGTCGGCAGCCCGGACGAGCTGACTGCGCCGCTGTTTCAAGCGCTGACGGCGACTGGAGATTCATGTGCGTGTATTGAAGCGCTTCCCGAACAACCCGATGAGTCATTAGCGAATATCAGCGACGTGGTCTATCTGGGCGCGGTCGCTGCCACTGATCCCTTGCAGCAGAACGCCGTGTTGGCTCCAGCGCTGGCGCTGACCCAAACGCTGATCAATCGGACCGAATCACTACGATTGACCTTAGTTACTATGGGCGCTCAGGCGGTAGGTGACGCGGTCCATGTAGCGCAAGCGACCTTGCTGGGCTTTGGTCGCGCATTGATGAGCGAGCGGCCTGAATTCCATACCCGCCTGATTGATCTTGATTCCGCCGGTTCTGTGACCGATCAAACCGCCGCGCTGGCCAGTGAATTGACCCTTGGGCGTGAACGTGAAATTGCCTGGCGCGGCGGCATTCGCCGGAAACCGCAACTGATCGGTCATCCAGTCATACTCGCTCCGCCGTTGCGTTTCGATCCCGCCGCCAGTTATCTGGTCACCGGCGCTTTTGGCGGGCTGGGTCTCAAACTTGCGGCCTGGCTGGTCGAACGGGGAGCGCAGACGCTGATCCTCGCCGGTCGCAACCCGCCTGCGCCAGAAGCCGAAACCGTGCTGGACGCCTTGCGTGGTCAGGGCGTCAACATCATTCCTGTCCGCTGTGACGTGGCGGATCGTTCTCAGGTTCAGGCGCTGATCGCTACTGCGCAAGAGACGGCGCCGTTGAAAGGCGTGATTCATGCCGCTGGAGCGCTGGCCGACGCCAGTCTGGCCGGCCAAAGCTGGGAGAAGTTCGAGCGGGTGCTGGCGGCTAAAGTGTTCGGCTCCTGGTATTTGCATGAACTGACCGCCCATCTCGATCTGGAGCATTTCGTATTGTTCTCATCCGCCGCCGGATTGCTGGGACCTGCTGGACAAAGCAATCACGCCGCCGCCAACAGCTTCGTTGACGCACTGGCTCATGCACGGCGTGCGGCTAGTTTACCCGCGCTGGCGATTGACTGGGGCGCTTGGGCGGAAGTGGGGGCGGCGGTGCGCGATGATCTGGAAGCGCGTGTGGAACGCACCGGACTGATCCACATGGCGCCCGATCAAGCGTTGGCGGCGCTCGCTTGGGCGATGAGCCAGAAAGCAGCGCAAATTGCGATTATGGACGCTGATTGGGTGGTTTATCGCCAACGCTTTCCGCTGGGTGGAGCGCCGATCTTCACGCCCAGCCCCTCTCCCACCGGGCGAGAGGAGCCAAATACTCTCACCTCTAGCCTCTCTCCCATAGGGCGAAGGGAAATAAAAATCCTCACTCGCCAGGGATCAGCCGCTTTACACGAACAGTTAGCCGCAGCGCCTTTGTCGCGCCGGATGGAGGTTTTGCTGGATGCGATTCGCGCACAAGCCGCCCGCATCATGCGCCTGGACGATGCGAATACCATTACGGACGAACGTCCGTTGCGCGACCTGGGCCTCGATTCGTTGATGGCGGTGGAAATGCGCAACGCACTGGCCGCGCAAGTCGGCGTCAAGTTGACGGCAACTTTGTTGTTCGATCAGCCGAGCGTCAGTGCGCTGGCTATATTCCTGGCGAAAGGCGCCTTGGCCGACCTGTTCCCAACCGCGCTTGCTCCCGAAACCGAAGCGGATCTGGCCGGACTGGATGCCGCCGCTTTATCGGCGCTATTGGCTGCTGAGTTGGGGGATGAATAAAAACGTCGGAATCTACAGGCAGATAAGATCCTCACCAACATCCCGGCAGCTTGGCAAGAAACACGGTCATCGTCATATCCGCCGAACCGTAATAATTCAGGAGTAACTGCGCTATTAACCCCAGGGCAACGCCCAGGGCGATGATGCCCGCCAGGGTCATTAACGAACGCGCCTTCATCGATTCACGCGCCAGCCCGCGCAAGGCGTGGAACCGGTCGCTCCCGGATCGGGAGATTGAGCAAGCCGGCAATGACGCTCAAGGCAATAGCGATCATCCAGACCCGGTCATAGTTACCCGCCAGATCATAGAGGTAGCCGCCCAGCCAGCCGCCGAGGAAAGCGCCCATCTGATGAAACAGGAACACGATGCCGCCTAGCATCGACAGATTCTCCACGCCAAAAAGCGTCGCCACGACGCCGTTGGTCAATGGCACGGTGCTTAACCATAAGAGGCCCATGGCGACGCCAAACGCACAGGCGCTCCATGTGGTTACCGGGAACCCGATAAAGAGCGCGATTACGATCAAACGAGCGGCGTAAATCCCGCTGAGCAGCAACGGTTTGGGGAAATGACCGCCCCAGAATCCCGCTAGGAAGGAACCCGCGATATTGAACAATCCGATCAGGGCGAGCACCGTCGCCCCGGAACTCAGGGCCAAACCCTGATCCACCAGAAAGGCGGGAAGATGAGTGGAGATGAAAACGACCTGAAATCCACATACAAAGAACCCGAAGGACAGCAACCAGAACCCTCGATGGGTTCCCGCCTCGGCGAGAACGGCGCGCAACGGCATGGCGGAATGTTTCGCGCCTTGCCCCGGTTCCATCAGCGCGGCGGACAAGGGCAACATGAGCATGCCAAATCCCGCCAGCGCCAGAAGCGCGTGGCTCCAGCCCAGTTCCGCGATCATCACATTACTGCCAGGCAGCAATAGGAACTGGCCGAGCGATCCGATGGACATGGAAACGCCCATCGCCCAGCTCCGTTTCTCCGGCGCAACGACTCGACTGATGACGCCAAAAACTACGGGAAAGGTCGTTCCGCTCAACCCAACGCCGACTAACAGGCCCGCGCTGATCAGTAAACTCCACTCAGTGGTTGCCAGGCTCATCAAGTAGAGTCCGGTCACGTACAGTAACGCGCCGCCGAGCACAATCCAGCCCGCGCCATGCCGATCGGCCAGCCGGCCCGCGAACGGTTGCGCCAACCCCCAAACAAGATTTTGCGTGGCAATCGCCAGAGCGAAAGCCTCCCGTCCCCAGCCCAGATCAACGGACATGGGTTGCAGGAACAGTCCAAAGGCATGGCGAATACCAAGGGAAAGGGACAGCGCCAACGCCCCGCTGAAGAGAACAACGCCGGGCGTTCGCCACATTCGGGTAATCGTCATGTCTTGCTCCTGTTCTGACCTGGTTACGAGTGCGATCACCTACTCTACTCGCCTGCTTGCGAACACAGGTCAGGGGAGAGGGCGGATGCTGACCTACTGGTCATGGTTTTTTCAACAGCGAAACTCTCTCGGGCTGGCTTTATCAAGCTAGAATAGCGTTTTCTTGAGAAATCCGGGATGGGAATATCATGAAAGATGAGCAATGGGCTGGAATCATATTATTGAGTCTGCTGACTACGCCAGCCATAGCCGTCAACAAGTGTGTTGAAAACAATGGGCGGATTTTCTACCAGGATGCGCCCTGCCCGGCCAACACCCACGGCGGCGATATGAGCCAGAATGCCAACCAAACCTTTTCTGGAAAAGCCGAACGCCCAGCT
>JAGRHQ010000170.1:8015-8275 GCA_020444905.1 Candidatus Competibacteraceae bacterium
CGGGTTTTGCCGGAGAACTCCGAACCACCGGCGCGCAATGCAACAGGACACGATGGGCAACCCGTGCGTTTGGAAAAAGAGGATGATCTCTCAAGGCCAACTCAGTAAAGAACCTCGCTGCAAGTTGCAGGGTATTTGGCTACACTCCTAAGTGCATCTGCCATAATTAAGGACAGCATGAAGTCAAAGACCCTCATATTTCCTAATATATGACACTATGTTCGACTTTTTCGAGAGGGGATAAGGGTAGGTCGATGCGG
>JAGRHQ010000170.1:8285-8518 GCA_020444905.1 Candidatus Competibacteraceae bacterium
CATAGCCATGTGAGCTAAGCTGAGAGTTTGATCGCCTGAAAAAAGTCGAACATCGCGTGATATGGTGGCGATGACGAAGTTACCGCCCTTGTCCCGGAGAACCGCCATGCGTTTTTTCAATACCGAAGGTCCCAATGTTGCTCAAGATCATTACTGCCTGCCGCCGCTGGAGCGTTGGGACTTGGCGGAAGTTCTGACCCTCATCGAGCAGAAGAAATACTTTCTGCTGCACG
>JAGRHQ010000171.1 GCA_020444905.1 Candidatus Competibacteraceae bacterium
CAACGCGACCTGGCGTTTCAGTTGCTCACGGAAATTCCCGGCGTTCATTGCGTCAAGCCCCAAGCGGCGCTGTACCTGTTCCCCCGTCTCGATCCAGAGCTTTATCCGATTACCGATGACGAACAGTTTGTACTGGAACTCCTGTTGGAGGAAAAAGTATTGTTAGTACAGGGAACCGGGTTCAACTGGCCACATCCGGATCACTTGCGCATTGTCTTCCTGCCGCACGAGGATGATTTAACCGATGCCCTTGGCCGGTTTGCCCACTTTCTGGAGCGTTATCGCAAGCGTCATGGGCTGTGATGCAAGCGGGTGCAAGGACAACACAGGACAGCACATGCAGACAGGTGTGGATGCGCATGTGATGTGCGCGTAGCGACGCTCCCAGTCCAGCGTTGTTGTTACCGCATCGCCAACCGCCAACGCACCTGGTTCGGGAATATGAACAACGGTATCCGGTAAATTTATTGATTAAATGATAACCGAACTGAACCAGCGCCTTGGCGGCTCCGCAACCCAGCCCACGCCTGTCAAGGCGCATTACGAAAAATATGTCTATCCCGACCTTCCCCGGCTGGCCTCGGTTCGCGGCTGCGATGCCTACGCCCTGAATCTGGAAGCGCTCTGGGCGCGGTTCAACGGCGAGCGACTCGATCCCAATGAAGGGCGAATTCTCCTGGCCGGTTGCGGCAGTTTTTCCCCTTATCCGACCGCCGTCGCCAACTGGAGAACCCCGATCACCGCCCTTGATCTATCCACAGCCAATCTCAACCGGGCCAGACAACACGCCTGGCTGCACCTGCATTTCAATGTGGATTTCATCGAAGGCGACTTGACCAGAGCGACCGAGCTATTTAGCGAACAGGCGTTTCACTTCATCGATTGCTATGGAGTCATCCACCATATTCCCGATGACGCCGTCGCCCTGCGCACCTTGCACGCCTTGCTGAAACCGGGCGCTTTCGCCAGAATCATGGTTTACAGCCGTTGCGCGCGCCGATCAATTCAGGCTGCGCGTCGAGCGTTGCGCCTGCTGGAAATTCAGAACGTGCAAGAAATCAGGGCGCTATGTCGAAAAGCCCGGTCCGGCAGCCGGTTCCGGGAATGTGTGGACGCAGCGCCCGAAGCTGCTTTTGATTCCGGTCTCGCCGATCTGTTCCTGCATCCGTATGCGAGAACCTATTTCCTGATAGAGTTGCTGGCTAAACTGGATCAGGCCGATCTGGAGCTACTCGGGTTCATTCATCCCGGCGCATTGCCAGACATCGGCGCCGAAATCGCCCGTCTGAGAAATCTGGAAACCGCCCGAACGCTGACTACTAATTTCATCCTGTTTGCAGGCCGCAAGGAGGATGCGTCAAGACGCAGGGTCTGGAAAGACTTCAAGGCTAGACAGGAAACCTGGGTTTCTCTTAACCCCGTCATTAAAAAATTTCTGCCCCGCTTTCCGCTCATCCCCATAAAACCTGCGCCGCGCCTGGGATTCGACAATCCCGTCATCAATTTTGCGGAGAAACGCCTGCTGGCGCGATTTAAAACGCCTGTTGCAAAATCAGTGATCGAACCCGATTGTCTGGAGGCCGTGGAAAAGCGCCTTCACGCCCTGTTCCTCATCGAAACCCAAAATTAATCTAACCCAATTCGACAGTCTCTTACTATCCGATCATGTCATCGATGCATTCTTACGACCCTGATTTTTCAAGTGAGCCGGCGCTTTTGGCCACCGGTCTAGTGAAGCAGTTCGCTGGCCGCCGCGTGGTCGACAACGTAGGCTTGCGCTGTCAGTCCGGTCAAGTGCTGGGCTTGCTGGGGACCAATGGGGCGGGCAAAACCACGACCTTGCGCATGTGCTACGGGTTCCTCCAGCCTGACATGGGGACGATTCGCATCGCCGGAATTGACCGGCGCGTTGACCCCGAAGCGGCTGCCCGGCGGGTGGGCGTCTGCACCCAGGACGACACATTTGACACCGACTTCACGGTGCGTGACAACCTGTTGCAGATGGGCCGCTACTTCCGCCCGCGGCCAAAGGCAGTCAAGGCGCAGATCGCGGCTTTGCTGGAGCGTTTTGGGCTGGATCGCTATGCGAACGCCAAACCCGACACTCTCTCCGGCGGCTACCGGCGACGGCTCATGATTGCCCGCGCCCTGATTCACAAACCGCAATTGTTGTTTCTGGATGAGCCAACGACCGGACTCGATCCCCAAGCGCGGCTGGAGGTCTGGGAACTGATTGACGCACTGCGCCGCGATGGACTGGGCATCGTCCTGACCACCCACTACATGGATGAAGCCGAACGCTTGTCCGATGAACTGCTGGTTTTACGCGAAGGTCGCGTGGTGGCCTCCGGGCAATCACAGGCTGTGCTGGGCGATCTGGTGGGGGAACACATGCTGGTGCTGGACGTCCACGATCCGGCAACGCCCGCAGTCCGCGTTTGGGCGCAGCAGGCAGGATTGCCCGAGCCGGCCCAGGTACTTTCCCATTTGCATATTGCTCTGGATGGACCTGGCCTGGCCCGGTTCAGCAACCAGTTTGGCGATCTGCGTTTCGAAGTCCGTCCACCGACCCTGGACGACTTGTTCCTGAAGCTGGCCAGGAAATCATGACGCTTCACGACTGCGCCGCTTTTCGGTAGCAAAGCCGCGCTGTTTTAACGGGTATGATCTTTCCGCATGGAAACCAGATAAACTCGGGAGCAACGTCCAAATGAAACAGCCTCCATCCGCATGGAGGCTGTTTTTTGGACTCATGCCTGAATAAGTGGTTTCAAACAGGAGAATCAGGCCGACTGAGTGACCGTCTCGCCTGTTTCAGCGCTTTCAGGCGCGGCGATACTGATGCGCATCCCGTAGAAGCTGCGGAATACGAAGACCAGATTGATGATCAGGAACAGGGCCGCCAAATTGACCGCCAGGAGTTGCTGACCTTGGTTAGCCAGATCAACCGCCATTTCGACGGCAAGCAATCCAAACAGCGTGGTGAACTTGATGATGGGGTTCATCGCCACTGAGGACGTGTCCTTGAATGGATCGCCGACCGTATCCCCCACTACCGCGGCTGCATGAAGATCGGTGCCTTTGGCGCGCAACTCGGTTTCTACGATCTTCTTGGCGTTGTCCCAGGCGCCGCCCGCATTCGCCATGAAGACGGCTTGATACAACCCGATGATCGCCAGCGAAATGAGATAGCCGATAAAGAAAAATGGCTCGATGAAAGCGCAGGCCAGCGTGCCAAAGAAAACCGCCATAAAGATATTGAACATGCCTTTCTGCGCATAAACCGTGCAGATTTCGACCACCTTCTTACTGTCCTTGGCTGACGCCTTGGTCGCGCCATCCAACTGAATATGTCCCTTGATAAATTCCACCGCGCGATAGGCACCCGTCGATACCGCCTGGGTCGACGCTCCGGAGAACCAGAAGATGGTGGCGCCGCCAGAGATCAGTCCCAGCAGGAACGGCGGGTAAAGCAGCGAAAGTTGGTCGAGATTCTCGGTCAGACCGCCGGTTAACAGCATGATGATGGAGAACACCATGGTGGCTGCGCCGACAACAGCAGTGCCGATCAATACCGGCTTGGCTGTAGCTTTGAAAGTATTGCCTGCGCCATCATTTTCTTCAAGCAGATCCTTGGCGGTTTCAAAGTCGGGATTGAAACCGAATTCGCGCTTGATTTCGGCATGGATGCCGGACCATTGTTCGATGGTGGACAATTCATAGACGGATTGCGCGTTGTCCGTGACCGGACCATAGCTGTCCACAGCGATGGTCACCGGCCCCATGCCCAGGAAGCCGAAAGCGACCAAACCAAAAGAGAACACCGCCGCCATAACAACTGCTTTCGCTGGATCGGGGTTGATGACCGCCGCCAGTTCATGCTGCGAGACCAGGTAAGCACCCGACATCAAACCGACAATAACGACGCCCATCCAGAACGCCGAGAAATTACCCGCTGTCAGACCGGCCAGAATGTTCAGGCTGGCGCCGCCTTCTTGTGAAGCGGTCACGACTTCGCGCACATGGCTCGAATTGGTCGAGGTGAAGATTTTCACCACCTCCGGAATGATCGCGCCAGCAAGGGTGCCAAAGGTGATGATCAGCGAAAGTTGCCACCACAAATTCGCATAGGGTTGCCCAGCGATCGCGATATCGCCGATCAACAGGTAGGATACGACGAAAGTGAGCAACAACGATATGCCCGAAGTCATCCATACCAGCGAAGTCAACGGCGCTTCAAAATCAAAGCGGGACAAGTGGCCATAGCGGCGTTGGGCAACCACTTCATTGACCAGATAGGAAATCCCGGAAGCGACGATCATCATCACTCGCATCATGAAGATCCACACTAGCAATTGCACTTGCACAGCGGCTTCCGGCACGGCCAGCATGATGAAGCTGATCAGCGCGACGCCCGTTACCCCATAGGTCTCAAAACCGTCAGCGGTTGGGCCGACCGAGTCGCCCGCATTATCGCCCGTGCAGTCAGCGATCACGCCCGGATTGCGCGCGTCGTCTTCCTTGATGCCAAAGACAATCTTCATGAGATCGGAGCCAATATCCGCGATTTTGGTAAAAATGCCGCCGGCAATGCGCAGGGCCGCTGCGCCCAGCGATTCGCCAATTGCAAAGCCAATAAAGCACTTGCCAGCTAGCGCCGGCGAAACGAGCAACAGAATCGCCAGCATGATGAGCAGTTCTGTGGAAATGAGCAGCATACCAATGGAAATGCCGGACTTTAGCGGAATGGCATAGACCGGATAAGCCTGGCCTCGGAGCGCAGCAAAAGCAGCGCGGCTATTGGCCAATGTATTGATGCGAATGCCGAACCAGGCAACGCCCAGTGAACCGGCAATGCCGACTAGCGAAAAGGCCAGAATCAACAACACTTCGGTGAGGTTCATGTGTTGAAGCCAGCCGAAGTAGGCGACAATGACCACGGCAATGAAGGCTTCCAGAATCAACAGGAACTTGCCTTGGGTGATCATGTAGGTTTTACAGGTCTCGTAAATCAGCTCGCTGACTTTGGCCATGGAGCGATGTACGGGCAGTTGGCGAATCTGCATATAGATGACTGCCCCGAAGAGCAGTCCGCCAATACAGATCAGCAAACTCCAGGCAAGTAGCGTTGCGCCTGAGAGATTTCCGAAAAAGTGGGCGAGCGATGCATCACTGAGATCAGGTAATACCAGATTGGCTTCACTGACATGGGGTGTTGCTGCGAAAGCCGGGAACGCGCTCAATCCTAACGCGACCAGGAGCATCAACAGCAATTGGCGTACTACCCCTCGATACTGCATAAGCGCGAGGGTTGAACTTGTGGATACCATACTTCCTCCAAAGCGACTTGATGGACAACGCCAAGTCGTTAGCAACCGCCATGCCGTATGAGTCTTTTTTTATAACTAATTGTAAATAATAAATTTTATATCGCAGTGAATGGGCTTGTTGTGGCAGACGCCACTGTACAATAACCGCATTTGTTGATAACCAAACAAGTTGTTGAAGACTAGCAGGGTCAAATGACTCGAATCACCGAATCACCCACGCCGCTGTGCAAAACCCAACACCACCAGCCCTAACCCGACCAGCGCGAGACTGCCCGGTTCCGGGATGGAAGGCGGAGCGGCGGCGACATCGCCGGGGCGCACGGCCCAGGCGTAGAACCCGGTGTTCTCACCGTCGGCGAACTGGGAGCCGCTATTGGCATCGAAATACCACGCGTTGCCAGGATTCGGCGCGTACTCGGTACCGGACCAGTACACGTCATTCAGGAAATGCTGGAAGGAACGCAGCTGACTCGTTTGAGCATCGACAAAGCTGGTATTCACCACGCCCCAGTCCGTTACGGTCAGAAAATATCTTCGTGCAAGTTTTCCTGTGATCGCTGCGCATATTGTAGTACGGTTAGGATACGATGAGGGACGAATTGCATCCTGCGCCCGCAGCCCACTCGCTTCGGTTACTTTCACGCTGCGAAGAGCGTCGTGCAGGAAATCTGCTCGCATTCGATCGCTCACCAGGAGACGCCCGATGTTCCACGTTGCTTTTCCGTATCCGGTTGCTGGGCGTCAGCGTACTGTCTTATTTTAATAACATCGATCATGGTAATATGACGTCCCTTCACTGTAACCAGTCCAGAATCGCTCAAACTATGCAGCACTCGCGATAGCGTTTCTGGCGTCAAATTCAATCGTGAGGCGATGACCTGCTTGCTGGCGGGAAGCGCCAATTCAATAAGACCGCTTTCCGGCGCTCCGGCCAGTTGCAAGAGAAAACTGATCAGCCGCTGGGTCGCAGAGCGTAACGAATAATGTTCCACATCTTCAATCAGGCCATGCAGTCGGATGCTCAATCCGGCCAGCATCCGGCGAGCAAAGGCGCTGTCATGGTCGATTGCTGTGAACAGATTCTGTTTGGCGATCAGCAGCAGCAACGTTTCTTCCAATGCCTGACTCAGCACCGGACTGGGACGCTCCATGAACACGACTGCCTCGCCAAAACTTTGCCCCGCCTCCACGATTGACACGACTTTTTCATTCCCCTGTGGCGAGGAAAAAGCCAGCTTGATCGCACCGTAAACGACTACATAGAAGCCGTCCAGCATTGCGCCTTTTTGAAACAGGATTTGTCCCTTGCCCAGCCGGATTTCTCGGGCATCCGTCGCAAAATGAACAATCTCGCTGTCATGCAATTGTTGGAAAAGCGGCAGGCTGCTCAAAGTCTGAGTGATATCAACAGGATTATCCATGGTTTTTTACCTCAATGGTTCAGACAATTTTTGGTAGTGTCCCTCAGTAGGTTGTTAGCCTATTACCATTTTGTGTTACCTCATCATATAGAGCTATCCCACCCTGTTCGTGGAAATTCCCCTCCTTGGATAAGGAGAGGTGGCGTGCAGCACCGGGGTGGTTTGAACCGGCGATTCCATGACTCATTGAGGATGGCTATAGCCTGCGCCGCCCGTTGTCAGTCATGGAACCGACCCGAAGTTTCGGATCAGCCCGTCAATGGAAGCGGAGGACCCCAGCAATGGCAGCCGGTTTGACGGATCATAGCTGGACCCTGGAAAAGTTGTTTCCTCTCAAACCCGATACTCAACACGGATGCTGAGGGACATTAACAAAATCTCACGCCCCACTTTCTACCGATATCTTGCTCTTCCAGACAGTTACAGTGCTTAGCGTAGGTTTTCGTTCCAATGATTGTCACACCCCGATAAACACGGATGTGGTAACCATCTGTCGAAATCTTCTCGTGGAGAATCGACTAAAAGCAGCGCATAGAGCTGGATAGCCGCTCAGGCCGTCAGGCGCGTATAAAGCAACAGCAACTGACGCGGCAAATCTTCCGGGTGGCGAATCAGCACGAAGCCGTCTTTCCCGAACAGATACGGCAAATAATCATCGGCCTCCTGATCAATCGTCACGCAGAACGGATGCAACCCCGCACGCCGCGCTTCAATCAACGCCATGCGCGTATCTTCGATTCCGTAGCGCCCTTCGTAATGATCCAGATCATTGGGCTTGCCATCGGTCAACAGCAGCAACAGGCGGCGAGCGGCGATTTGCTGACCGAGCATCCGCGTCGCGTAACGCACCGCTGCGCCCATGCGCGTGTAATAACCCGGTTTGATCGCCTGAATCCGTCCCCGGACGGTTGCCGTATAGCGCTCACGGAAACTTTTGATGCGTTGCACCCGGACATGCTGGCGCTTGCGCGAGGAAAATCCGTACAACGCAAAACAATCGCCGGTCGCCGCCAGCGCTTCAGCGAATAGAAACAAGCTGTCGCGGATCATCTCAATCACCCGCCCGTGATTATTCACCCAGGCATCGGTCGACAGCGACAAATCCGCCAGTAATAGACAGGCCAGATCACGCTCCTGCCGGGCCAGTTGCCGGTACAGCCCACGTTCATAACCCGATTCGCCGCTGGCGCTATCCGCAGCGTGACGCACGCAGGCGTCCAGATCGAGTTCTTCGCCCTCGGGTTGGGCGTTGCGCCAGCCCCGCGCCGGACGCAGCACTTCAAACTGATGGCGCAAGCGTTGCGCCGTGCGCCGTAAAGCCTGCGGCAATGGACAGGGTGTCGCCCGCCGCGCCAGCATTTCCTGCACGGCGCAGTAATCGGGCAACAGCGCCTGTTTGCGATAATCCCATTCCGGAAAGGGCATCCCTGGCCCCAGCGGCAGATCATCTTCGCTGGCGGAAGGCAAATCGAGATCAAAACGCACTCGC
>JAGRHQ010000172.1 GCA_020444905.1 Candidatus Competibacteraceae bacterium
AATTACGTGATCTATTTCAGGCGCCGCGCCTGGCTCAACAGATTGCCAACCAACTGCCAAAAGGATATTTATCCCGCGACTGGACGCAGGATCACGCCAGCTTTTTCCGGGCGGTGCAGATTGAAAAGACTGCAATGTTTGTCATTTTAACTCTGATTGTAGCGGTGGCGGCCTTCAACATTGTCTCCGCCTTAGTCATGGTGGTGACGGATAAACAGGCCGACATCGCCATTTTGCGCACCCTGGGCGCGACGCCGCTCAGCATCATGGGTATTTTCATCGTCCAGGGCATTACGATTGGTCTGGTCGGCACCCTGCTTGGATTGTTTGGCGGCGTGTCGCTGGCGACGCATGTTGACGTGGTGGTGCCATTCATCGAGAACATGTTTGGCATTAAATTCCTGGCGCCGGATGTTTACCTGATCAGCGACCTGCCATCGCAAGTGCAATGGGGCGATGTGTCCACGATCGGATTGGTGGCCTTTGGATTGGCCGTGCTGGCTACGCTTTATCCGGCCTGGCGAGCGGCGCGGACTCAGCCGGCGGAGGCGCTGCGTTATGAATAAGGCGACTGTGGACGAGAAGGGTATGGTGCTGGAATGTCGTCAGCTGGCGAAATCGTTTCGGGAAGGCAGCGAGCGACTGGAAGTATTGCGGCATATTGATCTCCAGGTGCAGCGTGGCGAGCGACTGGCAATTATTGGTAGTTCCGGTTCGGGCAAGAGCACGCTCTTACATTTACTTGGCGGACTCGATGCGCCGACTGCCGGTTCAGTGTGGGTGGCGGGTCAGGAATTAAGTCGATTGGGCAATGCCGGGCGTGGCCGCCTGCGCAACCGCTGGCTGGGGTTTATCTATCAGTTTCATCACCTTTTGCCTGAATTCACGGCGTTGGAGAATGTGGCGATGCCGTTGCTGATTCGAGGCGAACTCCCGGCGCGCGCCAAAGCGCAGGCAGCAGAATTGCTGGGCCGGGTCGGCTTAAGTCAGCGTCTCGGCCATAAACCGGGCGAATTGTCTGGCGGCGAACGGCAACGGGCGGCGGTGGCCCGGGCGTTGATTACGCAACCAGCCTGTGTTTTGGCCGATGAACCGACGGGTAATCTGGACCGGCACAGCGCCGAGCAGGTTTTTGAACTGATGCTGGAGCTTAATCACGACCTAGGCGCCAGCCTGGTGATCGTGACCCACGATTCAGAATTAGCTGCGCGGATGGATGCGGTTTGGCGGTTGGCTGACGGGATGCTAACCTTGGAACACGGATGGCGGATACCGAGGAATGACTTATGATGCACTCCACGCATATTCTGTCGTCATGCACGTCTGCATGCCTGATTTGTCATACGCCTCTACCCTTTCACCAAACGCGCAAGAGCCAACTTTGTGGCCGGGCGGAATGCGAATGGCGTTACTCCCTGTTGCAGCAGCAGGATAAAGTCTGCAAGATCTGTGGACGCCCACTTTCTATCAGGGAACAGCTCTTCGGGGTGTGCGCCAACGCGGCATGCCAACGCGCCATGGTGGCGGATCGCGCCCGCCAGGAGCGCGAACAACGCGAAAAATGGTATCAGGCGGTGCGCGAGCAGGCGGCGCGACTTCGCAGGCGGGTAGCCAGCAATTTTGGCATCCCTGATGAAGAATCATTCCGTTTGACAGTAGTTCCCGCTTCGCTATCCCAGATCACCCGTCTGCCCGCGCAACGCCGGCGGGAGTTTCGCAATTACCTGAAAGAGTTGATCGATAAAGCGTTTATCAGGCCCATCCCCCCAGCGGTTGATCCGGGCCAGACGGCGCCCTTGTCAGACGAAGATGCCCGGCTTCGGGCGGCTTCGGGCCAGGCGTGCGCTTGTTGCCGGGGATCCTGCTGCCAGGGCGGCGGATTTACTCATGCCTACCTGGAAATCGCCACTATACAGCGCTATCGGACGGCGCACCCGAATCAGCGCCCGCGCGGAGTGCTGGCCGCCTATATGAATTATGTCGGTGACGAGACTGCGGAAGGTTCCTGCGTTTATCATCGAACCGATGGGTGCAGCCTGCCTAAAGACATGCGCGCCGATATTTGCAATAACTTCTACTGCGGGGGATTGCAGAGCTTCCGGCAAAAAGCGGCGGCGGACGAGTCGGTGCGGGGTTTCTTCGTGGCGGCGACCGAGGATACGATTCACCGGGTGGCCCTGGTTCATGAAGACCAATCCCTCATGGTTCCGGTACCGCCAGCCGATGTGGATTAAAGCATATTAAGCTGGCGTCTCCACTTCTACCCGGTTGCGTCCTGTCTGCTTGGCTCGATACAGCGCCTGGTCGGCGCGGATCAGGATCACGTTAGCGTCCAGATCCGCAGGTAAAAACAGCGCGACGCCAATGCTAACGGTCAGGGCGATTTTCATTTCCTCCTCCGCCGGTATTGGCAAATTGGCTAACGCCCAACGCAGCCGTTCGGCCAGATGAAGCGCGCCATCCAGATCCGTATCGGGTAGCAGCGCGGCGAATTCTTCACCGCCAAGACGTCCAACCAGGTCCGTTCGGCGCAAAACTTTCAAGGTGATGCTAGCAAAATGCTGGAGTACGGCATCACCGGCAGCATGACCGTAAGTGTCATTCACCTGCTTGAAATGATCAAGATCGAGCATGAGCAACGCTGTCGGTTTGGCATAGCGCTTGAAACGATCCAATTCCAGCGCCATCTGCCCTAGAAAATGGCGACGATTCGCTAATCCCGTCAGATGATCCGTGGTGGCCAACCGTTTGAGTTCCTGTTCCCGCGCCTGGCGTTCGGTTTCGTCGCGCAGGATGCCCACGGCGTGCCACTGATTTTGGATCCGCACCGCGGACAGGGAAATGGCGACCGCGATTTCCGTCCCGTCCTTGCGTCGCGCGTGCATATCCAGCGTCTTGCCAATGGCGTTGCCGCATCCCGCGCGACTGAACTCCGGCAAGGCTTTGTGATAGGTTCCATGATAGCGTTCGGGGGCCAGGAATTGATGCAGGGTTTGCCCCAATACTTCTTCCCGGCGATAGCCAAAGATAGATTCAGCAGCCGGGTTCCAAAAGGAAACCCGACCCTCTGGATCCATCATCACGATCGCGTCCTGAGCGGAATCGGTGATGCTGCGCAAAATGGCTTCCCGCTCGCGTAGCGCCTCCTCAGCCTGCTGGCGCTCGGTAATGTCCTGTACCATGGTCATTAAATACCGGACCGATCCATCTGCATAGCGCACGTTTTTAGCCGACACCAGGGCATGCACAATTCCGCCATCCCGGCGAATATAACGCTTATGCATCGAGTAACCTTCGGCTTCCCCTGATGCAACTCGTTCAAATTTCCCTATATTTTCTTCTAGATCATCGGGATGAGTCAGCTTGTCCCAAGTCTTGGCGGTGAGCTCCTGACGTGGATAACCCAGGATCTCGCAAAGACGATCATTAAATTGCACCCAGCGTTTGTCGGGTGCGATGATTGCCATACCGATCAATCCCAGTTCGTAATAGCCACGAAATTGTTCCTCACTTTCCCGCAAGGCGTCTTCCATAGTTTTTTGCGCGCTGATGTCGTTGACGACCATCAGCAGTTTTAATGACGACGGGGATTGTTCCTGGAAAAATGCATCCGATTCACGGCGGCCCGTCAACCGCGCCAGGAACTGCCGGCCTTTTTTCCCATGCAATGTTGCATCGATGTTCTTGCCTTCAGGGCTGTTAAAGAATGCACGGAAACGACTGAGAAAAATATCCCGCTCGGTTCCTTCCATAAAATCCGCCAGCGCTTGATTAATGAGATCGGGGCCTTCCCAACCCAGTTGATCTGCAAGAGTCTGATTGACGTGGCGAATGATGCCGTTGACATCCAGGGAGAGATAGCCGATTGGCGCATGATGATAGAGCTTTGCATAACGATCCCTGATGCGTTCAAGCTGATGTTGCGCGCTGCGCAAATCCTCGTTTTGGAGTTCCAGTTCGATTTGATATACCGACAGATCATGCACTAAGCGCCTGACTTCGGTTGGCGACAAATCGAGGCTTGTTTGATCGGACCGGTTGAGCAACGCTTCCGCACGCTCGCGTAACGACCGTTGACGCTGATCCATATCCATCTCGACACCCACCGGAATGACCTCCGCCTATGCTACGACCTGCGCCTGCATCTGGGAACCGGGATTTACGACGCCCATCATACCGGCTATTTTTGTTAAATTCGGTTTTAATACCACCCCACGTTCGGTCACTAACGCATCCACGAGTTCCGCAGGCGTCACATCGAACGACGGATTCCAGACCTCGGCTCCGACAGCGGCCACCGGGTAGCCGTTAAAGTTCAACAGCTCCTCAGCGGCGCGCTGTTCGATGGGAATGGCTGCACCCACGGGAGTCGCCAGATCCACGGTCGACGCAGGGGCGACCACCATGAATTTGACGCCATGATGGCGGGCCGTCACCGCCAGGCCATAAGTGCCGATTTTATTGGCGACATCGCCATTGGCGGCAATGCGATCGGCGCCCACGATGACCCAGCGGACTCGACCCTGCCGCATCAGCGCCGCCGCCGCGCTATCCGCCAGGAGCGTGACTGGAATGCCATCCTGCGTCAGCTCCCAGGCAGTCAACCGCGCGCCTTGCAACCAGGGGCGCGTCTCATCGGCATAAACCCGCTCAATCAGTCCCGCTGCATAACCGGCGCGAATGACTCCGAGCGCGGTGCCGTAACCGCCGGTAGCCAGCGAGCCGGTATTGCAATGGGTTAACACGGCTCCTCGTTCGCCCAGCAAGTTAGCGCCCAGCAGACCCATGCGCTGGTTGGCGGCAATATCTTCTTCATGAATCGCCCGCGCCTCAGTCAGCAACCGTTCCAGCGGAGCATCAGCAACTTCGGCGATAACCCGCTTCATGCGTTGCAGCGCCCAGACCAGATTGATGGCGGTCGGTCTGGATGCGGCAAGCCGGTTCAGATCTTCCTGTAGTGAAATTTGCCAGCACTCCCGTTTCCCGGTATAACCCGCTCGGGCTGCTAACGCCACGCCATAAGCCGCGGTAATGCCAATGGCCGGCGCGCCGCGCACCACCATGCAGCGAATCGCTTCAGCAACCTCGGCAACGGTCGTCAACCGCTGGTAGCGGATTTCCCTTGGCAGTAGGCGCTGGTCCAGCACTTCCAAAGCATCATCGCGCCAAACGACGGCGCGGACATGATCGTGATCATGCGACATCA
This sequence comes from Candidatus Competibacteraceae bacterium, assembly GCA_020444905.1. GTDB lineage: Bacteria > Pseudomonadota > Gammaproteobacteria > Competibacterales > Competibacteraceae > UBA2383. Next base: position 5,207 of record JAGRHQ010000172.1, read on the forward strand.
TGGAGCCTCAATCGCCTTGAAAAAGTCATTATCCAAGGTTAATTCAGTGGACTTAATGTCTTTTGTAAATAAACAACAATTGAAATCCGCAAAGGGAGCACGGAAAAAAACCTTGCCAAAATACCACGATAACGCGCAGAATAGCACTATTTATTCTCAGAACAACATTTTTTGCAATTCTGACACAATGTTGTATCATTACACATCAAGACCGGCCGGCAAGCCATTCGCAATGGCAACCGCTCGGGTATACTGGTTGAGTGGATGATCGCGGTTAAGCCGACCCGGTCCCCGCGACCTAAAATTCTTGATGTGCCGTGTACTGAATTTTCAGCGCCTATTGGGAGAGTATACCGATGAAAGTAAACCTGCATAAGCTCAGCCTGGGTCTGGCTGCTTCGATGATGCTGTTCGCCGCATTGCCAGCGCACGCGATCAACAAGTACGGCTGTATTTACGCCGTGGATCCCTACGATAAGATTGTTAAGGATCCTTACGGCAATTGCATCCGCACTCCATTCTGGACCCCCGAGAAGAATGTTCCAGAGTGCGGCGCCGTTGCAGTGGTCGAGCCGCCCCCGGCTGCTCCGGTGGTCGAAACCCTGACCCTGGGTGCCGACGCCTATTTTGACTTTGACAAAGCCACTATTAAGCCTGCTGGCCGCGCCAAACTCGATCGCTTGTCCGCTGACCTGCGCCGGGTCGCTTCGGTCTCCTCGATCCTGATCGTCGGCCATACCGACAGTAAGGGTAGTGAAGAGTACAACTTCCGTCTGGGTCAGCGCCGCGCCGATTCCGTAGCCAGCTATCTGGTTTCCAGAGGAGTGCCCGCCTCGTTGATTAGCACCCAGAGCCGTGGCGAGCTTGACCCGGTTGCGCCGAACACCCTGCCCAATGGTCGGGATAACCCACAGGGCCGCGCTCTGAACCGGCGGGTGGTGATCACTGTTACCGCTCAGGAAAAGGTTATTAACCAGTAAGTCTTCGGTCTTTTACCGTAGGATCCGCGCCCCGGTGAGCCGGGGCGTTTTTTTACGCCGCATGAATTAGCCGCTATAATCCGGCGTCACCGTCCGGAGAATCGCGTATGCCACAAGTCGTCACTACTTTGCTCGACGCCCGTTGGATCGTTCCGGTCGAGCCGGCAGGGCAAGTTCTCGAGTATCATAGCCTTGCTATTCACGGAGGCCGCATTCTGGCCATCCTGCCCCAGGCTGAAGCCGCGACCCGCTACACTGCTGAAAATCATCTTTGCTTCGACCAGCATGTATTGATGCCGGGCCTGATCAACGCCCATACCCACGCCAGCATGACCCTGATGCGCGGTCTGGCCGACGATTTGCCGTTGATGCGCTGGCTGCAGGATCATATCTGGCCGGCGGAAATGCGCTGGGTGGATACCCACTTCGTTCGCGACGGGACGCGCCTGGCCATTGCCGAAATGCTGCGCGGCGGCGTAACCTGTTTCAACGATATGTACTTCTTTCCTGAAGCAACGGCTGCTGCCGCTCGTGAAGCGGGGATGCGCGCCTGCGTTGGGTTGATCGCCCTGGATTTCCCCTCGGCCTATGCCCGAACGCTGGACGAATACCTGGATAAAGGACTGGCGCTGCACGAAGCCCTTGAACTTGAACCGTTGCTCCACACCGCCTTCGCGCCGCACGCCCCTTACACGGTGTCGGCGCCCGCGCTGGAGCGAATTGGTCTGTTGGCGGCGGATCGGAACATCCCGGTGCATATCCACGTTCACGAAACCGCTGCTGAAGTCGCCCAATTTGTCGCCGAACAGGGTTGCCGGCCACTGGAGCGACTGGAACAACTGGGCTTGTTGTCTTCACGACTGCTGGCTGTCCATCTGACCCAGATGGAGCCTGGCGAAATCGAGCAGCTCGCGCAAGCGGGCGCTCACGTGGCGCATTGCCCGGAATCCAACCTCAAGCTGGCCAGCGGCTTTTGCCCTACCGCCCGACTGGATGCTGCGGGCGTTAATGTCGCGATCGGCACCGATGGCGCGGCCAGCAACAACGATCTCGACCTGTTCGGCGAATTGCGCACCGCCGCATTGCTCGGTAAGGGCATAGCTGGCGACGCGGCGGCCCTGCCGGCAGAGAGAGTGCTGCGCATGGCGACTCTCAATGGCGCGCAAGCACTTGGATTAGATCAGGAAACCGGTTCGCTGGAACCGGGCAAGTCTGCTGATATCATCGCTATCGATCTTGGGGCATTGGAAGCCGAGCCAGTTTATCATCCCATCTCGCAACTGGTTTACGCCACGGGGCGCCACCAGGTCAGCGATGTCTGGGTCGCAGGCCAGCGGTTGCTGGCCGAACGGCAATTGACCACCCTGGATACACAAGAGATTATTCAGCGGGCGCGAAGCTGGCGGGATCGCATCGCCGCAACTGACCGGGCGTAAAATCCCGGCGGGATCGGTCAAACCCGCCAACAATTCTCTTTTACACCAGTGGAACCGGATATGACCACCGCCAATCCGAATGTGGATTATCAGGAAATCGCCAAATTCGAGGAACTTGCCAGTCGCTGGTGGGATCCGGACAGCGAATTCAAACCTCTGCATGATATCAATCCTCTGCGTCTGAACTATATTGATGACCATGTTGGTGGCCTGGCCGGAAAACGAGTGCTGGATGTAGGCTGCGGCGGTGGTATTCTGGCCGAGAGCATGGCGCTGCGCGGTGCTCAAGTGCTGGGCATCGATATGGGCGAAGCGCCATTGGCGGTCGCGCAATTGCACCAACTGGAATCTGGCGCGATTCTCGACTACCGACGCATCACCGCCGAAGACTTGGCCGAAAGCGAATCTGGCGGTTTCGATGTGATTACCTGTATGGAAATGCTGGAACACGTTCCCGAACCCGCCTCGACCATTCGCGCCTGCGCCCGACTGGTTAAACCGGAGGGTCATCTGGTCTTTTCGACCATCAACCGCAATCCCAAGTCCTATTTGTTCGTCATCATCGGCGTGGAGTACGTGCTGCGGATGTTGCCCAAAGGCACTCACGACTA
>JAGRHQ010000173.1 GCA_020444905.1 Candidatus Competibacteraceae bacterium
CTTTTTCAAAGGGGAGAGATGAACGCTTACGCTTGTAGCCTGGGTTGCCAATTCCCGAAGCGCGGCGAGTTGCCGAGAACGGAAAGCAGGTTCCACCGCCGGTTCAGGCACAGCGGCCAAGGCGTGCGCCGCATAAGCCGCCGCCAGTTGATCGAGTAGCGCGGGTAAGGCAAGCTCCCTTTCCGCAGTAAAGACCGGAGCAGGCAGCGCCGCAACTATCTCACCCGGATCGGGCAGATCGACCTGGAACGGCGCAACCGGTGTCCAAGCTAACTCATAAAGCCAGGATTCAGCAGGCTTGGAAACCGGTGGCGTCGGCCAGTAACGCACCCGCTGAAAGGGGTAGGTGGGCAACAACACCCGGCGGCGTGGATACAGCCGGTCAAATGCGCGCCAATCAATGGTCACCCCGGAAACATACAGACGGCCCAGAATTTCCAGCAGCACCCTCCATGCGTCCCCGTCGCCGAAGCGGATCATCAACGCATCTGGTGCTGTCGGCTCCAGCGCCAGTTCCGGTAAATCGCCCGCCAGCGTCAGCCGTAGCGCTTCTTCATCCGCCAGCCGCCCCACCAGCGTCTCGGCAACCCAATGGCCGACGCCTTCGCCCTGAATCTTCGCCGGACGGACTCCCCAAATGAACAATAAGCGACCCAGCGCCAGTTGCAGCCCGAATGCGAGAGCGTGTTTAGTTCCCCCCTTTTCCAAAGGGGGGAGTTGATTACTTAAGTCAGGCGCAAGCTCCGCGAGTAAATCCGTCAGCAACCCGCCGGTCTGATCCAGAAAGATTGGGTCAAGCGCGCCGACCGTATCAGCAAAGGCCGGCTGGGTGCGTTGCAATACCTCCAGTCCGGTTAAATGGGGGGGGGTGTTAGCGAACTGGAAAATGACTAGCGGCGTTTGACCAGGGCGAACATGACTCCGTTGAATAGATTGCCCCGCCTCTGATCCATTGACCAAAACCGTCAGCCGTTCACGCATCTCGTCAGCCGTCGCCGCAATGAGCGCCGCCCGCTCGCTGAATGCTTCACGACCCGTATTGGCCGTATAGCAGGTATCTGCCAATGTATCGGGCAACTCTGCCGCGTAACGCTGGGCCAGATTCCGCAAACTCTCGGCATTCCGGGTGGACAGCGTCAACAAATGAAGCGGTCGATCGAGCGGCGCTTCCCCGGCAACCACGCCCATTTCGCTCACTCGTTCCAACAGATAGCGCAATGATGCTGTGGCCGGTTCGTCGCGGATCAGGGTATGCAACACCGGACCCGTTGCGCCCTTTGCCTCCAACCCCTGTTCCACCGCATGAGTCAGGATCGGATGGGGCGACAGTTCGACCAAGATTCCATCCGGCAGGGCAGCCACCGCCTGGGCGAAACACACCGGTTCGCGCAGATTGCGCCCCCAGTAATCAGCGTCGAAGGCGCGGCCTGGCAGGAGGGCGCCGGTCACCGTGGAGTAAATGGGAATGCGCCCGAGGCGTGGGCGCATTCCAGCCAGCGCCTCGACTAAGCGTTGGCGCGGCGCTTTCATGGCCGGACTGTGATAGGCGATATTGACCCGGATACGTTGACTGTTCACGCCTCGCTCGGCCCATGCGCCTATGACCGTTTCCACCGCAGCAGCCGGTCCCGAAATCGTGACCATCGCTGGCGCATTTGCGCCCGCCACCACCACTTCAGGGTATGTCGCCAACGCGGCTTGGGCTTCCTCCCAGGTCAGTTCGACTTGCGCCATTGCGCCCTGACCGGCGACCGAGGCCTGCAAGCGGCTGCGGTGAAACACCACGCGCACCGCATCGTCCAAGCTCAACGCCCCGGCGGCGCAGGCGGCGGCGACTTCGCCCAGGCTGTGACCCACCACCGCATCGGGCGCATAACCCCAGGACGCCAACAATCGAGTCAGACCGATTTGCACGGTGAACATCAGGCTCTGGGCAACCACCGTATCGCTCAGGCGCGACCCGCCCGCATCTGCTATTAACTCATCCAGTACGCTCCAGTCATCGGTCAGGGCGCTAAAAGCAGCGTCGCATGCCTCCACGCTCGCGCGAAACGCCGGCTCGGTCGCCAGCAGATCGCGGCCCATGCCCAGCCACTGTGCGCCGTTACCGGAATAAACGAAGATCAGCGGGCGATCTCTTCGGGTGGGAGGATGAGAGGGATGAACCAGCGACTCCGCCCGCCATTCCTCCAGAACCACATGGGCATTGGTTCCCCCAAAACCGAAGGAGCTAACCCCTGCCAGGCCCGGTCGGTTAACGGTCGGCCAAGGTTCCGGGGCTGTGGGAACCCGTAGATTAAGCTGGGCAAAGTCAATGTTCGGATTGGGCGAAAGAAAGTGCAGGCTGGGGGGAATCACTCGATGCTGCAAGGCCAGCGTGGCCTTGATCAAACCGGCGATCCCGGCGGCGGCTTCCAAATGACCGATATTGGTCTTGGCCGAGCCGACGACCAGCGGTCGATCTGGGCCACGCGCCGCGCCCAACACCGCACCGAGCGAACCCGCTTCAATGGGATCGCCCAACAACGTACCGGTGCCGTGCGCTTCCACATAATCCACTTCCGCTAGGGCAATCCGGGCGCGGGCGTAGGCGTCGCGCAACACTGCGCGCTGGGCGTCCGGGCTAGGCGCAGTCAGACCGTTGGAAGGACCGTCATTATTAATCGCGCTGCCGCGCACCAACGCCAACACCGGATCGCCATCCGCCAGTGCCCGGGACAGCGGTTTGAGCAACGCGATGCCCGCGCCTTCGCCACGCACATAACCATTGGCCCGCGCATCGAAGGCTTTAGAGCGGCCATCCGGCGCCATTGCGCCAAACTTGGTCATCGCCACGGTACTGTCCGGCGTCAGAATCAGATTGACGCCGCCGGCCAATGCCAAGGTGCTCTCGCCTTCGCGCAAGCTCTGGCAGGCCAGATGCACGGCGACCAGCGACGAGGAACAGGCGGTGTTGACCGTCAGGCTGGGACCGGTCAAGCCCAGCAGATAACTGACTCGGTTGGCGATAATGGCGGTGTCGCGCCCGGTGGCGGAATGTTGGGCAATCGCCTCCAGTCCGGCGGCGAGTTGACCGTATTCCGACCACATCGCGCCCATGAAGACGCCGGTGCGACTACCGGCCAGGCTTGAAGCGGGGATGGCGGCCCGCTCCAGCGCCTCCCAGACCAGTTCCAGTACCAAGCGCTGCTGTGGGTCGATCTCCAACGCCTCGCGCGGCGAGATGCCGAAAAATTCGGCGTCAAACCCATCGACCTGATCGAGGAATCCACCCCAGCGCGTCGCCATGCGACCCGGCGCATCAGGATCAGGGTCGTAAAGGGCGGCGATGTTCCAGCGCTCGTCCGGCATGGGGCCGACGGCATCCACGCCATTCAAGAGTAACCGCCAGAAAGCCTCTGAATCAGCCGCGCCGGGCAAGCGACAGGCGACGCCAATAATAGCGATAGGTTCCGTATCGGGCAGTCGGCGCATCGCTGTCGTTTCCTGCACGTCAGCGCTGCCGGTCAGGAAGCGAGCCAGTCGAGTTGCCGTCGGGTGATCCCAGACCAGTGTCGCGGGCAACGGACGATCCAGTTCCGCTGCGAGACGGGCGATCAGACCGACCGCCAGGCGCGAACTCAGTCCGTAACGACTGAATCGCTCATTGGGATCAATGCTGGCAGGGTCAATGCCCAGCGTTTCCGCCAGCATTTGAATGATGCGCGCGGTGGCGTCCTGGTCGAAGTCAGCGGTCATATCCGGCTCAGGCTAGCCACGGTCGCCGGTTCAGTTCACCGGCCAAATGCGGCAAAAAGCTGTCCCGCTGCTCATGCAAATAGAAATGTCCGCCTGGGAAACAGCGCAGATCAAAAGCGCCGGTCGTCAACGCTCGCCAGGCTTCCAGGTCATCCGATGAGGTTTGGGGATCGTCTTGCCCGCCATAAGCAGCAATCGGTACGTCAAGCACCGGTTCCTGCTTAAAGTCATGTCGCTCCAGCATCGTCAAATCAGCGCGCAGGATCGGCAAAAATAACGCCAATAGCTCCGGTTCCGCCAGAATAACGGCGGGCAATCCGGCAAAGCGGCGCTTCAGTTCGGCAATAAACTGAGCGTCAGGAAGCGGATGCAGCGGCGGTTCCCGGTTAGGCCGCGTGGGCGCGCGCCGTCCAGACGCATAAATCCGCACTGGCATTGGCAGTCCCCGCTGCTGCAACTCCCGTGCGGCTTCATAAGCCACAATAGCGCCCATGCTATGGCCAAAGAAAGCAAACGGTCGATCCAGTCGGGGCGCTAATTCATCGACGAGACGCTGCTGCAAAATCGCAAAATCCGTAATCAGCGGTTCGGACAGACGGCCTTCCCGGCCAGGGAGCTGGATTGCCCATATCTCGACTCCCTCCAGTTTTGCGCCCCAGGGATGGAAAGCAGAGGCCGCTCCACCGGCGTGAGCGAAGCAAAACAAACAAAGATCTGCATGAGGTTTGGGTTTAGATCGGACAAACCAGGGGCTGCTCATGAGTGTTTTAATTTCAAAAATTCATTAATGAACCAGGCGCTGTGGCTTGGCGTATCCGATAATCTTACTTCATCCTTCTCAAAGTAGTTTGACCAGAGTGTAGCCCAGATGGAGCGTAGCGAAATCCGGGAAAACCCTGCATCCAGGCTACAGAAGCCTTTGTACAGCTTCTTAGCTATTGCTTGAGGGGCCTGCTTGCAGGCGAAGACGCCAATCGCTCCCAGCGCTGAAAGCGGTAAGACCAGGCATGATCGGCGTCGGCAGGATGCGTTTCCTCCCATTCCAGTCGCCAACGCTCTGGGTTCCATTCCGGAAACCAGGCGTCGCCGGGGAGATCGGTTTCAATCCGGGTCAAATACAGCCGGTTGGCCAGCGGCAAGGTTTGCGCATAGAGCGCAGCGCCGCCGATGACCATGATTTCCGGAACTGGACCAGCGGCAATCACCGCCTCATCCAGGGCATGGACTACGGTGCAACCGAGCGCCGCGTAGTCGGGATCATGGGTCAAAACTATCATGCGTCGGCCTGGCAACGGCTGGCCAATGGATTCCCAAGTGCGCCGGCCCATGAGCAGGGGTTTGCCCATGGTGATTTGCTTGAAGAAACGTAAATCCGCCGGCAACCGCCAGGGCAGGCGGTTGCCATGCCCAATCACCTCGTTTCGGGTCAGCGCGGCGATCAGCGTGAGTTGGGTAGTCATTTTTCTCCTTGTTCCATCCATGTCTATTGAGAATCATGGACGAAGTCATCACAATGTTTTAATTCTAATCGAATATCCTCACTGATCTCGTTTCGGCTTCCAGGAGAACGTTTGCAATGAAGAAAACGGTTTGGGGTGCAAGGATTTTTGCCGCTCTGGGTGTGGTGCTGTCGCTATCTTTGACGGCAGGTGCGGAAGATCAACTGCATATCTACAACTGGTCCGACTATATTGCCGAGGACACCATCGCTTCCTTCGAGAAGCAGACGGGTATCAAGGTCACCTATGACGTTTACGACTCCAACGAGATCCTGGAAGCTAAACTGCTGGCCGGACGCAGTGGCTATGACCTGGTTTTCCCAACTGCGCGGCCCTTTGCCGACCGGCACATCAAAGCCGGTATCTATCAGCCTCTCGACAAGAAAAAACTGAGCCGTTACGCGAATCTCGACCCAATGATCCTCAAGTCGCTGAGTGACATCGATCCCGATAATCAATACCTGGTTCCCTACATGTGGGGTACGACGGGTATTGGCTTCAACATCGACAAGGTTCAGGCCATTCTGGGCGATCAGACGCCAAAAGATAGCTGGCGGCTGCTCTTCGATCCCGAGATCGTGAAAAAGCTCGCGGAATGCGGCGTCTCGCTGATGGATGATCCTATTGAAGTGTTTGTCGCCGCCCGCGCTTATTTGGGGAAGCCGACTGACGATTTCAGCCAGAAAGCCATCGACGAGGCGGCCCAGGCCGTCAGCGCTGTACGTCCCTTTATACGTTATTTTCACAGTTCCCAGTACATCAATGACCTGGCGAATGGCGATCTATGCGTGGCTCAGGGCTACTCTGGCGATGTTCTGCAAGCACGGGATCGCGCTAGAGAAGCGGGCAATAATGTACGCATTGGTTATGTCGCGCCGGCTGAGGGCGCGGTAGTCTGGATCGACGTGATGGCGATTCCAGCCGACGCGCCGAACCCCGGCGCCGCCCACCAGTTCATCGATTATCTACTGAATCCCAAAGTTATCGCGTCGATTAGCAACTATGTTTCCTATGCCAACGCCAACGCGAAGGCTACCGAATTTGTTGACGAGACGATCCGCAATGATCCGGGCATCTATCCGCCGCCATCCACTCGGGAACGGTTCATTGTCCTGAAAACTCCGTCCGAATCAGCGATGCGCGCGCTCAATCGGGCATGGACCCGTGTCAAGACCGGGCAATAGCAGCGTTTTTACGAATCTTGTTACTCGCTCACCCTAACCCTGCTCCTGCCAGGAGCGGGGACGTTTTTTCGATCCAATGCTTCCATCCGCCATCCTGAATCCCGAGTACCCCTGGCAATCGCCGGATGTTGAGCCGATCGTGCGCATTGACCGCGTTACCAAAACCTTTGGTTCGGTCTACGCGGTCGATGAGGTCAGCTTGACCCTCTATCCTGGCGAGTTTTTCTCGCTGCTCGGCGCGTCTGGTTGCGGCAAAACCACCTTGCTGCGGTTGATGGCCGGTTTTGAACAGCCGACCAGCGGGCGCGTTTTTCTTGCCGGACAAGATGTCACCGATGTGCCGCCGTATCACCGGCCGGTGAACATGATGTTTCAGTCCTACGCGCTGTTTCCCCACATGAATGTGGCCAGTAACATCGCTTTTGGCCTGAAACAGGAGCGGATGCCCAGGGCTGAACGTCGTGAACGGGTCTGGGAAATGATGGCGCTGGTGCAAATCGAATCCCTGGCCCGGCGTCGGCCTCATCAACTCTCTGGCGGTCAGCGCCAGCGTGTAGCCCTGGCTCGGGCGTTGGCGAAACATCCGAAGATTCTGCTCTTAGATGAACCGTTGGCTGCGCTCGACAAGAAGCTCCGGGCGCAAACCCAGTTTGAACTGGTGAACCTACAGGAGCGCCTGGGCATTACCTTCATCATCGTGACGCATGATCAGGAAGAAGCGATGACCATGTCCTCGCGCATTGCGTTGATGCACGAAGGCCGTATTCAACAGGTGGACCCGCCTCGGCGTATGTACGAATTTCCACTGACCAGATATGCTGCTGATTTCATTGGGTTGGTCAATCTGTTCGAAGGTCGGGTGATCAGCCAGGAGGATGACCGGGTGCGGGTGCATTCCGAACAGGCCGGCGGCGACATCCTAGCTCGCCATAGCGAGCCGTTATTGCCCGGCATGGAAGTCACCGTCGCCGTGCGTCCGGAGAAGCTGCTGGCGATCCCTGGCAATCGCAGCGACAATGATAATAGCGATGAGCCGAACCGGATTCGCGGCGTAATCAAGGAAATCGCCTACCTGGGCGATGTCTCGATCCACTATGTGCAACTGACCAGCGGCTATGTAGCCAAGTTCACCCAGTCCAATGTTCAAGTCCTGGCGGAACAAGCGCTGACCTGGGACCAGTCGGTCACCCTTGGCTGGGATTTTCACAGTTGCCGGCTGTTGACCCAGTGAAAGCGGCTTTCCGTTTCGACGTACACAGTTTAGTCGTGGCCATACCCTGGTTGTGGCTGGTGGTGTTCTTTGCGTTGCCCTTCCTGTTCGTGCTGAAAATCAGTCTTTCGGAGCCGACCCTGGCGCAACCGCCGTTCATGGCTATGCTGCGCGAGGTCGATCACGGCCTGGTGACCATCAAGATTAACTTCGGCGGTTACCTGATGCTCTGGGAGGATCCGCTTTATCTGAATGCCCTGCTGGGGTCGTTCAAGGTTGCTGCGATTTCCACGCTGTTCTGTCTCTTTATTGGCTACCCGATGGCTTATGGTATCGCCACGGCGCCGGTCTATTGGCGGTTGCCGCTGATCATGCTGGTGGTACTGCCGTTCTGGACCTCGTTTCTGATCCGCGTCTACGCCTGGATCGGCATTCTGAAAAACAACGGCTTGCTGAATCAACTACTGATGGGCCTGGGTGTGATCGATCAACCATTGGAGATTCTCCACACTTCGACAGCCGTTTACATCGGTGTGGT
>JAGRHQ010000174.1 GCA_020444905.1 Candidatus Competibacteraceae bacterium
GACATGCAACGAGGTGTCGAACAGATTCTGACCGGTCGCCGTCGGTTCAACCGGGAAATAGCCGACTTCCGCCAAACCCTCGGGGTGGGGCCGGACGGTCGCTCCCAACGCCCGCGCCAGTAATTGCGCGCCCAGGCAGATCCCCAAAAAGGGTTGCCCGGAATCCAGCGCTTCGGGTATCCAGTCCAGTTGCGCGCGGATGCCTGGCCGTTTGCCATCATCGTTGGCGCTCATCGGCCCGCCGAACACAATCGCTCCTGCGTAGCCGTTCATCCCGGAGGGCAGGGGTTGACTGGACAGTGGGTAGCAATAATCCAATCGGTAACCGCGCTTGCTCAGTTTGCGCGCGCAACGACCGGCATCGGCGTCAGGCGTCTGCATGACCAGCAGCAACCGGGGACGAGGTGATTGACGCCTCATGTTGCGATATTCTCCTCCCGATTCGATGGGTTCTCCAGCGAACGCTCCCGCCGGGAATCCTTGAGCATTTCCGCAATCAGAAACGCCAGTTCCAGACTCTGCGAGGCGTTCAGGCGCGGGTCGCATTGCGTATGATAGCGCTCGGCCAGGCCCTGCTCGGTAATGTCCTGAGCGCCGCCCAGACATTCGGTGACATCCTGACCAGTCAGTTCAAAGTGCATCCCGCCGGGAATACTGCCTTCGGCGCGATGAATCGTGAAAAAGCGCTGTACTTCGTCGAGAATACGGTTAAAAGATCGGGTTTTATAGCCGGCGCCGGTTTCCTGAGTGTTGCCATGCATCGGGTCACAGGACCAGATAACGCGCCGGCCTTCGCGTTGCGTCACCTGAATGAGTGGCGGCAACGCCGTCTCGATCCGCTCCGCGCCCATTCGGCTGATCAGGGTCAGCCGTCCCGGCTGGTTGTCGGGATTGAGAGTGTCGATCAAACGCAGCAAGGTATCCGGGTCGACTGTCGGTCCCAGTTTAAGTCCGACTGGATTAGCAATACCGCGCAGAAACTCGACGTGTGCGCCGTCGATCTGCCGGGTGCGCTCGCCGATCCATAAAAAGTGTGCGGAACCATCGCACCATGCGCCGCTGAGCGGATCGCGCCGGGTCAGTGCCTGCTCATAGCCCAGCAACAGCGCCTCATGCGAGGTGAAAAACTGAACCTGTCGCACCTGTGGATCGGTGGCGGCGTCCAACCCGCAGGCGCGGATGAACGCCAGCGTTTCGCTGATGCGCCCGGCGAGATCGCGGTAGCGAGCGCCCTGTGGATTGGTCCGCAAAAAATCCAGATTCCATTGCTGAACCCGATGCAAATCCGCGAAACCACCCTGGGCCAGCGCTCGCAGCAGGTTCAGCGTCGCCGCTGACTGGGAATAGGCCCGCAACTGGCGGCGTGGATCGGGCTGGCGCGCTTCGGGGGTAAAATCGAGGCCATTGACCATGTCGCCCCGGTAACTGGGCAGGCTGATCCCTTCGCGGGTCTCCATCAGGGCGCTGCGCGGTTTGGCGAACTGGCCCGCCAGCCGACCAACCTTGACCACGGGACACGCCGCAGCAAAGGTCAGAATCACCGCCATTTGCAACAGCACCCGGAACGTGTCGGTGATGGCGCGCTCGTTGAAATCGGCGAAACTCTCGGCGCAATCGCCGCCTTGCAACAGAAAAGCACGCCCGGCGGCGACCTCGGCCAGTTGTGCGCGCAAGGCGTCGATTTCGCCGGTAAACACCAGCGGCAGGGAATGCGTCAGCCTTCCTTCGACTTCAGCCAGCGCCGCAGCATCTTCATAATCCGGCATCTGCGCCGCCGGACGATCCCGCCAACGGTTCGGGGTCCAGGGAAATTGCGCCGGTAGCGTCGGTTCGGGCATCGCTATTCCTGAAAGTTGCGTATGATTGGGTGGGAGAAGCGCAAGGTATGAACAGAACGCGCATTAATCCCATTGAAAAATAACTGATCGTCCATCCTCATGAATCCATTTCCCTGGCATCCCTCGCCCTATGTGTTGCTGGTGCTCACGACCTTGTTCTGGTCCGGAAATTTCGTACTGGGTCGAGCGGTGCATACCGTCTTCACGCCCTTCACCCTGTCGTTCTGGCGCTGGGCGGTGGCGCTGCTCATTCTACTCCCCTTTGTCTGGAATTCGCTGCGTCAACAGGGGCCGCTACTGCGCCGCCATTGGCCAATTTTATTATGGCTTAGCCTGCTGGGCGTGGTGAATTTTAACACCTGCGTCTATATCGGCCTGCAAACCACGACTGTGACGAATGCAGTCATCATGCTATCCATCACGCCGGTTTTGATCATCGCGCTGTCATTTTTGCTACTGCGCCAGACCGTGACTCGTTGGCAGATGTTGGGCATTGCCCTGTCGCTGTCGGGCGTGTTGGCCATTGTCAGTCGCGGCGTCCCAGGAAATTTGCTGGCTCAGCACGTCAATTCCGGCGATCTATGGATTCTGGCGGCGGTGTTGAGTTGGGCCTTGTACTCGGTCTGCTTGCGTTGGCGGCCACCGGACCTGCATCCACTGAATTTTCAGGCCATGACCATGATTATTGGCGTTATTATCCTGACGCCGTTCTATAGCTGGGATCTGACCCATGACCGATTTTTCCTTCTCAATACTGCAACCATCGTCAGCATTTTCTATCTGGCGCTGTTTCCCTCTATTCTAGCCTACATCTTCTGGAATCGGGCGGTGGCCGAGTTGGGCGCCAATCGCGCCGGCCAGTTTCTGCATCTGATGCCGGCCTTTGGCGCGGTGCTGGCGATGATTTTCCTTGACGAACGGCTTTACGCTTTCCATGCCGCTGGCATTGCTTTAATCGCTTTAGGCATTTGGTTAGCGACAGTGTATGGGCGAAAAACCGGCTGATTGCCGCTCCAACCGCGCCCGTACGCTCGGCACCCTTTCCAGTCGCCAATGCGCCCGCGCCCAATTCAGGAGTTCAGCGGGCGGCGCATTCAACAGATCGGTAGGTGGTTGCTGTCCCAGAAAGCGCAAAGCGTCCCACAACGCCGGACCGGGGTTGCGCTCATCCAATGGCGGCGCGTGCGTCTGCTTGCTCAGCTTGTCGCCGCGTTCATCCACGGCGACAGGCAGATGACCATAGCACGGCGTGGGCAGTCCCAATAGCCCTTGCAGATACAACTGCCGAGGTGTGGAATCCAGTAGATCGCTGCCACGAATCACCTCGGTTACGCCTTGATCGGCATCGTCGACCACCACCGCCAGTTGATAGGTAAACAGTCCGTCGGCTCGGCGGATCACGAAGTCGCCGACCTCGCTTTCCAGGCACTGATGGTATTCCCCTTGAACGGCGTCATGGAAAGTCAGTCGGGCATCCGTCACCCGCAAGCGGAAGGCGTGAGGCCGCTCCGGTCGGCGCGGACCTGTGCGGCAATGGCCAGGATAGAGGGAACTGCCATCCCGCCCGCGTGGACATCCCGCCAATTCGCGGCGCGTACATGTGCAAGGGTAAACCTGTCCGGCGTGCGACAATGCTTCCAGCGCCGCCTGGTAACGCTCGGTCCGCCGACTTTGATACCACACTGCGCCATCCCAGAACAATCTACAGCTTTCGAGGGTGCGCAAGATGGCTTCCGTTGCGCCTGGCGCGGTGCGCGGCGCATCCACATCCTCGATGCGCACTAGCCATTGACCTCCCTGAGCGCGCGCTTCCAGAAAACTGCCCAGTGCGGCGATCAGAGATCCGAAATGCAGGGGACCGGTAGGCGAAGGGGCAAACCGGCCGCAAACCGGGCCGGGTTCGGCAAGCATCGAACGAACCAGGATTTAACGGGGTCCTTCGCGGACCTCTTCCAGCGTTTTGCAATCAATGCATAACGTAGCCGTTGGCCGGGCCTGCATCCGTGGCAACCCAATCTCCATGCCACAGGCCTCGCAATAGCCATACTCGCCATTGTCGATTTTCGCCAGCGATTCATTGATTTTCTTAAGTAATTTTCGTTCCCGGTCACGGGTGCGCAGTTCCAGGCTGAATTCCTCTTCCTGGGTGGCGCGGTCGTTAGGGTCGGGGAAAGCCGTGGATTCATCCCGCATGTGAGTGACTGTGCGATCCACTTCGTTCAGCAGACTTTGCTTCCAATCGAGCAGCATCTGGCGGAAATGCGCCAACTGAATGTCGCTCATGTAATCCTCACCCGCAGCGGGTGGCTGGGAAGCAGGCGTTTCCTGGGGGAGTGGGTGGGCGGAAGCCATCGCGATTCCCTCTTGAATGGAGCTAAACCAGCGCAGCGAAGTTTCTTATCGATCATCCGCCGCAACGCTGACATCAACAACCCATGATGTCATTGATCGAAATGTACAACACCCCTTTTCTCATGGCAAAAAATCCAACAACCGGACGATAATTGAATCTAATGAAACATGGGTTTATCCCTATCCCTGCTGTCGCTATAATTAAACTTTAATTTCATAGCGCCATAACTTCGCATCCTCATCAATATTCAGCGAGAGCGCGCCACAAGCCGCGCATATTCACACGCCAGGAATCCGCCGGTGACGGACGTTTCCCGGCGATCCCTACAATACCCGGGAGTCAACTATTATCAATGAGCACCCTCATCGAGCAATTTCGCCAAAGTTCGCCGCTGTTCGGCGGTAATGCGGCGTTTATCGAAGAACTCTACGAGAGTTTCCTGACCGACCCGGAATCGGTCAGCGACAACTGGCGGCAGTATTTCCGCGATCTGCAAGCCCAGACTGCCGGCGCCCGGGATGTCGCCCACGGCCCAATCCGCGATTCCTTCGCGCAACTGGCGTTGCAACCCGGAGCCGGCGTGGGCCGAGTGCAGGTACTGAGTCCCGCCGCAGCGGAAAAGCAGGCCGCCGTCTTGCGCATTATTAATGCCTATCGCCACCGGGGCCATAAAGCGGCTGACCTTGATCCGTTGCGGCTCCGCGACCGGCCACCGGTACCCGATCTGGAGCCAGGCTACCACGGCCTGAGCGAAGCGGACATGGAGACCCTGTTCAATACCGGATCGCTGGTAGCGCCCTCGCAATGGAACCTGCGCGAAATTCTCGATCTGATCCGCGATGTGTACGTCGGCACCATCGGTTCCGAGTATATGCATATCAATGAGACGGAAGAGAAGCGCTGGATTCAAAAACGCCTGGAGGGGCAACGCGCCCAGCTTGATCTGAGCGCTGGGGAACGGCGGGCATTGTTGCGTTGGCTGGTGGCCGCCGAGGGACTGGAGCGCTATCTGCATACCCGCTATGTGGGTCAGAAGCGTTTTTCGCTGGAAGGCGGCGACAGCCTGATTCCGATGATGGATGAGATTATCCAGCAATCCGGCGCCCAGGGCGTTCAGGAAATCATCATTGGCATGGCTCATCGTGGCCGGTTGAATGTGCTGGTCAACATCATTGGCAAGGCTCCCAGCGAATTGTTTGAAGAATTCGAGGGCAAGCGGCGAGTCGCGGAAAGCAGCACCGGCGATGTGAAATACCACATGGGTTTCTCCTCCGATGTGGAAACTCCCGGAGGCCCGGTGCATTTGGCCTTGGCGTTCAATCCTTCCCATCTGGAAATCGCCAATCCGGTGGTTGAGGGTTCGGTGCGCGCCCGCCTGGAGCGCCGCCGCGAGCCGGGCGCGCCCTTCCCGCCGTTCAACCGGGTTATGCCGCTGTTGATCCACGGCGACGCCGCGTTCGCCGGCCAGGGCGTGGTGATGGAAACCCTGCAATTCTCCCAGGTGCGCGGTTATCGCACCGGCGGAACCATCCATATCGTCATCAATAATCAAATCGGCTTCACCACCAGCAACCCGCTGGATACCCGCTCGGCGCTGTATTGCACCGATGTAGCCAAGATGGTGCAGGCGCCGATTTTCCATGTGAACGGCGATGATCCTGAAGCCGTGCTGTTCGTCACCCGGCTGGCGGTTGAATACCGGATGACCTTTAACAAGGATGTCGTCATCGACATGATCTGCTATCGCCGTCTGGGGCATAACGAAGCGGACGAACCGGCCGCCACCCAGCCGATGATGTACAAGAAAATCCGCGCGCGGAAGACCGCCGCCGCCTTGTACGCGGAGAAACTGATCGCGGAAGGCGTGATCGCCGAGGCCGATTTCCAGGAAATGCAGGCGAAATACCGCGCCGATCTCGATGCCGGCCAGCAAGTATCGCGGCCCACGTTACCCTTTGTTAAAAGCTCGTATTTTATTGACTGGTCCGCTTACAAGCATGAAGACTGGGACGCCCAGGTTCATACCGCTGTCTCGGCAGAGACGGTGCGCGAACTATCCGATCAGCTGCTGAAGGTGCCTGAAGGATTGGAAATGCATCCTCGGGTGGCCAAAATCATGGATGATCGCCGCAAAATGGCGGCGGGCGCGTTGGCCTTGGACTGGGGTTTCGCCGAGAACCTGGCCTACGCGACCCTGCTTCATGAAGGCTACCAGGTGCGCATCTCCGGTCAGGACTGCGGGCGCGGCACCTTCTTCCATCGGCATTCGGTATTGCATAATCAGAAAGATGGCAGCAGTTATACGCCGTTGATGAATCTGTATCCCGGTCAGCCGACCTTTTTCGTCATTGATTCCATTCTGTCTGAAGAAGCAGTGCTGGGCTTTGAGTATGGCTACAGCACGGCGGAACCAAATGGTCTGGTCATCTGGGAAGGCCAGTTTGGCGACTTCGCCAACGGCGCCCAAGTGGTGATTGACCAGTTCATCTCCTCCGGTCAGACCAAGTGGGGCCGGTTATGCGGCGTGGTGATGCTGCTGCCGCATGGTTTCGAGGGTCAGGGTCCCGAACACTCCTCGGCCCGGCTGGAGCGTTATCTGCAATTGTGCGCCGAGAACAACATCCAAGTGGTCGTACCGTCAACGCCGGCCCAATGTTTCCACATGCTGCGTCGGCAGATGCTGCGCCCATTCCGCAAGCCCTTGATTGCGATGAGTCCCAAGAGCTTGTTGCGGCATCGCATGGCGGTTAACGCTTTGGAAGATCTGACCGAAGGCTGTTTCCAGGAGGTGATCCCCGAGACCGATCCGCACGATGTGGAAAAGATCACCCGCGTGGTGGCGTGCAGCGGCAAGGTGTATTACGACCTGTTGGAAGCGCGCCGCGAACGGAATCTGGAGCACGTCGCGATTATCCGGATCGAGCAGCTTTATCCCTTCCCGCAGGCGCTTTACAACCGGACGCTCGACCAGTATCCGAACCTGAGCGAGCTTGTCTGGTGTCAGGAGGAACCCAAGAATCAGGGCGCCTGGTATCAAAGCCTGCACCATCTGGAGCGCAGTTTGAAATCGCATCAAAAAGTGTCCTACGCCGGTCGCGAACCCTCCGCAGCGCCGGCTGTGGGTTATTACAGCGTCCATGTTGAGCAGCAACAGAAACTCGTCAACGAGGCCCTGGGTCAGTAGTCACGATGATCCAGACTGAAAACCCGAAAAAGTATAGGGAACAAATAAAATGACTGTCGAAGTAAAAGTCCCCACACTGCCCGAGTCCGTCTCTGACGGCACCTTGGTTAACTGGAAGAAAAAACCGGGAGACGCGGTGACGCGGGGTGAAAACCTCGTTGATCTGGAAACCGATAAAGTGGTGCTCGACATTCCCGCTCCTACCGATGGCGTCCTGGGGCAGATCCTGCGCCAGGAAGGTGAGATTGTCACAACGGGCGATACGATCGCCATCCTGGAGGAAGGCGCGGCTCAACCTGCTACTGAGACTCCTGCAGCGGCACCAGCGCCCGCCCCAACTCCGGTCACACCGCCAGTACCAGGCGAGGCGGTCGATGTGGAAGGACTCAGTCCCGCCGTGCGACGACTGGCTGCTGAGCATGGACTGGATGTCGCCAAGATCCCTGGCAGTGGCCGCAATGGCCGCGTTACCAAGGCCGATGTGCTGGCCTACATTGAGGCGCAGAAGCAGGGCCGTCCAGCGCCGGCTTCAACAGTCGAAACCCCTCAGGTTTCACCCTCCCCTTTTGGCAAAGGAGCACAGGGCGGATTGCCGCCCGCTGCGCCCGTTGCGGCCGTTGCGGCGCTGCCGCCCGACGCGCAAGGCCGGCTGGAGCAGCGGGTGCCCATGACCCGATTGCGCGCCCGTATCGCCGAACGGTTGCTGATGGCCAAGAACAGCACGGCCATGTTGACGACCTTTAACGAAATCAACATGAAGCCGGTGA
>JAGRHQ010000175.1 GCA_020444905.1 Candidatus Competibacteraceae bacterium
TCTGGGCCGTCGTCAACGCCGGCGGCGGCAGGGAATGAGGAGAAGCCGGAGCATTTTCCGACGCCGTGCGGCATTCCACCCAGCCCTTGTCCCGCAAGGCGCGCAGGATGCCTGCACTGTTGCTGACGACCGCGCGCAAGGTTTCGGGTTCAGCGCCATCGGGACAACGCGTCAGATAGTCAAGCATGCGCCATTGAGCTGGCGCACGGCGCGCATAGGCGGCCTCAGTGTGCGCGGCATGGCCGGCTTCAGTAATACGCCAGACCGGCGTTGGGGCCGGGTGTGTGGCGGGTTCGCCCTGACGCAACAAGACCGGTAAGGCGGTGGCGAAAACCTCTCCAGGGGGATGGTGATAATAGCGTTGCGCCCACTGGATTAACGCCAGTACGTCGGGAGGCAAGACCGGTTCAGCATCGAGAATCGTCAGCGCAGGCCGCAGGCTGGCGGGATCTAGCAGCGTGTCAGCACTCAGTTCGACCAGGAACCCGACGACCTGCCTTCGACCGAAGGGGACTCGCACCCGCATTCCTGGCCGCAACATGGCAGGATCGCAGTCTAGCGGGGGGAGGTAATCAAAGGTTCGATACAGGGGCGAGGGGATGGCGATGCGCAGAATCAAGGGAACCGTTCACGAACCGCCAGCGCGAAAAGCGCCGAGCGCACCGCCCTGACCTTGGACGAAAACCACATCGCCTACGGCGACCGGTGGGGCGACAATCGCCTTGCTGGCGGCGCGAATCCGGCCAACAATCCGGCCATCCTCCTTGCGCAGCCAGTGCAAATAACCTTCAAAGTCGCCCACCACCACTGCGTCAGTGGTGGCTACCGGGGCCGACAACCGGCGACCGGTCAATTCGGCCTGTTTCCAGAACACGCCGCCAGTCATCCGATCCAGCGCTAGCACCGCGTCGGTATCATCACTGACGTAGACTTGCCGGGCATCCACATCCAGCCCGGCGTAACTGGAAATCTCACGGTTCCAGACCAGGGCGCCGTTGCGCATATCAATAGCGGCCACATTGCCGTGATAAGCGGCGAGGTAAAGCGTATCGGCGAACGCTTTGGGTTCGGAATCAATATCGATCAGCCGTTCGATCTCAGTGCGGCCGCGCGGCGCAGCCACGGTTTTTTCGGTCAGCGGCAGACCTTTGGCCAACGCCAGCACCAGCAATTTGCCATTGTCGAGTCCGGCAATCACCAGATCGCGCGTGACTAGAGGCGGGGCGCTGCCGCGCAGGCTCAGCGCGGGCATGGCGTGCGTGTAGACCCAGCGGAGTTCGCCAGAATTGGCGTCGAATCCGGTAAATTTGCCATCGACAGCGCGCACCACCACGATGCCGTTGGCGGCGCGCGGCGGGGCCAGCACTTCGCTTGAAGCCCGGGCGCGCCAGGCTTCCTGACCATTTTCCTGACGGAATGCGACTACTTCGCCTTCACTCGTACCCACCAGCACCAGACCATTGTCGCTCAAACCGACGCCGCCGGAGATCGGCAGATTCGTTGAGATTTCCCATAAGCGTTGTCCGCTGAGCGCATCCAGCGCCGCCACAGTTCCATCATGACTGGCGGCGTAGATGCGCCCGTCGGCCAGAGCCGGCGTCAGGCGGATGAATTGTTTTTCAGCGCCGGAACCGATCCGGGTTTCCCAAAGCTGCTGAACGCCAATCGGTTGGGCGATGGTTTTCAACTCAGCCGGAGGGATGGAATTATCGGAATCGCCAAACCAGCCGCTAATAGTGCTACAGCCGGCGCTCAGGATCAGAATCAGGAAAGGAAGCGCAAGGCGAATCATGATGACGGACCTGAAGGAGAAGTCGGAGGAGCAGGCGGCGCCGGTTCTGGTGTGGCTTCTACAGGAGCTGGCTCCGGGGTCGATTCAATGGGAGCCGGTTCAATCAAAGCAGGCTCGGTAACTGCCGGCTCCGGCGTGGCTTCCACGGGAACCGGTTCCGGGATCGGTTCGATGGAGGTCGGTTCAGTGGCTACCGGTTCCGGTGTGGCTTCCGTGGAAGTCGGTTCAATGGCTACCGGTTCCGGGGTCGGCTCGACGGGAGCCTGTTCCTTGGTAACTGTTGGTTCCTCTGAGACCGATTCGCCAGTCGGGACAGTTTCCAGGGCTGGCGCTGGCGGGGCCTCGGCGACCGGAGGCGGAGGTTTGGGCGCAGCGATGACCGTTTCAGGGGTGGGCGCTGTCAGGTTGTTGAGTTTAATTTGCAGGATACGGTTAGTCCCGCCTGCCGCCAGCGCGGCGGCGTAAGCGGTACGGGCCTTCTCGATATCCTTGCCGGCCAGGTAAAGATCACCCCGCAATTCTTCCAACTCCGCAGTTAAACTGGAGGTCGTGATATTGTCTAACTGCTTTTCGGCATCCTTCAACTGGCCAGCGGCGAATAATACCCGCGCCAGGCGAAGTCGCGCGATATCCTGAAGTTCAACCAGCTTGGCGTGATCAATGACCCATTGTAAGCGCTGGATGGCGGTGGCGTTATCGCTGCTGTCCACCGCCAGCTTGGCCAGGCGCAGCATGGTCAAGGCAGCGTAGGCGGAATTCGGGAACTCCGCCAGCAAATCCTGGCCGCGCTGGCGCGCTTGCTCGACATCCGGTTTTTCCACCGCTTTAATGAAAGTGTCATAGGTCAGCGAAGCCTGTTCCGCCTGGCTATCGCGATAGCTGTTCCAATATCGCCAGCCAAAGATCGCGGCAATGCCCAGCACGATGCCCACAATGAGGCTGAGACCATTCTCGCTCCACCATTTTTTAAGATCCTCGACGCGTTCGTCGTCAGTGTATTGCTCCATTCGTTTGTATCCTCCAAATAATTCAGGTTAATTCTTCAAATTCTCAAACGCCGTGCGCAGCCAGTCAGCCGCCTGGTCCTGGGACAAGGTGAGCTGTTCGCTCCGGGATTCGCGCAGCGGCTTAATCGCTAGAGCGCCAGCGTTGACCTCATCTTCGCCCAGGATCAGGGCGAACCGGGCGCCACTATGATCAGCGCGGCGGAACTGGGCCTTGAAGCCGCCGCCGCCGCAGTTCATCCGCAAGCGCAATGCTGGCAATGCGTCACGCAGTCTTTCGGCCAATGCCAGGGCTGCGCGCTGGGCAGTATCGCCCACTGCGATCAGATAGGCGTGTGGCGCTGGATCAGCGCCCGCTTGACCGGCGGCCATCAACATCGCTACTAATCGTTCCAGGCCCATAGCGAAACCAATGCCTGGCACCGCCTGGCCGCCCAGTTGTTCGATGAGTCCGTCGTAGCGGCCACCAGCGCAAATCGTTCCTTGCGCGCCCAGGGTGTCGGTGACCCACTCGAAAACGGTCTGACTATAGTAATCCAGCCCCCGCACCAAGCGCGGGTTAATTTCATAAGCGATGCCCGCCGTGTCCAGCAAACCCTGCAAAGCCTCAAAATGAATCCGGGATTCGGCGTCCAGATGATCCAGCAGCGAAGGCGCTTCCGCGATCACCGCCTGCATCGTTGGATGCTTGCTATCCAAAATACGCAGGGGGTTGGTGCGCAACCGGCGTTGACTATCCTCGTCCAGCTCGCCCTGTCGCACCGTGAAGTAGGCCACCAACTGTTCCCGGTAGGCCGCGCGGGCGGCGCTGGAGCCGAGGGAATTCAATTGCAGGGTCACTTCGCGGATACCCAAGCGCCGCCAGAGCCGGGCGGTCAGGGCGATCAATTCGGCGTCGATGTCGGGACCGGCCATGCCATAAGCCTCGGCGCCGATCTGGTGAAACTGGCGATAGCGGCCTTTCTGCGGCTTTTCATAGCGAAACATCGGGCCGGCATACCACAGCCGCTGCATCTGATTGTGCAATAAACCGTGTTCGATGCAGGCGCGCACACAACCGGCGGTGCCCTCGGGACGCAGGGTCAGGCTTTCACCATTGCGATCGTCGAAGGTGTACATCTCCTTTTCGACAATGTCGGTGACCTCGCCAATCGAACGGGCGAACAATTCGGTTTTCTCAACCAGCGGCAGGCGGATTTCCTGGTAGCCGTAGGCGGTTAGCACTTCACGTGTTATTGTTTCGAGTAATTGCCAGTGCGCCGATTCAGCGGGCAAAATGTCATTCATGCCACGAATGGCTTGAAACTGCTTGGTCATGAGCGTGTTCATTCACTCCTCTCGCCCGTGTGCGGGAGAGGGGTTAGGGCTGCCCGTATGCGGGAGACAAGGTTGAGGGTGAGTGTTGCTTAATCGCGATCCAGGGTAAATCGGCTTACCGTGCCGCGCCGAGGCACGTAAACCGTGGTGTCGACCAGTCGATCATCCAGGATAATGCGTGCGGCGGGCGCGTTGCCCAATGTCACCTTGAAAGGCGCTGGCCCTGACAGAGTATGCGTCGTATTGGCGCGCATCAGCTGGCTGGTCAGCACATTGCCCTGGGCGTCCTTCACCTCAACCCAGCAGTCATTGCTGAATTCCAGCAGCAGCTTGGCCTCGCCACCGGCATTCGTAGTTGCTGGGGAATCTTCTGCCTGCGTGGTAAAGGCGGCAGGGGCAGCAACCGCGCTTTGGACACCGGATACAGAGAGGACTGGCGTGGATGGCGAGGGCGCTGATGCAGCGGGAGCCGGGGTTTGCGTAGCGGTGAAAACGACCGATGCAGCGGCCAGCGCGGCTTCTCCGGTCATCGATTCGGCAGACAGCGGCGCAGAAGGTTGCCCACTGTTCGTCGACGCCATTAGCGCCGGATCCGGCGAGGCCGGCTTCTCCGAATGGGCCGTTTCCACCGATTTAAACTGAAACGGATATTGAACCTGCGTCGTCGTCTTCAACGGGTTATTGGCCACCGGGTCGGCGTCGCTGGGCCGCTCGTCCGACCACAGGATCGCCAACCGGCTCGGGTCCAGGTCAGGCAGATGTTGGATAGCGGTCCAGCCGACGCCGATCAGCAGCGCCAGGTAGAGCAAACCGCGCAGATCGCGCGTCCGGGTCTGACGACGCAACGGATGCACCACCTGAAGCGGCGGCGGCGCCTGGCTAACGACGCCGATCTGCTCACGATAGCGGTCCAGAACCTCTTGGTCCGGCATATTGAGCAGTCGGGCGTAGCGGCTCAGATAGCCGCGCACGAACACGGGCGGCCCCAACCGGGCGAAATCGTCATTCTCGATAGCCTGAATGATCGATGGATTCAGCATGAGGTGGCGAGCCACATCGCACGGCTCGGCGCCAAAGCCGGCGCGGACCTCAGCGAACCATGCGCCTAACGATTCAGCATGGGTGCTGACAGATTCGGGTAACGAAGTAAAGTCGACGGCGATCTCATTAGACATAAGCTATTCCGGCTGTTTTAGGCGGCGGGCTTCATCGGAGTTCGGATACTGCGCCTTCAGGAGTGCGCCATAGTCCCGGCGCAAGAGCGGATCTCCATCCTGGGAGGATTCAATGGTGATGCCGAGCCACAGGCTTTGCGGCGTGGGGCGGCTCTGGCTGTGGTAGCGTTGCAGGAAGGCGCGCGCCTGCAGTGTTTTGTTCTGAGTTTGACTGAGTCGGGCCAGTTCGAACAAGGCGCTGGTGTTATTCGGATTGAGGTCCAAGGCTTGTCGCAGCCAGGCTTCGGCCTGAACCGGGTCGTTGCGCTGGCGGGCGCAGATAGCTAAACCCGCGTAGGCTTCCGCTGCATTAGCGCCGGCGTTGTTCGGATCGGCGATGATTTTTTGAAATTCGCTTTCGCCCTCGGCGGTGCGCACCGGTTCCCGCAAGCAGAGGAAGCGCGCATAGTTCAGGCGCGCCAGGGTGTAGTCCGGCTTGAGGTTAAGCGCCCGCTGGTAATGCTCAGCGGCGGGACCGTATTCGCGCATTTCCTCATACAGCACGGCGATGGCGTTATGCGCTTCCGGGTAGTCGTCTTCATATTGCAACGCCTTGAGCAATTTTTCCGTCGCCACCTCGAAATGGCCGGATTGCATATAGCCGACGCCCAGTTTGAAGTTGGCTTCGGCGACATTGCGGTTGAACTCCTGCTCCTGGGTGCTGGCGCAGGCCACTAGCCACAGCGTCAGAAAAAACAGGAGGGGAATAAGGTTCATAGGCTGCATGGCGGTTCTCCCTTAGCCGGTTGCAAGCTGCGCCGCACGCTCCAGACGGCGGCCGCGCGCCTGCACCTGACCGGCGAGCTGGCCGCAGGCGGCGGCGATGTCATCGCCACGAGTCTTGCGGATTACCGTAGTCAGGCCGTGGGCCATCAACACCGCCTGGAAACGGGCGATCGCCGCCGGCCCGGAGCAGCGGTAGCGCGCACCCGGAAAGGGGTTGAACGGAATCAGATTGACCTTGGACGGAATATCGCGAATCAATGCCGCCAGCGCCCGAGCGTAGGACTCGGAGTCGTTGACGCCGTCCAGCAGCACGTATTCCCAAGTGATACGGCGATGCGGCTGGTCAGCAATGTAATTTTTGCACGCCGCCAGTAGTTCGGCAATCGGGTATTTGCGATTCAGCGGCACCAGTTCATTGCGCAGTTCATCATTCGGCGCGTGCAGGGAGACGGCAAGGCTGATCTCGGAGACTTCCCGCAAGCGATACAGCGCCGGAACCACGCCCGCAGTGCTAAGGGTGACGCGGCGTTTGGAAACGCCAAAGCCGAGATCGTCCTGCATTAAATCGGTCGCTTTGACCACGTTGGCGAAATTCAACAACGGTTCGCCCATGCCCATCAGCACGATGTTGGTGATAACGCGGCGGTCGTTGCGCGGATCGTCCAACAACCGACTGGCCTGCCAGACCTGGCCGATGATTTCAGCGACGCTGAGGTTGCGGTTAAAACCCTGTTGCGCAGTGGCGCAGAACGAGCAGTCCAGGGGGCAGCCGATCTGCGAAGAAATGCACAGCGTGCCGCGATCCGGCTCGGGAATGAACACCATTTCGATGCCGTTGCCGCGATCCAGTTGCATCAACCATTTGTGAGAGCCATCGCGCGAGGGTTGGTCTAGCGCGACGCGCGGAAGGCGAATCTCGGCGCACTCGGCCAGCCGCTCGCGCAGCGCCTTGCTCAGATTGGTCATGGCGGCGAAGTCGGTGACCCGCTCGTGATAAACCCACTTCATGAGCTGGGTCGCGCGAAAGGGTTTCTCGCCAAGTCCGACGAAGAACGCCTCCAGGTCGCGGCGATCCAGATCGAGGAGATTGATCCGCTGGGCGGTTAGGGTCACGAGGATGCGCTCGGGTCAGTAAGGGACGGTGAGCTTAGAGAGTGCGCGGGCACAAGCCATCCTGACCAAAGAAGAAAGCGATTTCGACGGCGGCGGTTTCCGGGGCGTCCGAACCATGCACAGCGTTTTCGGTGATGCTTTGAGCAAAATCGGCGCGGATAGTGCCGGGGGCGGCCTGTTGCGGATCAGTGGCGCCCATGATTGCGCGGTTCAGGGCAATGGCGTTTTCGCCTTCCAGCACCTGAACCATGACCGGACCGGAGGTCATGTAGTCGATCAGTTGCCCGAAGAACCGGCGCTCGCGGTGAATGGCGTAAAATTGCCCGGCCTGTTCACGGTCCAGATGGAGCATCCGGGCGGCGACAATGCGCAGACCCCGATCCTCAAACCGGCGATAAATCTGGCCGATGATATTTTTAGCCACGGCATCGGGCTTAATGATGGACAACGTGCGTTCCACGGCCATGCAGGACTCCAGCAGTATGAGAATAGGGTTGGTTGGCGAGGCGATTTCCAACGAGCGTTGGACCTCGATCAAGTTTAACGATATTTTAGTGAGACCGGCAACGCGGTTTCCAAAAATCATTCCACGGTTTTTTTCAAGCGTATGGTATCTATCAAAATAAACATTAAGAAAACAGTATAAAAATCATTTCTAAAACTGTTTTTGTTGCGCCCGCACCTTGACAATGGTCGAGGATGCCGCAATGGCCTGACCGAGCGTCGTTACATCCAGGTCTTCCAGCAACGCCAACATGTGGACAAAGATGCCCGCAGTCACCAGAGCATCGCCTAAAGCCGTATGTCGAGCCGATACTTGTACGCCGAATCGTTCGGCAATGGCATCCAGATTGTGCGCGATGCTTTGATCATCCAAAAATACCGATAAAAGCAGCGTATCAAGCACCGGATGGTTGAAAACGACCCCGCTTTCCGCCTCCTTCAGTTTGAGAAACTTCAGATCGAAC
>JAGRHQ010000176.1 GCA_020444905.1 Candidatus Competibacteraceae bacterium
GAGCATTTTCAGGCGCGCGGCAATCTGGCGCGAATCGACGAAGACGGATTGGGCGATGTGGTCGTACCCAACGTCGTACCCACCTTGTCGGCGACGCCAGGGCGCATCACCAATTTGGGGCCAACCTTGGGCAATGCGACCTACGAAGTGATGCGGGAATTGTTGGGGCTGGCCGCCGATGACATCAAGCGGCTGCGGCAACGGAGGATTATTTGATCATGACCGACCATAACAAGACAGAATTGCCGCTGGCCGGAATTCGGGTCATCGACGTGGCGACCGTGATTGCTGGACCCTACTGCGCCGGCATCCTCGGCGAATTTGGCGCTGAAGTGCTAAAGGTCGAACATCCCATCGGCGGCGACCCTCTGCGTAAATTCGGCACGCCGACGGCGCGCGGCGATACGCTGACCTGGATGAGCGAGGGGCGTAACAAAAAATCGGTGACCGTGGATTTGCATCGCCCGGAAGGCGTGGAAATTTTCAAGAACCTGGTGCGACAATCGGATGTGGTCTGCGAAAATTTCCGTCCCGGCACGTTGGAAAAGTGGGGCATTGGCTGGGAAGCGTTGCGCGCAGTGAATCCCGGCTTGATCATGCTTCGCGTGACCGGCTACGGTCAGAACGGTCCCTATAAGGATCGCCCGGGTTTCGCCCGAGTCGCCCACGCCGTAGGCGGCATCGCCTACCTTTCTGGAATGCCCAAGGGTACGCCGGTAACGCCGGGATCGACCACGCTGGGGGATTATTTGACTGGGTTGTATGGGTGCCTGGGCGTACTGATGGCTTTGCGTCATCGGGAAGCGACCGGTGAAGGTCAGTATGTGGACGCGGCCTTATATGAGTCGGTGTTCCGCTGTACCGATGAACTTGCGCCAGCTTATAGCATGTTCGGCATGGTGCGGGAGCGGCATGGGCCGACCCACAACGACTTTGCCTGTCCTTATGGCCATTTCCCCACCAAGGATGGCAAGTGGATCGCCATCGCCTGCGCGACCGATAAACTGTTTGAGCGTCTGGCCAGCGCCATGGGCCGTTCGGAACTGGCCTCGTCCAGTCTGTACGGCGATCAGAAGACCCGCCTGGAAAACCGGCATGATGTGAACGAGATTGTCCGGGACTGGTGCGGTTCGCTGAATCGCGAGGACATTCTGCAGCGCTGTTTTGCCACGGGTGCGCCAGCGGGGCCGCTGAACAACATCGCCGATATTTTCGGCGACCGCCAGTTCCACGCCCGCCGCAATCTGACCGCTATCGACGAGCCGGATTTGGGCGAAACGATCATCGTGCCGACGACCATTCCCCGTCTGTCCGAAACCCCGGGGGAAATCCGCCATCTTGGCCCGAAACTCGGGGAACATACGGAAGAAGTGTTGACCGGTCTGCTCGGCATGGACGAACAGCAAATCGCCGAGTTGAAAAGAAAGCGGGTGGTGTAGCTAATCCATCCCCTCCTTGCCCAAAGAGGGGATGGGTAATGATTGCATTTTGCCGTACAGCCGCCATAATCGGGCATTTACGGGCACTACTGATAAGATGCAAAGGCATAAAAAATATACTTTTTACGAGTTTTTTGCCGGTGGAGGCATGGCGCGAGCAGGGCTCGGCGCAGAGTGGGTTTGTCTTTTCGCTAATGACTTTGATTACAAGAAAAGCCGTTCCTATGAAAGAAATTGGGGAATCGGCGTTCTCAAAACCGCTGATGTCAAAACGCTTGCTCCAGCCGATACTCCGGGACACGCTGATTTAGCATGGGCTTCCTTTCCTTGTCAGGACTTATCCCTTGCTGGCGGCGGCGCTGGTCTTAAGGGGGACCGGTCCGGCACATTCTGGCCCTTTTGGGATTTGATGCTGGCTCTTATTAACGAAAGCCGGGCGCCAAATTTGATTGTTCTCGAAAATGTTTGCGGTGCGCTCACTTCGCACGATGGCAAAGACTTCGCTGCTATCGGCTCGACTTTTCAAAACGCTGGATATCGGTTTGGAGCAGTCGTCATAGACGCCGCCCTGTTTGTGCCCCATTCAAGGCCACGCCTGTTCATGGTGGGTGTGCGCGAAAGTATCTATATTCCACAAAGCATTATAAGCGCAGGAGCCTCCGTACAATGGCATCCAAAAGCCTTGCGAACGGCTTTTGACAAGTTGCCAGGTTCAGTTCAGATGAATTGGATTTGGTGGCGGCTGCCGCCTCCTCCTCTGAGTGATGTTCGATTTGCCGACATCATAGAAAATGCGCCGACGGGTGTTGCTTGGCACAGTCCCACAGAAACTGCTCGACTACTTAACATGATGAGCACTGTGAATCGAGAAAAAGTAGAAAAAGCAAAGCGCATGGGGCGGCGAATGGTTGGCGCGATCTATAAAAGAACTCGTTTGGACGAAAACGGGTTCAAAGTTCAGCGTGCGGAAATTCGTTTCGATGACATTGCAGGTTGTTTGCGCACTCCGGCAGGTGGGTCCAGCCGCCAGTTGATTGTGGTGGTTGAGGGGAATCAGATTAAATCGCGACTTATTTCCAGTCGAGAAACAGCGCGGCTGATGGGGTTGTCTGATGGTTACATTTTACCGGACAAGTACAACGAAGCCTATCATGTGACGGGAGACGGTGTTGTTGTCCCCGTAGTGCGGCATTTAGCTGAACATCTTTTCGAGCCGCTGCTGGCGGCGAATAAACAAATCCAGGTAGCAGCGTGATGATCATTCCTTGCCAGCAAAACGCCGCGTTGCGTGACCAAATTGAGCAATTTGCTGAAACCCTCCGAACTGAAGCGCACCGGCTGGGCAATCACGGTCTTTCGGAAGCTGAGTTTTATAACAGTGGTCTTTTCCGTGGCGCGATTGAGCGCATTCGCGGGCAATTCTCTGCGACAATGCGTGGGAAACGGGAGTTCGTTCAACATATCTTGAACCATATGCAAGATCATGGCTTTATCCAGGAGTGGGAATCTACGGGTAAGACAAATCGGCATGATTATTCCGTGAAGCTCAATAGTGGGCGGATGGCGGTTATCGAACTGAAAGGCTGTCTTGATGGGAATAACACCAATATTTTTGAACGTCCGCCTCATGCGCAAGAATTCGTGATTTGGAGTGTTTGCACTAATCCCGGCGCCGATCCTCAGCATAACGCTTGGTCTGGACTTCATACTCGCTTAAGCGCCGAGATTATTTTCCGGCAACAACGAGTTGACGGCGTTCTGATTTGGGATATGGTGTGCGGGACGATTGATAGACCCTGCCCCAAGCTTCAGAATTCGCCTCAGCGCCTCACCGAAGTTGGCCCGTTCCGTCTACCGCCTCCCTGTATTTACCTTTTCCCGGCTACGATTCCAAGCCCACGAAACAACCCTCATCCAACCGCGCAACGACTTGAGGATGTAGAATTATTAGCGGCGTTCAACGTCTGTTTTCATGGAAAAGCAGAGGAAATTAACTATGTGGACTTTATGGTTCAATATCAAGGCGCAGACATGCTGAGAACTACCCGCGTTACCCGTGATGGAGTCATTCAACAGGAATCCGCGCCGACCGCTATCCGCCGGACATGATGACTGAAGTTACTGATTTACGCCGACGAACGATGCGGGCGGTTAAAAGCCGCGATACCAAACCGGAAATGATCGTCCGACGTCTGGTTCATCGGGCCGGGCATCGTTACCGGTTGCACCGGGCGGATTTGCCTGGCAAGCCTGACTTAACATTTTCCAAAAAGAAAAAAATCATTTTTGTGCATGGTTGCTTTTGGCACGGACACAATTGTAAACGCGGGGCGCGTCAGCCCAGGCAAAACGCCGAATACTGGATACAAAAAATCAGCCATAACAAAGAACGAGATATCAAAGAACAGGAAACTTTGCAAGCTATGGGTTGGAAGGTTTTAGTCATTTGGGAATGCCAACTAAAACTAAAGAATCGAGAGGCGGTTGACCAACAAATCATGACATTTCTGAGGGCTGAATAGAAATGAACAACATTAACTTACAGGACTGGGTCGGCAAAACCGAGGAAGTCAACGATCACCTTTACCCAACGCCAGTCAGGGCGCTGGCGGCGACCCTTGATGATCCACATCTTGATGTGGCCCAGGGCGCGCCCTTACCCGAAATCTGGCACTGGTTGTATTTTTTACCGATGACACCCCGCTCGGGAATCGCTGCTGATGGTCACGCCAAACGCGGCGGTTTCCTGCCGCCCGTGACCCTGGAGCGGCGTATGTGGGCCAGCGGGCAACTGACCTTCCATCAGGATTTACGGATTGGCGATGCCGTCGTCAAAACTTCGGAAATCCTCAAGGTTTCCGAAAAGACCGGTAAAACCGGCGGCATGGTCTTTGTCACGGTCAAGCATTCGATCCGCTCGGAGCGGGGGTTGGCCGTGGAGGAGGAACAGAACATTGTCTATTTACCTATGCCCAAAGTTTTTACTCCAGCGCCGCCTAATCCGGCGCCGGCGGACCTGAGCTGGAAAGATGCGTATCCCATGGACCCGATTCTGCTGTTCCGCTTCTCCGCACTGACGTTCAATGCACATCGCATTCATTATGATATTCATTATGTTACGGAGGTGGAAAAGTATCCCGGCATTGTCGTGCATGGCCCCTTGCAGGCGTTGCTACTACTCGGATCGGCATGCAAGCACCATCCTGACCGAAAGCCGGCGCACTATGCCTATCGGGCGGTCAGGCCGCTGTTTGATTTCGATCAACTCTATCTGGGTGGCCAATTGCGAACCGATGACAGTCATGATCTTTATGCGATCAATACCGAGGGCAACATCACCATGCAGGCGACCGTATCCTGGAGATGAAGAACATGAGCGAGAAACTGGAGCGTTCGGTATTGCTGGTTCCAGCATCCAACTGGAGCATGATTCAAAAAACCGCTGCATCAAAGGCGGATGCGGTGTGCATCGATCTGGAAGACGCGGTGACCGTGGATGAAAAGGAGGCCAGCCGGGCGAATGTGGCGCGCGCCTTCAAGGAACTGGATTTCGGCGGCAAACTGCGCATGTACCGGATCAATGGTCTGGACACTCACTACGCTTACCGCGATCTGATCGAGGTGGCGGAAGCCGCCGGGGATTGCGTCGATTTGATCGTCGTACCCAAGGTGAACCGCCCGGAAGATATATACGTGGTGGAAACCCTGCTGACGCAGATAGAAAGTTACCGGGGGTTTGCGCGGCCTATCGGCATTGAAGCATTGATTGAAACCGCGCAGGGCTGTGTCAATATCCGGGACATTGCCGCCTGCTCCACCCGGCTGGAGGGCTTTATTTACGGTCCTGGCGATTATGCGGCCTCGGTGCGAATGCCGATGGAATCGATTGGCGAACTGGACGAAAACGATGCCGTATATCCCGGCCACCGCTGGCATCACGTCATGCATTCCATCGTTACCGCCGCCCGCGCCTATAACAAGCGCGCCATCGATGGGCCGTTTGCCGGGATCAAAAACCCCGAAGGTTTGGCGCAAGCCTGCAAAATCGCCCGCGCGATGGGTTTCGACGGTAAATGGTGCATTCATCCCAGTCAGATCGACGCAGCGAATCAAACCTTCGTGCCTTCGGAAAAAGAGCTGGCTTGGGCGCAAACGGTCTTGAGTGAGTACGAACGGGCGCGGCAGGAAGGGCGAGGCGCGCTGAGCGTCAAGGGCAAGATGATCGATGTCGCTTCGCTCAGGATGTGTCAGACCACAGTGGAGCGGGCGCGGCTGGCGGGGTTGTTGTAGGAGTTTTAAGTTTTAAGCGCCTGGCAAGGCAAGGTGATGAGTTTATGGTTAAGATATTGGAAGGATTGAGAATCGTCGAGGGAACCGCGTTTGTCGCTGCGCCATTGGCCGGCATGACCTTGGCGCAACTGGGCGCGGATGTCATTCGTTTTGATCGCATCCGGGGTGGTCTGGATCACTACCGCTGGCCGGTTACTCATGACAACAAGAGCCTGTTCTGGGCGGGGTTAAACAAGGGCAAGCGTTCCATCGCAGTGGATGTCAGCACTCCGCGTGGACAAGAAATCATGACCCGGATTATCTGCGGCGGGTCCGGACCCGATACCGGGATTTTCGTGACGAATCTCCGCGTGCGCGGCTGGATGGATTACGAGCATCTCAAGCAGCATCGGGAAGACCTGATCATGGTCACGGTGTTGGGCAATCGCGAAGGCGGACCCGCCGTGGATTACACAATTAATCCCGCCGTGGGCTTTCCTTACGCGACCGGGCCAGAAGGTTCCGCCGATCCGGTGTGCCATGTCTTGCCAGCCTGGGATTGCATCACCGGGCAAATGACCGCGCTGGCGGTGCTGGCGGCGGAACGGCATCGTCGTCTGACCGGGCAGGGCCAGTCGGTGGACATTGCCCTGAAAGATGTCGCGCTGGCGATGTTGGGCAATCTGGGCATCATCGGCGAGGTGATGGTCAACGACTTTGACCGGCCCAAATACGGCAACTATCTGTATGGCGCTTATGGCAACGAATTCATGACGGCTGATGGCCGCCGCGTCATGGTGGTGGGTTTGACGCGCCGGCAGTGGGATGGCTTGGTCAAAGTGACGGGCTTGAAAGCGGAGCTGGATGCCTTGGGTAGCCGGTTGAGTTTGAACTTGAATCAGGAAGGCGATCGGTTCAAGGCCCGCGAGGAGATCACCGCGCTGCTGCAACCGTGGTTCCTGGCGCGCAAGGTCGAGGATTTTGCCCAGGCGTTCGATGAAAACGGCATTACCTGGTCGGTGTTTCGCACCTTCAAACAAGCGATTCAGGAAGACCCGGATTTTTCTACGCAACACCCGATGTTCAGTATGCTGGAGCAACCCGGTATCGGCGAGTACCTGACGCCCGGTTCACCCTTTGAATTCAGTGAATTCGAGCGCCTTCCCCCGCAACGGGCATCCGTGCTGGGCGAGCACACCGATGAAATCCTGTCAGGGATTCTGGGGATGAGCGACGCCGAGATTTCCCGCTTGCACGAGGACAAGGTGGTTGCCGGGCCGCGTCTTTAATTGAAGGAGCTGCAATGTCATCACAAATTGCTTTTATCACCGGCGCGACCTCCGGGTTTGGCGCCGCTTGCGCCCGGCGCTTCGCCGTCGAGGGTTGGCGTTTGATTCTCTGTGGGCGGCGTCAGGAGCGCCTGGACGAATTACGCGCTGAATTAGCCGCGACGACGCCGGTTCACGCCTTCCCTCTGGACGTGCGCGACGAAGCGGCGGTGAATGCGGCAGTGGCCGCGTTGCCGGCGGAATTTGCAGCGGTGGATCTGCTGGTCAATAACGCTGGGTTGGCGCTGGGTCTGGAGCCGGCCCAGCGTTGTGATATGCAGGACTGGCGGGATATGGTTGACACCAATATCAAGGGTTTGCTGTTCTGCACCCGCGCCATTCTGCCGAGCATGGTCGAACGCAATCGCGGCCACGTCGTCAACATCGGCTCAGTGGCGGGGACGTATCCTTATCCGGGCGGCAATACCTACGGCGCAACCAAGGCATTCGTGAAGCAGTTTTCGCTGAATCTGCGCGCCGATCTGCTGGGTACGAAAGTGCGGGTGACCAATATCGAGCCGGGAATGGCCGAGACGGAATTCTCGCTGGTGCGCTTCAAGGGCAATGACGGTAAGGCCGATCAGGTTTATCAGGGCGTTGAACCGCTAAGCGCCGAGGACATCGCCGATACCGTTTACTGGGCGGCGACCCGCCCGGCGCACGTCAATATCAACAGCATTGAGTTGATGCCGGTGTGCCAGGCGTTTGCGCCGTTTGCGATCAGTCGCGAGGGGTGAGGGTTTTCCGCGAACCCCGGATTTGGTTACGACCTCAGTGTGATCAGATTTGCATAAAGTGATTCCAGTCAATGCCAAGCTGCCGAATGACGGCGCGCACCGTACCCGGTTTCAGGTCGCGGTTACCCCAGTCAGGCAACGAGGCGACTTGCCGGGTCTGCGGATTGAACCATTTGCGGTGGGAGCCGCCGCCCCGGCGGGGTAATTCCTGGCAGCCGAGGATTGCCAACTTCCGCGTTATTTCACGGTAAACCATCAGGCTGCAACCAGAGTCTCGATCCAGACCGGGCTACGGTCATCCTTGATCTGTATGCTGGCGGGCAGTGACCGTCCCAAATCCTGGT
>JAGRHQ010000177.1 GCA_020444905.1 Candidatus Competibacteraceae bacterium
TTCCTCTTCCAGACTCAGTAACGCCTGTCTTCGGCCGCCCGCGCCCTGACCGTGCAAGGCCGCTTCCCCGTCCCGAAGATAGGCCGAATGCAGATTACGAACTGTCTGCACATGTAAACCCACCATGTCAGCAATCCGCTCAGCATTCAACCCATATTTGGCACGAAAATAGATTCCCTGGATGTGCCGATACTCGTCCAGTGATCGCGTCGTTTTCAATAACTGTTCCATGCGTTCCGTCGTACCGGGCGGGAAAGGCTTTTGAGGGCGCATAATAATCTCTCACATTGACATTAGAGAGATTATTATAGTTAATACTTTTTTGACCGCAATTTGGTATTACTTGCGCATTATCCGCTCACTCCCTGGCTTTATAATCATCGGAAGCTGCTGATTTGAACACTTCGGAATCGGACAATGCGTCTTCTTAGCAATCTATCCCCACGGGCGAGACTAAATAATCGTAAAAAGTAGGGTTCTTCGAGGGTTCTTGTGGAATTAATGCAGCAAAGCTGTAGATCGGACCCTCGCGCTGTGGATAGGTTATCCACAACAAACAATATAGAGAATTATGATTAAAAATCAAGAATCAGCTTATTGCTCTGGCGCTGGGAGCGTGGTGATGGCGACGACTTGCCAGAATCTGGAGACCATAGGCCGGGAAAACCACCTGGAGGATACGATGACCGCCTTTACCGATTTGGAACAGATCTTTGCGCAAGCCTGTGAAGCGTTGACCACTTTGCCCGAGACTCCAAAACTATCCTCACCATCCGTGTGACATTTAATCTCACTCTCAGGCCGCCAAGGGACTCATCACATGAACGCCAACGCCTCTTCCCAACCTTCCAGGGTTCTGGTAGTTGACGACGACGACACGATTCGTTTTCTGGTGAGCTTGGCGCTCGAACAAGCCGGATTTCAGGTCGAGCAGGCCGTAAATGGTCGCCACGCCTTGATGGTCTTCGAAACTGTGGTTCCTGACCTGGTCATCATGGATGTGATGATGCCTGAACTGGATGGATTTGCCGCCTGCGCCGAACTGCGCCGGCGACCGGACAACACGTTGCTGCCGATTTTGATGATGACCGGTCTGGATGATCATGAATCGATCGATCAGGCGTTCAATGTCGGGGCTACTGACTTCATCACCAAACCGATCAGCTATCCATTGCTTGGACATCGGGTGCGATACTTGCTGCGCGCCAGCGCCGCGATGATGCGTTTGCGCGAAAGCGAGCGGCAGCTTGCGACTGCTCAACGCATGGCGCAACTGGGATACTGGCAATGGAGTCATGGACAAGAGTGTCTTCGCCTCTCGGCTGGCGTATGCACAGTTCTGGGCTTTGACGCCGCGACGCCCGATATTCCATTATCCGTGCTGCGCAACTTCATTCACGAGGAAGACCAACCTCGGGTCTGGCAGTGGTTTACCGACGTTTGCGAACATGGAAACTCTCAAGAGATCAATTATCGGATTCTGGATGCACGAGGCGTCATGCGTTATGTGCGGCAACAGGTCGAGACATTATTTGACGAAAAGCGCCGCACTCTCCAGTTGTACGGCACTTTGCAGGATATCACTAAATTGCGACAGGCTGAAGAGCGTATCCGTGAACTGGCTTTCACCGACAGCCTGACTCAATTACCCAATCGCGCCTTATTCAAGGACCGCCTCGGTGAAGCGATCAAACTCGCGAAACGGTATGATCGCCTGCTCGCGCTGCTGTTTATGGATTTGGATAATTTTAAACGCATCAACGATACGCTTGGCCATCACATCGGCGATCTTCTGCTCCGGACCATTGCCGAACGCTTGAGAGAGGGTTTGCGCACCAGCGACTCGATTGGTCGTGAAAGCATGGACAGTCTGGATAGCGGCGTGGCGTGGCGGCAATGTAATATCGCACGGCTTGGCGGCGACGAGTTCACTGTGCTGCTTGCCGAGGTTCGCCGCTACGAAGATGCTGCAGTCGTTGCCGAGCGTATCCAGAAACAACTGTCGCGACCGCTGATGCTTGAAGGTCATGAAGTTTTCATCACGCCCAGCATTGGCATCGCTATTTTTCCCCGCGATGGCGACGACGCGGAAGCCTTGCTCAAGAACGCTGACATGGCGATGTATTCGGCCAAACATCAGGGCAGAAACCTCTATTGTTTTTATGATGTTTCCCTGAATGAAACCGCCTTGCAGCGTTTAAGCATAGAAAACCAGTTGCGCAAGGCCATTGATCGGCATGAATTGTCCTTGCACTACCAGCCGCAACTGGACTTGCCCAGCGGTCGTATCTGCGGTGTCGAGGCGTTGGTGCGCTGGCAAAATCCGGTGCTGGGTTTTGTTTCCCCCATCGATTTCATTCCACTGGCGGAGGAAACCGGTCTCATTATTCCCATCGGCGAATGGGTGTTGCGCACCGCCTGCCAGCAGGCCCGTATCTGGCAGGATGCCGGCTGTGGTTTATCACGCATGGGCGTCAACATTTCGGTCCTGCAATTTATGCAACCCGATTTTCCCAGTCTGGTAGCGCGAATTCTGCAAGAGACCGATCTCAAGGCCGAAGCTCTGGAACTTGAGATTACCGAAAGTCTGTTGATGAGGGATCCTGATGGCGCTAACCACACTCTCCAGGAACTCAAGGCATTAGGCGTGCAACTGGCCATCGATGATTTTGGAACCGGCTATTCCAGCCTGAGTCGACTCAAGCAGCTTCCTCTGGACCGACTTAAGATTGACCGGGTTTTTGTGCAGGAAGTCAACACTCGTCCCGATGACGCCGCTATCACTACTGCGGTCATTGCTATGGCGGAAAGCATGGGATTGCGCGTTATCGCAGAGGGTGTGGAAAACGAAGCGCAGCTAGGCTTTTTGCGGGACAAACAATGCGATGAAATCCAGGGGTACTACTTGAGCCGACCTCTGCCGGCTGATCAGCTCACCGCGCTGTTGCATCAATATCAACGGGTGTAGCAAATTAGTAAAGGCTCAACCCGCCCACGTTCAGTGGGTGATCGTTGAGTCACCCTATTTCTTAATATCATGATTTTTCGGTGGTTTGTGCAGGGAGGAAGCGGGAGGACGGGCAGGCCAGGGTGTGCCTGGCGCGGGAGCATCCTGGCGTGAATGGCTCTGCGATCGCTCAGGTCGACGTTCCGGCGTCAGCCCAACGGCCCTCAGTAATTCATCGATTCCCGCCTCATCCAATTCGTCCCAGCGTCCCGGATGCAGGCCGCGCCGCAAGGACACTGGCCCATAACGCACCCGGATCAGCCGGCTGACTGCAACGCCCTGGGATTCCCATAACCGGCGTACTTCACGGTTACGGCCTTCGCGCATGATAACGTGATACCAGTGATTCGCGCCCTGACCGCCAGCCTCAACGATCTCATCAAAATGCGCTACCCCATCATCCAACGGGACGCCCTGCCGTAGTTGTTGCAACATGGCCGGCGTGACCTCGCCTAGAATCCGCACCGCATACTCACGTTCGATTTGCGAAGAGGGATGCATCAACCGATTCGCCAGTTCACCGTCAGTGGTCAACAACAGCAAGCCCTGGGTATTGAGATCGAGCCTGCCGACTGCGATCCAGCGCCCGTCATGCAATTGAGGAAGCCGCTCAAACACGGTAGGCCGCTCGGCGTCATCACGGCGGCTGGTAACCTCGCCCACCGGCTTGTAATAGGCCAGCACCCGGCGCCGTTGACCAAAGGCGCGCACCTGCACCGGTTGGCCATCGACGGCGATACGCTCGGCGCCGTTCACTTGAACGCCGAGTTGCGCCGGAGCGCCATTTATGGTGATGCGGCCCTGGCGAATCCAGTCTTCGATCTGCCGTCGAGAGCCGAAGCCAACCCGGGCCAGAAATTTTTGCAGGCGTTCAGACATCGGGAAATTCCGTTTGCGGTCGAGCCTGAGCAGTGCGTTGTTCGAGCGTGGCGCCGATAGCGTCCAAATCGCGCGGCGCAGCTAATGGGGGCAGTTCGCTCAGGCTTTTAAGGTTGAAATAGTCCAGGAAAGCGCGGGTTGTGGCGTACAAGGCCGGGCGGCCTGGGACTTCGCGATGACCGATCACCTTGATCCAGTCGCGCTCCTGCAAGGTTTTCATGATACTACTACTGAGGCTGACGCCACGCACTTCTTCGATTTCGCCCCGCGTGATCGGTTGACGGTAGGCGATTAACGCCAGGGTTTCCAACAACGCCCGCGAATAGTGGGCGGCGCGTTCTTCCCACAGCCGCGAAACCCAGGGCGAATAGAGGCCAGGCACCTGCAAGCGAAAGCCGCTGGCGACTTCGATCAGCTCCATGCCCCGCCCAGTATAGTCGCGCATCAATTCCAGCAATGCCTTGCGCACGGCGTCGCGTTCGGGGCGCTCGCTTTCAGGAAAAACATCCAGCAATCGCTCCAGCGACAACGGTTCGCCAGCCGCCAGCAGCACGGCTTCCAGGATCATTTTGAGTTCCGGCATGGCGACGGTTCAGATGCGGCGGCGCAAATGAATAGGTGCGAACGGCTCCACCTGGACCAACTCCAAAAGCGCTTCACGCAGCAATTCCAGCACAGCCATGAAAGTGACAACCACGCCGCGCCGCCCTTCCTCCGGGTGAAACAGTGCGGTAAAGGGGGTAAATTGCAGAGCGTCGAGACGTTCCAATACCTGGCTCATGCGTTCACGCACCGATAGCGCTTCCTGCTGGATATGGTGGCGACCGAACAATTCGGCGCGGGTCATCACCTCGCGCAAGGCATCCAGTAAATCGGCCAGACTGACCGGAGGCGGTTCGCGCTGGATCTGTCGCTCGGGCGGCGCAGCGCTGGCGGTGAATACATCACGTTCCAGGCGCGGCAAGGCGTCCATCGCCAGTGCGGCCTGTTGAAAGCGTTCGTACTCCTGAAGGCGGCGCACCAACTCAGCACGGGGGTCCAGTTCCTCGGCTTCGGCCTGCGCCGGACGCGGCAACAACAAGCGTGATTTGATTTCGGCCAGCCAGGCGGCCATCAATAAATATTCCGCCGCCAGCTCCAGTCGCATCGCCTGCATCAGCGTCAGATATTCCATGTATTGCCGGGTGATCTCGGCAATGGGAATATCGAGAATATTGATGTTTTGACGGCGGATCAGATACAGCAGCAAATCCAGTGGGCCTTCAAACGCATCCAGGAACACTTCCAGGGCGTCGGGCGGAATGTAGAGGTCCTGCGGAATCCGGGCCCAGGGCTGGCCGCCGACTTTGGCGACAGGCGAAATATCGGCGACGGCATTCATTACTCGTTTGTTGGTTTACCCCTGACCCAATGGCCAAATCCCCACGGCTCGCCGCAGCTCTTGCAAAAACGGCGCGCTGTATTCCCGCGCCCGAGCTGCGCCGCGTTTGAGAATCTGCTCGATATGATCCGGTTCTTGCAAAAGTTCCAGATAACGCTGGCGCGGTTCGCTCAATCGCGCGTTCAAATACTCGAACAATAGTTGCTTCATTTCGCCCCAAGCGATGCCTTGAGCATAACGCTCACGCAAAGCAGCGGTTTCTCCCACGGTCGCAAACGCTTGGTAAATCTGGAACAGCGTACAGGTAGCCGGGTCCTTGGGCGTTTCCGGCGGCAGCGAGTTGGTTTTAATCCGCATAATCAGCTTGCGCAACGCCTTCTCCGGTTCAAAGAGCGGAATGGTGTTGCCATAGCTCTTGCTCATCTTGCGCCCATCCAGCCCGACCAGCACCGCCGCCCTTTCATCCACGACCGCCTCGGGCAGCACAAAATGCTCACCATATAAGTAATTGAAGCGGGCAGCAATGTCACGAGCCATCTCCAGGTGCTGCACCTGATCCTTGCCCACCGGGATCTTACTGGCCTTGAACATCAGAATGTCCGCCGCCATCAGGATCGGGTAACAGAACAGGCCCATCGTCACGCCCTTGTCCGGGTCCTTGTCGGGATCAGCCATATTTTCGGCGACCGCTGCTTTATAAGCATGGGCGCGGTTCATCAAGCCCTTAGCGGTTACGCAGGTGAGCATCCAGGTCAACTCCAGAATTTCCGGGATGTCGGTCTGGGCGTAGAAAATGACGTTCTCGACATCCAGGCCCAGCGCCAGCCAGGTCGCAGCAACCTCCAGGCGGGAACGATGCACCAGCGCCGGGTCCTGGCATTTGACCAGAGCGTGATAATCCGCCAGGAAATAGAACGATCGCACATCCGTGCGCCGGCTGGCCTCGATAGCCGGCAGGATCGCGCCGACATAGTTGCCCAGATGAGGGGTTCCAGTGGTGGTAATGCCAGTCAGGGTAATTTCCATGGGATGACGATGAGACTTAAATGCAATCAGAAAAAGAACAGGGTCAGAATGAAATGACGGATGCTGGTGATAATCGGCATCAGTGCGTTAAACAGGCCCAGCGCCATCAACCCCACCAGGATGATCAGTCCATAAGGCTCCATCCGCGCCATGGCTTCGCCAGCTCGATTTGGCAACATTCCCGCCAACACCCGCGAACCATCCAGCGGCGGAATCGGCACCAGATTGAGGACGCCGAGCATGACATTGACGTCGATACCGGCGACGCCCATCATCAACAAGGGTTCACCCAGCCAGGGTAATCCGGCTTGCAAGTGATAGCCAATGGTCATCACCAACGCCCAGCCGATGGCCATCATCAGATTAGCGCCCGGCCCGGCCAGCGCTACAAACGCCATGTCGCGCTTGGGCTGGCGCAGGCGATGGTAATTGACTGGCACCGGCTTAGCCCAGCCGAAAATGAAGCCGCCGAAAATCGCTAGCAGCGCAGGCACCAGCACCGTGCCAATTGGATCGATGTGCCGCAATGGATTGAGGCTGAGCCGGCCCTGGGACTTGGCCGTGTGGTCGCCGCAACGCAGCGCAATCCAGCCGTGGGCTACTTCGTGCAGAGTGATCGCCAGCAGCAACGGTGGTGCCAGCACAATCAGGAGTTGAATCGTATTGAGTTCTTGCATCGTATGATTATACGCAGCCTATCCAGTCGTGGACTATAGCGTTTGCGGAAATTCAGACGCATCGCTGGACAGCGGCGCATTTTTCAAGCGCCAATCCGCTGCCGCCAAGCGCCTTCTCGCGCCCAGTCAGTCAAGTCATCCGCCAGATAGCGGTCTGGCGATGAAATGGCCCTGTGCTAAATCGTAACCCCGTTCGCGCAGCCAGTCCTCAGGATCAATGTAGGATAAAGGATTCATCGGTTTACCTCCTTCTCAACAGGGGACGGACGGTCGCTTTCATGATCTCATATTGCTGCAATTGCGGACTGAGCAGTGCTGAAAGAACGTCAGGTTAAAGGAACAGGCTAGCGTCGCCCAGCCCTTGGCGGATCAGCTGCGGCGCATCGCCGGTCAAATCGAGAACCGTGGTGGGTTCATGCTGGCCAGCACCGCCACCAATAATCAGATTGACCTCATTAGCCAGACGGTCGGCAATTTCTTCCGGGTCGGACAACGGCCAGTCATCGCCAGGCAGCATCAGCGTACAACTCATGATCGGTTCGCCTAACTCCGCCAGCAGGGCGCGCACAATGGCATGGTCGGGAATGCGGATGCCGATGGTCTTGCGCCGAGGGTGTTGCAAACGGCGCGGCACCTCATGCGTCGCTTGTAAAATGAAGGTAAACGCCCCCGGCGTGGCGGCCTTGAGCAATCGGTAGCGGCGATTGTCGACTTTGGCGTAAGTGGCGATTTCCGACAGATCGCGGCAGACCAAAGTGAAATTGTGGTGACGATCGGTTTGACGAATGGCGCGAATCCGCTCCGCCGCCGCCTTGTCGCCGAGTTGGCAACCGAGCGCGTAGCTGGAATCAGTCGGATAGACGATGACGTCGCCTTCCCGCAACCGGGCGACCGCCTGCGCAATCAATCGCGGTTGCGGATTAACAGGATGAATTTGTAAAAAATGGCTCATGGCCTTATATTCTCATAACAGTATGCAATGCAAAGCGACCCGGCAATCTGCCTGTCTGGCGCTGTCCAGTCAAGAGAATGGCCGCAAGGCCGCTTTTCTTTTGTCCCGCTTTCCTTCCGGTACGCAACAGAAATTAGCAACCCGTATGAAATTGCTCTTCGACTTCCTGCCCATCCTGTTGTT
Source organism: Candidatus Competibacteraceae bacterium (assembly GCA_020444905.1). Classification (GTDB taxonomy): domain Bacteria; phylum Pseudomonadota; class Gammaproteobacteria; order Competibacterales; family Competibacteraceae; genus UBA2383. The sequence continues at coordinate 8,106 of JAGRHQ010000177.1, forward strand.
CTTCG
>JAGRHQ010000178.1 GCA_020444905.1 Candidatus Competibacteraceae bacterium
TGAACGAAAACCGACCTCCAGTGAGGGCCATGTTTATTTAGCTTCAATTCGGCTGATGCTTCGAAGAATTCATAAGGAAAGATTATTATTAGAAGATAATCTTTTACAGGCCACTTGGATAATAGAGTTTCAATACAGCCTCTAAGGCATTGTTGGCGAATCCACAGATTCGAGATACTTATTCAAGTTGTTAAGAGATTTGGGAAGTTATTAAAGCTTTGTTCGTGGAGGTAGGATTTTGGATCGTTTTTCAACGCGATTTTTTATTTCTATCCTTATAGGATTCTGGTTTCCGAGCGTGGTCCTGGCAGAATTTTCGCTGGGTAATGAAACCTTTTTCCTGAATGGCTTTGGCACAGTGGGTGGACCTTACAACTTCGATGATCGGGCAGGGTTTATCCGTGATATTTCTCAGCCTGAGGGCGCTCGTGGCAATGGCGTTGACTGGTCTATCGATTCCCGGTTAGGGCTGCAAGGCACCTGGAAACCGCGCGAGGACTTTGAGAGCACTCTGCAAGTAGTCAGTAAATATCGTTATGACGGCAGTTATCGCCCAGAAGTGACCTGGGCCTTCCTCAAATATGCGATCAACCCGAATATGCAGATTCGCGCCGGGCGATTAGGCGCTGATATTTACTTGCAAGCGGACTCTCGCGATGTCGGCTATGCTTACCTTTGGGTCCGGCCGCCTGTGGATTATTTTGGCCAGTTGTTTGTTTCATATCTTGATGGCGTTGACTTTGTTGTTGCGCGAGAAACAGGCGATGGCATGCTGCGCGGCAAACTGTATGCAGGGCAAGCTCGTGAAACGCTGCCCGGTGGTAACGGGATTGAATATTCTTTGGACGGCACGACAGTCATGGGCGGGCATCTCGAATATCAGAATCTCCACTGGCTATTTCGCATCAGTTATGGAGCAATTCGGCTAGGAGATGAAGACCCAGCTGAGCCATTTCTGAATGTATTGCAGAGTACGGGCATTCCTCAGGCGAGCGCTCTTGCTCAAGAGATGAGTTTGGCTGAAAAACGCTTCAGCTTTTTTGGCGTGGGCATTGCTTACGACGAAGGTCCGTTACAAAGCCAACTGATGATGAGTCGCTTATCGTCTGAAGCGCTCACATCTCCCAGCAAAACTGCAGGCTATTTGTCGGTCGGCTATCGGATTAGACAGTGGACTCCTTATCTGGTCTATTCCAGGATTAAATCCGAACACCCTCAACGCACGACGGGTCTGCCTGATATTTCGCCTTTTGATGTTATCAATGCCAGAGTCTCTCAGGCATTGTTGGCCGGTCAAGCCGATCAGGAAACATTTTCCTTAGGTGCGCGCTACGATTTTGCCCGAAATGTGGATTTTAAATTACAACTCGATTGGATTCACAGCCGTGATAATCCATCTTTACTGTGGATTGATCCTGAATCGGACTGGGATGGCCGATCGGCGGTGCTTAGCGCTACACTGGATTTCATATTCTAGGACGGAGGGAGAGTCGGTCATGTTCTGTTCAAGGCAGCGGCCTTTCTTATTGAATGAATCTGACGTTGGATCGCCAAGATGGCGAACAAGGATCAGAGTAGGGGGTTTACTTGGCTTCATGCTCAGCGCCAGCCTCTCTGCCGGCGCCGACGATCTGGCCGTGATCGTTAATTCGCAAAGTGGCGTCGAGCAATTGACCAAGGCTGAGGTCATTAATCTTTTCTTGGGCCGTCAGAAAAAACTACCTTCTGGAGCAACTGCGCTGACTGTCGACCTAGGCGGTCCCAATGCTGAGAAACAACAGTTTTATGCTCGACTGGTCAACAAGGAATTGGCTGAAATTAACTCTTACTGGGCGCGGCTATTCTTCTCTGGGCAGGGATCGCCACCCCGTCAGGTCGAGGCTCCTGAAGAGGTTCTGGATATTGTCGAAAATAATAAAAGCGCCATTGGTTATATCGAGCGGAATAAAGTCGATTCGCGAGTTAAAATTGTTTATATTCTGAAAGACTAACTTCAATTTGCGCATCCTTATAATCCTGTGGCGACATCTAAAAAAGTTAGCCTGGTTACCCGAACCACTCTCTGGATTTTGGCTGTAATAGCGTTTGTCGGCCTCGTCTTCTTATGGTGGGGTAATACACTGGCGATTAAGCGGGAGGTTGCCCGCGCTCAAGAGCAACTACGGCAACTTCTGGACACTGTCGAACGCTCCGCCAGTATTGCCTGTTTTCTGCAAGATCAGCAATTGGCTAAGGAAGTTAGCCAGGGATTGCTGAGTAATAAGATTGTGAAGCGCGTTGTAATCCGTACTGGAACGACGCTATTAGCGGAAGCCGCTCGACTTCCCAAGGCGGCGGGCGGCGTTGAAGAAACGACTATAGAACATCCAGCGGATTTTATGCGCCGCCAATTGGTTTCTCCCTTCAATCCTGATGAAGTGGTTGGAGAAATTTTGTTGTCACCTGATTCTATAGAGTTGAAAAGCCAGGCTATTCAAGCTGCGTACTTCATCGGTATCCTGTTGATGGTGCAGATTCTGGCTGTGGGCATCACTGTAGTGCTGGTCGTGTATCGATTGATTACCCAGCCGATTAAGCTGATCGCTGACAGTTTGCAGGTTCTACCCGCTGAGCAGGGCCAGACTCTTGCTTATCCACATCGGCGGCATGAGCGCGATGAATTAGGCGGACTCGTAAATTATATTAATCATATGATCGCTCGTTTGGTGAGCCTACTTAATGAGGAGCGAAACCTACGACAACAACGTGAAATCGAAGAGCGGAAATTTCGCTCGATCTTCGAAAATGCTGATACTGGAATTTTCCTGGTCGATCAGCAGGGAAAAATGCTTTCCTACAATCCAGCCTGCCGCAAACTTATGCGAGCGGTAGGACGCAGCGAAACCGATCCTATTTCTCGGGTAACCAATTTTTTTAACAATGATGAGATGCAAGTAGGGGACATGATTAAGGCTTGTCTCCGGGAAGATAAAAATGTTCAGCAAGATATTAAACTGGTTGGAACAGATGGCGGTCTACGCTGGGTTAATATAACGCTCAGCCGAATTGAGGATGTAGTGTTTCAAGGCGTGGCGAACGATGTCACTGAACGGAAGCTGGCCGAGACTGCCGCTCAAAAAGCCGCTGTAACTGATGCATTGACAGGGATCTTTAATCGCTTAGGGTTTGAGATAAACCTTCAAAATCGGCTTAACAAGATCTGTGAAAAGCCGGAATTCTGGCTAGCCTTGATGCTGATTGACCTGGATTTCTTCAAGCAAGTCAACGATACCTACGGTCATGACGCCGGCGACCGGGTCTTGATTCACTTTGCCCGTCTCTTAGAAGGCAGTGTGCGCAAATCAGATTTAATTGGGCGGCTTGGCGGCGATGAATTCGTCTTGTTCGTAGATTATATCGATCAACCTCAGCGGGTTGAAAAAATCGCAAAAAATATTATTACCAACGTTGCTGAACCTATTGATATTGGTGAAGGCCAGACGGCGCAAATCGGCGCCAGCATTGGCATTGCTTTGTTCAGGGGAATAAGCGTCAGTCAAGAACAGTTGTTCAAGCAAGCCGATGAAGCGATGTATCAAGCTAAGAAAAAGGGACGCAACACGTACTGTGTTTACACACAAACTCATTAGGTTGCTTTGCGGCCTTACTTATTAGTACCCCTCTGCATCTATTTCAACAGTCGCAAAGGTCGAGTCGCTGGAATTTCATTGATTGATTCTCGTTTTAGATACATACCCCGCACTTACTGCGGGGTCGTTTGTTAACCCTGCCCTACAATTTATCAAAAATCCTCAACCTCCTTTGGACTGAGGCGCAGTTGTTGTCATTTGCGCAGCTTCACTGACCCAACCGCCGCCCATCGCTTTGTACAGATTGATCAACGCCGTAAACAGGCTTCCCTGATCCTGCACATACTGAAGTTGTGCAGTGTAAAGATTGCGTTCGGCGTCCACGACCGTCAGGTAATCGGAATAACCGTTTTGATAGCGGAGCGTCGCCAGGTCCAGATAACGCTGCAACGCCTTGACCTGCGCTGCTTCGTCTTTCAACTGCTCACGCAGCTTGGCGATCGCAATCAGGCTATCATCAACCTCGGCAAAAGCATTCTGAATCGTCTTCTGATAATTCAGCAGCGCTTGTTGTTGCTGGGCTTCCGCGACCTGAAGCTGACTGGTCAACGTACCGCCGGTGAAAATCGGTTGCGCCAGTTGACCCGCAAACTGCCAGGTCTTCGAGGGTCCCTTGAACAGATCAGAAAGATCGTTACTGGCGGTTCCCAACAAGCCGGTCAGCGAAATGCTCGGAAAAAATGCGGCTTTGGCCACGCCGATTTGCGCATTAGCAGCGATCAACTGCTGTTCGGCCTGTCGGATGTCCGGACGGCGTTCCAGCAGATCAGACGGCAAACCATCCGGCGCTTGCGGCAGAGTCAATCGATCCAGTGGAACGCTCCGGGCAATCTTGCCGGGATTGCGTCCCAGCAACAGGCTGATCGCGTTCTCCTGCTGGGCAATCAGCCGCTCCAGTAAGGGGATCTGCACCGCTGCGTTCTGATATTCGGCCACTGCCTGCTGATAATCCATTTCCCCGATCAGACCGGCCTTGAAGCGCAGCCTATTGATCCGCACCGATTCACTGCGAGTTTGCAGCGTGGCGCGGGTGACCGCTAATTGCTGATCATAGTCGATCAGTTGTACATAGGCATTCGCCAACTGACTGACCAGAGTCAAAATCACCGTGCGCTGGGCCTCCTCGGTCGCCAGCAGATCCGCTCGGGCCGCCTCGGTGGCGCGGCGGAACTTGCCCCACAAATCCACCTCGAACGACACCCCCAGATCGACCTGGTAACTGTTCGCCGGATTTTCGCCCACTGCCCCGCTGCTCTCGCTATTGCGAGTACGCGATCCAGCCGCATTAGCCCCGACCTGTGGAAATTGATCAGCGCGCGTCACGCCGTAACGGCCCAAATATTCGTCGACGCGCGCCGCAGCGATTTTGACCTCTTTGTTCTCCTGCAACGCTATCTGGATCAGCTCATTCAGCACCGGGTCCTGGAACTGTTCCCACCAGGGCGTATTCGCCAGATCGTTTGCTTGCTGAATACTGATCCGCCATTGCTCCGGCGTGGGCATTTCTAGACGTTGATAATCCGGTCCTACCGAGGCGCAGCCGCCGAGTGCAAGACCAATGGCAACCGCCAGTAATGTCTTATGCATTGTGACTGCCCTCCGGTGACCCTTCACTTCCAGCCGCCAGCGTTTCCTTCCCCCCTTGTGAGAGAAGGTTAGGATGCGTGGTCTTCTTCTCCCCGCGCATCTCAAACAGGCGGAAAAACAGCGGCACAAAGAAAATCGCCAGCACAGTCGCTGCGGTCATGCCGCCGACGATACCGGTCCCGATAGAATGCCGGCTGTTCGCCCCGGCCCCGGTCGCCAGCACCAAAGGGATCGCGCCAAGAATGAACGCCAGCGAGGTCATCAGAATGGGCCGGAAGCGCAAGCGCGCCGCTTCAATGGCGGATTCAAACACCGGCATCCCTTCCTCATGCTTCATCACTGCAAATTCCACGATCAGAATGGCGTTCTTGGCCGCCAAACCCACCAGAGTCAGCAAACCGATCTGAAAATACACATCGTTTTCCATGCCGCGCAACCACACCGCCAGCAAGGCGCCAAACACGCCAAAGGGCACCGCCATCATCACACTGAACGGTAGCGACCATTTCTCGTATTGCGCCGCCAGGATCAGGAACACCATGATCAGGCCATAAACGAAGACCATTGCGGAAGCGCCGCCGCTCTTTTTCTGTTCAAAGGTTTCGCCGCTCCAGGCAAAGGAGAAACCTTCCGGCAGAACCTCTTGCGCGACAGCTTCCATGGCCAGAGTCGCCTGCCCGGAACTGAAGCCTGACGCCGAGCTACCCGTGACCTTGGCCGCCGGGAAGTTATTGAAGCGGGTGATCAGGTCCGGCGCGGTGGTGTATTCCAGCTTAACCACGGCTTCCAAAGGCACCATGCCGCCGTTGGTCGAACGCACGTAAATTTTCTTGATGTCATCCGGACGAGAACGGTATTCCGGCGCCGCCTGGACGATGACTTGCCACACCCGGCTGAATTTGTTGAACTGGCTGACGTATAACGACCCAAATAGAGCTTGCAGGGTGCCGAACACATTTTGCACCGGTACGCCTAACGTATTCGCCTGCTCACGATCCAGATAAACATAAAGCTGCTGTGAAGCCGTGCGGATCGTCGAATTGAGACCGGCCAACTCAGGACGTTCTTTCGCCTTGGCGATAAAGTCCCGGGTCACCTTTTCCAGTTGCTTGGCGTCGCCGCTGCCCCGATTCTGAATCCAGAATTCAAAACCGCCTGTCGTGCCCAAGCCAGGAATCGAGGGCGGATTGAACACTAACGCAATGGCCTCGTTAATCTTGGAAAACGCTTTCATGGCGTAGGCGATGACGCTGGGCGCGGTCATGGCCTCTCCGTGCCGTTCCTCATAATCCTTGAGCGAGACAAATAGCGTGCTGGCATTGGTTTTCAACTGCGAATCCAGCAAGCTGTAGCCGTTCACTTCCACCACGCTGTGGACTGCTTCATTCTGGCGAAAAATTTCGCTGATTTGCGCGCCCACCTCGTTGGTGCGCCCCAGGCTGGCGGCATCCGGCAGCAAGCCGACACCGAACACATAGCCTTGGTCTTCCGGCGGCACAAAACTGCTTGGCACGGTGCGGAATAATCCATAGATGGCAAACAGCATGACGGCAAACAGCGCCAATCCCAGCAGAATGCGCTTGACGATGAAGCGCACTCCCCCAGCATAGCCATGAGTCAGCCGATCAAAACCGCGATTGAACGGTCCGAAGAACACCCGGTAGAGGAAATCAGTGCGCTGGTCGCCATGTTCACCCGGTTTCAGCAGTTTCGCCGCCAGCGCTGGACTGAGAGTTAACGCTACTAAACCGGAGAGCGCCACCGAGATGGCGATCGTGATGGCAAATTGTTTGTACAATGTCCCGGTCATGCCGCCCAGGAAACCTACCGGCACGAACACCGCGCTCAACACTAACACGATGGCGATCACTGGCCCGGTAACTTCTTCCATGGCGCGAAACGCGGCTTCCCGGGGCGGCAGATGAAATTCCGCCATATTGCGCTCGACGTTTTCCACTACCACGATGGCGTCGTCCACCACGATGCCAATAGCCAGCACCAGCCCAAACAGGGTCAGCATATTGATGGAAAAGCCGAGCAAGTACATGCCGCCGAAGGTGCCGATGATCGAGACGAACACGGCGATAATCGGGATCACGGTCGCTCGCCAGCTTTGCAGGAAGATAAACACCACCAGGATGACCAGCACGATGGCTTCAATCAATGTCTTCACTACTTCGTCAATCGAGGCTTTCACGAACTTGGTAGTGTCGAGCGCAATGGCGTAATCCAGTCCGGCGGGAAAGTTCTTTTTCAGCTCCTCCAGGGTATTGCGCACTTCGGTCGCCACCGCCAGCGCGTTAGCGCCCGGCTGCTGGTAAACCGCCAGCGCGATGCCAGTCTTGCCGTTGAAACGGCTTTGCAAGCCATAACTCTGCATACCCAGCGTCACGTAACCGACGTCCCTGAGACGCACGATGCCGGCGCCAGCCGCGCTGGAGCGCAGAATGATATTTTCGAACTCCTCCGGTGTGGTTAGTCGTCCCTGAGTAGAGACCGGAAAGGTTAATTCGACCGGTCGATCGGTGGGAGCCTGGCCAATCTGGCCAATCGCAAATTGCTGGTTTTGGCCCTGAATCGCGCTGATGACTTCGTCGGTCGTCAAGCCCAGATCGCTCAACCGGTCCGGCTTCAACCAGACGCGCATCGCGTAGTCCGGGATACCGAAAATGCTCGACTGGTTAGCGCCTGGAATGCGCTTTAGCGCGTCGAGCACATAGAGATTCGCATAGTTGCCCACTGCGACGTCATCCAGACTGCCATCGGGCGAATACAAGGCAATCACCATCAGGAAGGTCGAAGAGACCTTCTTCACCGCAACCCCTTGCTTGGAAACCGCTTCCGGCAACTGCGGCAAAGCCAAGTTAACCT
>JAGRHQ010000179.1 GCA_020444905.1 Candidatus Competibacteraceae bacterium
ATCACAGGAAAATTTACAGGAGGAGATTTTTTTGAATGTCGCCCATGACTTGCTGGTTCAAGGAACGTTACGGCAACTGATAGAGGCTTCCCCGCGTCTGGTGTTCGAAGTCATGGCCGCCATCAGCGTGAATGAACCGTTGATCGCCGCGCTCAACGCCTTGCGCCAAGAAGGCTATTGCTTTCTGCTCGACGAGTATATGGACAACGAAGCCTGTCAGGCGCTGTTGGAGACCGTCGAATATGTGCGTCTGAATATATCGACCACCCCGGAACTGGAAGCGCGCCGGCTGTTGACCCGGTTCCATCAACGGGGATTAGCGGTGATTGCCAGCGGGATTGAAGATCAGCATCAGCTCGAGGTGTGCCAAAAGCTGGGGTTTGATTTTTTCCAGGGGCGCCACTTTTCCCAGCCCCGGCTGCTCAAATTCCAGGGGATTCAGACCAATCAATTAGCCGTCGTGCGGTTGGTCAGCGCGCTGAATCAGCCCGATGCTGATCTCCAGCAAATTGCATCCCTGATTGCTCAGAATGTCGCTCTCAGTTATAAGCTGCTCCGCTACATTAACTCCGCCTACTTCAGTCTGCCGCAACGGGTCGAATCGATCCAGCGGGCGGTGGCGCTACTGGGAGTGCGCACGGTGCGTTCCTGGGCGACGCTGATCTCGATGTCTGGCGTCGAGAGCGCTCGCAGCGATCTGATGACCATTGCCCTGGTGCGCGCCAAGATGTGCGAGTTACTGGGCGAGCAACTGGGTCTTAAGCAGCACGACAGCAATTTCATGGTGGGTTTGCTGTCGGTGCTCGATCTGGTGGCGCAAGCGCCCATGCCAGAGGTGCTGGCGGCGCTGCCACTGGAGGAAGACATCAATGCAGCGTTGTTGCGCCACGAAGGCGCGCTGGGCCAAATTCTGGCCTGTGCCCTGGCTTATGAACAGTGCGACTGGGCCATGCTGAAGGAATCGGGACTGGACGCTGAACAGGTCAACGAAGCCTACATGGCGGCCCTGGCCGATGCTTATCGCGCCAGTTATGAACTGTTGCGCGATTGATCGGGGGAGACGGGAGCGTTGGAAGCAGACTCTACGGATTCCGTCACCCTGGACTCGTGCGCATTAACGGGCGGGCGGTTGTCATATCGCTCCTGATACCAGCATTGATAGCAAAGTCGCAAGCCGTTTTCGCTAAGAAAACTGGCCGGAGGTCCGAATCCGCCGCAAACGTCGCAAACCAGATAACTACTGACCATTGTTTTTCTCCCGCCCCGTCTTGCTTTTTGAAGTGCAAAGCTTAATAAGGAAGAATCCGGCATGAAACTCTACAAATACCTCCTGACCGGTTCAGCGCGCCACCGCTGGCTGGCGCAAGCGCCAGCGACTGGCGGCGACATGAGCATCTTCGAGACCACTGTTAATGGCGTCTATGCCCTTGGCGAGTCAATGCCGCTCGCCGTGGTCGAGGACGAAGGCATTGAGGAAACCGATATTCCCGGCGTCTATGCCTTCAACGGCATGGACATCGATGCCGCCATCCAGCGCCGCCTGCTGCGGGAACAACCCTACCCTCTGTTGCCGGGTGAATCCACTACTTTTGCCGAGTTGTGAACCTCGTTATCCAGGCTGCGCGCATCGCACCTGGAGCGCCGCCGCCAGCGAGGCGCAAAAGACTCAGTGGTTGCAGCGAAGGCTGGCGCCTTGGGCGGATCGGCTGCAAGCGATTCGTGCGGTGACTGGCGACGCTCGCTGGAATTACTGGTGCAAAGCTTGCTCATCAGCGGTCTGGACGGCGGTGGAATTTCAACCGGATCGCCTGGCCTAGCCGTCGTAAAGCGACGCTACCCTGAGTCGGGATTTGGCGGCGTTGACTGCGGGCGGTTACACCGTGGAGGCGCTGATTCCTTATGACTTCTTCCCGTAAACTCATCATGTTGAGACGCTGGCGCTGTTGCAGCGTCAAGAGTGAAGCCTCTCTTGCTGAGGTTCAACTCCACAACGCCCGTATGCCGAAGTAGGCGATATCCTTGACGCGGCGAATCACGCCCTTGAGCAGCGAAGTCTGCGGTTGGGTGCAAAAGGTCATGCTGAGAATCACCCGCAACTCGTTCTCTTCCAGCCGAGTCACTTTATGAAACACGCGTGCGCCTTCAAACAGGATCAAGGTATTGGGCGGAGTGGGAATCATGACGTCCTGCTCATCCCGTCGAATCACTAGTTGCGCTGAAGAGAGCCGGTTTTCTTGGAGGTGGCGGTTGACCAGGGGCAGCAATACGGTGAAATGCCGACCATTGTAGAAGTTGTAATCGTAATGCCAACCGATGTGATCGCGAGGCCGGTCGTAGAACAGCAACGAGCAAGAGCTTTGATCGTTAATCGGCGTGGGCAGCACTGGCTCGCCGGTCACTGCTGAACAAAGCCGACGCAAGTAGTCTGACTGGTAAAAAGCGATAATCTCCGGCACCCTTTGGTGCAAGTCTTCGTAAGCGACCGTGCCACCCTTCTTGTGCGCCGGGAAATAGCTGCGCTCGGTGCTGGCGCAGCGCAACGCCGCCTCCCGCAGTTTTTCAAAAGCGGCTATTGGCAACGGTTCGGAAACCATCGCAAGACGTTGCTGAAAGTCAGGCAATCGCTCCGGAAGTTGCTCAGGCAGCTTGAGAACTGCGCTGTACTGCGTGACCAACGTATTCTGACGTGCTTGCAATTGACGATACTGATGTTGCTTGCGCAGCTTGAGACCAGTGAAGGCCAATGCGCCAGCAGCGGGAATCAGTAGAATTTCCTGGAACATACAGCAGCCGTCCGGTAAGGAGTTTGAGAATAATGAGGTGCTGCGGTCGAAGCGGTGACCGAAATCAGCACATAAGCTTAATCGGACGCTGTGAAATTCTGATGAAACGGCGATTCTCGCTGCGGTGGCCTGGTGCGGTTACCATAGTCTGGCTCGCTGTTATCCCTACACCCTGGGTCATGGCTATTCACTTTTGCTAGTGCGATAATCGTCAATCAGATGAGCATGAGACAGGAGCGTATGATGGCGACCACTTCCGAAGAATTATGGCTCTTGTTGCGTGAGGTATTGACCTCACAACAAGAAACCGACCGTAAGTTTCAGGAAACCGACCGCAAGTTCCAAGAAACCGACCGCAAGTTCCAAGAAACCGACCGCAAGTTCCAAGAAACCGACCGCAAGTTTCAGGAAAGCCAGGCGGAAGCCGACCGGCGGTTGCGGGAATTGGATCGGCGATTAGGGGATTTAGGCGGCAAGTGGGGGTTATTCGTAGAAAACCAGGTTGCGCCCGCGTGCGAAACCATTTTCGCGGCGCGAGGGATTCCGGTGCACATGGTGAGTCAGCGCGTGAAGAAGCGCCAAGGCGGCGACACGCTGGAAATTGATGTGTTGGTGGTCAATGCCGGCCATGTGGTGGTCGTGGAGGTCAAGAGTAGTCTGGGTGTGGCGGATGTGCGGGATTTGTTGGACGATTTAGGCCGTTTTCGGACGTTTTTCCCGGAATATGCTGATAAGACGTTGCATGGCGCGGTCGCGGGCATTGTGTTTGAGGAGCAGGCAGACGCTTACGCTTATCGGCAAGGGTTGTTTGTGCTGGCGCAGGCCGGGGAATCGATGCAAATTCTTAATGATGAGCAGTTTCAGCCTAAGGCGTGGTAGATGCAATGAACACCAAGATTGATCAAGAGGTAGCGAAGCATCTGATTGAAGTCGATCTGAATTAGAAGTAGCGATAATTTCAAAAGCCTGGTCACGTCTCAGCAATTCAACACACTGTACGGCTAAAGAACGATAGCGCAATTTTGCCAGGCCATCGGCGTTGGTGCATAAATACCCTTTACCGCTTTAAACAACGGTTCGGTGAGCGCCTGGCGTCCCGCCTTTTCGAAGCTCAGGTCACGGAAGTCCATGTCCGAGTCGCCGCCTTGAATGTCATGACCTACCTCGGCATGCCCGTTTCCGTCCCCTGCAAGGCTATTCTGTCTTGAAAATATTTACAACATTTTATCATTGCCGAGCAGCGCTTTCATCCGCTCAATTTCCGCTAAAGCCGCTTCTTTCTCGGCTCGCGCCTGTTCAGCCTCAGCGCGTAAAGCGTCCTGATAGTGCTGAATACTCCGCTGCTGGCGCAGGTAGTTTTGCCGCGCCTGATATTGGTGGTAGGCGCGCTCTTTCTCGGAAAAGGCTTTTAAGGTGCTCATCGCTTGGCGCATCTCCTCAGTGTCCATCCACTCGGGTAAGTGTTCTTCATCGAGCCGGGACTTCGATGAAAAATTTTAGCCACCACTCTTGCTCCGTTTCGACGGTCTCAATCGCACATTTGCTCAATTCCAGCAGCCAAATCCCGCCGTGATCGAGCAGACTCACCGGCGATTGCGTTCAGTACCGAGCAGAGCCTTGAACACACAGTCAATTTTTGGGTCAATGAAATGTTTCATAAGTAAAGTTTATCAGCTTCATTTGTCAAGGGACTTTTGGTCGCTTGAGCCATCCATCACACCCTCGGCGCAGCCACCCGTCGCAGTAAATCATCCAGCACTTCATCCACTTGCGCCCCTTCCATTTCATATTCCGCCGCCAGTGTCAGCCGGTGGCGCAAAGCTGGTTTAACGATGCTTTTGATATCGTCGGGCGTCACGAAGTCCCGCTGGTTTAGCAAAGCCTGAGCGCGGGCGGCGCGAATCAGAGCAATGCCGCCGCGCGGCCCAACGCCAATGGCGAATCCCGGCGTTTTCCGGGTCGCGGCGACCAAGCGCACCGCATAATCCAGCACCGCATCATCGAGATTTAACCGGGCGGCGATTCGTTGCAAGGTGAGCACCCGTTCCGGATCCGCCACTGCCCGCACCCGCGATACATCCAGCTTGTCGCCGACCTGTCCGCCAGTGACCTGACGCAGCAATGCGGCCTCTTCCGTAAAGCTGGGGTAATCGATCTGAATTTTCAGCAGAAATCGGTCGAGTTGCGCTTCCGGCAAGGGATAGGTGCCTTCATGTTCAATAGGATTCTGCGTGGCCAGCGTCATGAACGGGGGTGGCAACGGAAAGGATTGACCCTCGATAGTGACCTGTCCTTCCTGCATCACTTCCAGCAACGCGGCCTGGGTCTTGGCCGGGGCGCGGTTGATCTCGTCGGCCAGCAGGAAGTGGCAGAATACCGGCCCCCGGCGAATTTCGAACCGCTCTTCACGCAGGTTGTACAAGGCATGGCCAGTGACATCGCTAGGCATCAGGTCAGCGGTGAACTGAATGCGGGCGAAGCGGGCGTTGACGCAAGCCGCCAGCGCGCGCACCAGCAGGGTTTTGCCCAGTCCGGGGACGCCTTCGACCAGGACGTGACCGGCAGCGCCGAGAGCAATCAGCACTTGATCAACCACCGCTTGCTGGCCGATCAACACTTGACCGATTTCGCGGCGCAGGGCTTGCAGAAAGTCCCCAGCCCATTGCAATTCGGCGCTGGAGGGCGGGTTCACGGCGGCAGCGGGGGAAATTTCACTCATCGGAAACGATTCAGTCGTTGCAGGGTTTGCAGAATTTGCATCAGATCGCGCTCATGCAGCGGTTCGTCGGAGTGCGGTAACAGCGCGATATCCGGCGGTGCGCCAGGCTGGCGGCGTTCGATCTGGCGCAAGGCGTAGTGGCGGGCGGCTTGAAGGAGTATCGGCCCAGCGCCGTGACGCCAGAGGAAACGGGAACAGGCGCGCAGATGTTCCGCCAATCGCCGTTGTTCCCCGGAACGCGGGATCAACAGTGGCCCCAGTCGCCGGCTGTAGCTCCACAGCGCCGCCAGTAGCGTCAAAATCAGCCCGGCCAGCGGCATCCAGGCGTATTGCCACAGCAGTTGCATGAATGATGGAGTGAGCCTCCGGTATTGCAGCCAAACCTCGCCGTCTGGAGCGCCCTGCTGGAGCAACGCCCATAGAAAATCGGCATGATCGTATTCGGCTAACCGGTGGTTGGTAAATGGGTCAAGATCGCTCAGCAGCGTAACCCGCCCCTTTCCCCATTGAGAGGATTGCCAGAAAGCGTCATTCAATCGCAAATCCGAGCGGAACCGGACTTGCAGGGGCAGCCCGGCTTCATTCAGTTTGACCGCAACCGGATCGGCGACCGATTTTTCAGCGCGATGACTACGGATTTCAAGCGAATTGAGCAGGTAATCATGTCCCTGGCCGGGTTCATAAGGATGTTGCACACTGATCAGCAGATGTCCGCCCGTATGGACCCAGTCCAGCAACCTCTGGCTGTCAGCAGCGCTGAGCGCGTAACTGGGGATAGCGATCAGTAGGGTTGCAGTGGATGCCAGCGGTTGGGGTAATTCGTCGAGACGGCGCACACTATGGACCGTGCGGCCCATCCGATTCAACAACCGGCCCGCCAGGTAAAACGGATTGCGTTGAGCGGCTTCGCCATAGCCGGTATAAACCTCTTCGTTGCGCTGGACCAGGTGCTGACTTAGCCATAGTAACAGCCCGCCCATGCTGAGCAGCGCCAACAAAATCAGTGGGATCAGCCATAATCGGCGACGGGTCATGCCGGTCGCGCTCCTACTCCAAGCGATTCGTAAAAAATTGCTCCACACTTTTCAAGCGCCTCGCACCGTTCAATCCCCCCTTTAGCAAAGGGGGCGAGGGGGGATTTGAACGCCCGAGGTTACCGCTGCTCGTCAAAATCCCCCCCAACCCCCCTTTTTCAAAGGGGGGAGATAGAGACTTTGGGAGAAACGTGGGCCGAAAGCTATTCATTGCGAGTTGCCCTAGCGAAATGCCGGGGCCATTCCGCACATAAGCTATGAACTTCGGCCTCGTCCGGCGAGCGGTGGGCGTAGGCGGTTACCTGCCAGGCGCGGGTCAGGCGGCGCAGAAATTCAAGCAGTTCGGGATCGGTCAGTTGCGCCGTGGCTAGGCGCAGGCATTCAACTTCGGTCGCGCTTGGTCGCACCGGGAGACCGCGCCGGATCGCCAGCCCGGCCAGGCTGCCTTGATACAGCATACGCAACGCCTCGCGCGATTGACCTTCGCTCCACAATTGCCAAGCGGCGTCTCCCAGCCCGGCATCCGGTGGAACGGTGATCTCATCACGGCCTTGAACTAACCGTGAGCCGGATTTAACAGCGCGTGGTCTGGCATGGCTGAAAGCCTTCGGCGCGTGGCGCCATAACCACCAGCCCGCCACAGTGATGAACAGCCCAATGGCAAACCAGAGCAGCGCCTCGACGGTCGCTGCGAACCATTGACCTGGACGGGGATCACGGGGCGAACGTGAAGGGGGTTCCATAGCGCCATCATCCCGCCAGCGCCAGCGTTCCCTGACTTCGCAGGTTTGCAGTTCAGGCGCTTTCAGCATCTCGGCCAGCGCCTGTTTGACGACGCTATCGGATTGGGCCAGTTCCGCCTCACGGGCGCGGCGTTGCTCACAGATTGCATTCGCCAGATACTCCTTCTGTTCTTGCGGGGGAGCGCCAGGAGGAGGAGGCGCATCGGCGGCAAAGCCTGTCCCAGGAAACGCCAGTAACTCCGGTACCATCATCAATACCGCCAATATTATTGCGATTCGTCCCACTTGCGCTAACTACCCTGCCCTTTTTCTATCCGAATCAGCGCGGAAGCTCCAACACAGCCTCCAATCCGCCCTGCGCATGATTGCGCAGAATCAACTCGCCGCCATGAGCGCGAGCGATATTGCGGGCGATGCTCAATCCCAGGCCAGCGCCGCCGGTATCACGGCTGCGCGAACTTTCCAAACGGTAAAACGGCTCAAACACCCGCTCCAACTCGGCAGTCGGGATACCGGGGCCATGATCGCGGACGGTTAATGTCAGCCGGTCTGGACAATCTATAATCTCGATTTCAGGGCGCTGTCCATATTTCAAGGCATTCT
>JAGRHQ010000017.1:0-9448 GCA_020444905.1 Candidatus Competibacteraceae bacterium
GACCCTGCCAGGTGCGATAGCCGAGTTCGTAAGCGGTCAGCTTCTCTGAGTCAAAACCCTGATCGCCCAAGGTCGCGATCAGACCCGGTAGGCTACCGGTAATTTCCGGCGGCAGCGTCATGGCATTGATCCGGGCGTCTTCTTCAACCCGCGACGGGGTGCGCACCGCCCGCGACGCGGCGACCCAAACCCGCTGGCGATCATCCAGCTTCCATAGCAAACGCAGATTGGGTTGAAACTCCCAGCCGGTGTAGTCGTTATGCTCCACTCGAGCGCCCAGCGTCAATAACCAGCGCTCGGTCACGGCAATCTGATCCTGGGCGAACAGGCTGAACAATTCACTAGTCTGACTCGAAGGCGTCAGCGTAATCAATATGGAAGGATCAAAGCGGTCGTGATAACGGCGGTAGTTGAGTCCCCACACCAGCTTCTGCCTTTCGCTCCACTGGAAATTGTGCTGGAAATCCACGTCGAAGGTATCCAGCCGGAAGGGGGCCAGCAAGGCGTCATGGTCTTCATACTGGTAATACGCCTGCAAGCTAATCCGCTCGCGCTCTGAGTAGCGGCGTTCCCAGGTGGTTTGTAAGCTTCCGCCATGTGCGTGAGTCGAGTCCAGCCGACGCTCGGCATAGGGCGGCGTCAGGATGGGAACCACCATGTTTTCATCGAAGTCGCCGTCATAAATATCGCCCATAATGCGCACGGAATCGCGGCCTGTCGGTTGCCAGTCCAGGCGGAACCCGCCGCGCTGGAGGGTCCAGTCATCGCCGGCATCCCTTCCTTCGGGGTCGACAAAACCATCGCGGCGCGCCTGGCGACCATAAAGCCGGTACTGGGCGTTTTCCCCCCATTGGCCGCCATAGCGGGCATCGATGATGGAACGCTCCTCATTTCCGGAGGTAACGCTGACCACGCCGCCCTGAGTAGCGCGGGCCGGTTTGTTAATGATGTTGATCACCCCATTGACTGCATTGGCGCCCCACAAACTGCCGCCAGGACCGCGAATAACCTCGATGCGGTCGATATCACCCAGTGGCAAATCCTGAATTTCCCAGTACACGCCGGAAAAGGCCGGCGTATAAATGGAGCGGCCATCGATCATCACCAGCAGTTTATTGGCGAAGCGTCCATTGAAACCGCGAATGGTGATCGCCCAACGGCTGGCGTCAATGCGCGCTACCTCCACGCCGGGCGCCAGGCGTAACGCCTCAGCCAGGGTAGTGACGCCGGAGCGGCGGATGTCCTCATTCGTAATGACGAAAACCGCAGCGGCGCTATCGGCCCAAGATTGGTATTGCTTGGCGGCGGAGATGACATTGACTTGCATTAACTCTTCAATGTTCAGTTCGGTCAGATCCGGCGCAGCGGCAGCGACTGGATGTGGCAAACTGCTTAACGCTGCTAGTCCGGTGGCCAGGATCAGCGCGTCCCAGGTTTTGTTGTCAAAAGCGAGTTTCCGCATCATTCGATACCCTAAAACCGCCAATCCAGTCTGGCGTAAACGCCGCGCTCCACTTCCGTGCTTGCGGAATTTGTGAAAGCCGAACCATATTCCAGATGGGGGCTGTCGAGCAGATTCTGTCCCACAATCGCCAGTTCTACATCCTTATACGGCTTCCAGCCCAGGCGTGCGTCCAGCGTAGTGTAGCTGTCCACCGGCGGATCACGCAAAGCGCCGACCGAGCGAAACCACAGGTCGAATTCCAAGCGATCGCTCAAATCCAGGGTGGAGAACAGGGAGAACTGCTGTCGGGGACTGGAGCCTTCGGCGGCGCTCAGACTCAACACATCAATACTGCCGTCATCCAGCCGTAAATTCGCCTGAAAATAAGTATAGGCGGCACGTAACCGCCACCCCGCCAGCGGACGCCAATCCGCCGCCAACTCTAGTCCATAGGTATGGCCGCTCATCTGATTCACGAAGGTCAGTGGCAAGACCAGATGCGGCGGCGGGGCGACTTCGAAGTAG
This sequence comes from Candidatus Competibacteraceae bacterium, assembly GCA_020444905.1. Lineage (GTDB taxonomy): Bacteria > Pseudomonadota > Gammaproteobacteria > Competibacterales > Competibacteraceae > UBA2383. The sequence continues at coordinate 1,970 of JAGRHQ010000017.1, forward strand.
GGCTGATCCTCGCGCACGGTGCGCAGGTCATCATAGACATTGAAAAATCCTGCCAAGTCCAGGGAAAAGCGGGGATGGGGATTAAATCGATACCCCAATTCGTAAGCGATCAGGCTTTCCGACAGAATCGCCGGATTGCCATTGACCGTCACCAGGGCAGGAAAAGGTTGTGGATTCGCCGGGGTGTTAGGCGGAATCACCGACAAATCGTTGTAGAGGTCCACATCGGCCCGCGATGGCGTCCGCACGGCTCGCGAAATAGCGCCCCAGATCGTGTGTCGATCATCCGGCGTCCAGGCCAGGCGCGCGTTCGGCTGGATTTCAAAGCCCGTGTAATCATTGTGTTCAAACCGGGCGCCCAGAGTGAGGAATAATTGCTCCTGCAGCTTGATCTCGTCGTGAATGAAAGCGCTGAATAGGTTCAAATCCCGATGATCGGGAATGAGCCCCACGTAGGGTGAATTGCGGATGCGATCCTGGGTGAAGCGGTAGCCCAGTCCCCAGATGATGTCCTGGTCCTCGCTCCAGGCAAATCGGTGTTGCAGATCGAAATCAAAGGTATCCTGCGTCTGCCTACCTGCCGCCTCATCGCGCTTCATTTGGTCGTAATAAATCTGCGCATCCAGTTCTGATGTGGCCGAAAAGGCATGTCGCCAGCGCGCCTGCAGGTTGCCGCCGGAAAAATCGGCCTGTTCGGCAAAGGTCGTGGTATAGGGCGGCGTCAAGGTGCTGAACGTGAGGGTTTGGTCGGCATCGCCTTGATAAATATCGCCCTGCACGGTGATCGCATCCTGGTTCGACAGCGCGCCGTCAAGGCGAAAACCGGCCTGGGTGGATTGACTATCGTCCGGGGCGTCGCGCCCGGTGGGATCAACCTGGCCATCGCGTCGCCATGATTTGACGTAGGCGCGGGCCTGGAAATCCTCGCCCCATTGCGCGCCGTAGCGCACCGCCCCAAAGCCGCGTTCTTCCGTTCCGCCGCCGACGGTCAATAAACCGCCCTGCGTGTCTTTAGCGCTTTTGGTGATGATATTGATGACGCCATTGACGGCGTTCGATCCCCACAGAGCCGCGCCGGGGCCGCGAATCACTTCAATCCGGTCAATGTCCTCCAGCAGCGTGTCCTGGACTTCCCAATACACGCCGGAGAACAGGGGCGTGTACACCGTGCGGCCGTCCATGAGCACCAGCATTTTGTTGGCAAGGCGGTTATTGAAGCCCCGGGAGGTAATCGCCCACTGATTGGCGTTGATGCGCGCCACCTCCAGGCCAGGGGCCAGACGCAGGGCTTCGGCGATGCTCAGCGCCCCGGAGCGGCGGATATCCCCGGCGGTGATCACGAATACCGCCGCCGCCGCACGGGAAAGCCGCTGGGGTTTGCGGCTCACCGACGTCACCTTTTGTTGCATCAATTCTTCCAGACTCAGTTCCGTCAAGTCTTCCGGTTCATCCAACGCCAGCATCCTGCTGTAGGCGCCGTTCGCGGCAACCATGCCCAATAGACTCAACCCCCATGCAAACCTGTGCAATGTTGGCATGATACCCTCTGACAAGATTTATATTTGTTATCAATTTCAGAAACTTTAATAAAAAAAAGAACCCAGTGGGCATCCGCTTGCGGTTCCCCGAAGCAAGCATATCCAGGGAAAGAGTATAGTCTTCAGAAATCCTTGCGCAGATCCATCTCCGCATACAGACCAGCGACTTGCTCGGCATAGCCATTGAACATCAGCGTATCGCGGCGGAAGAAGTCGCCAATGCGCCGCTCTTTCTTCTGACTCCAGCGTGGGTGATCCACGTTGGGATTCACGTTGGCGTAAAACCCGTACTCGCTGGGAATCTCACGGTTCCATGTAGTGGCTGGCTGCTGCTCGGTGAAGCGAATTTTCACTATCGATTTGATGCTCTTGAAGCCGTATTTCCAGGGTGCAACCAATCGTAGCGGCGCGCCGTTTTGATTGGGCAGTTCCTTACCATAGAGACCCGTCGCTAGCAATGTCAGTGGATGCATCGCTTCATCCATCCGCAGCCCCTCGACATAGGGCCAGTCCAGGATACGAGTGCGTTGGCCCGGCATCTGTTCGGGATCGAACAACGTGGTGAATTCGACATATTGAGCGCTGGAGGTGGGCTGAAAGCGCGGCAGGATTTTTGCGAGGGGGATACCCAGCCACGGGATGACCATCGACCAGGCTTCGACGCAACGCAGGCGGTAGATGCGCTCTTCCGGTTGATGCGGCGCCAGAAAGTCCTCCAGCGTATATTGCCCCGGTTTCTCGCAATGTCCCTCCACCGTCACCGTCCAGGGTTTGGTTTTCAGGCTGCCCGCGTTTTCCGCCGGATCGGTTTTGCCCGTGCCGAACTCGTAAAAGTTATTGTAGGATGTCACATCCTTATAGGGAGTCCGTTGGAGATCATTGTCCGCGGCCTGCGCAAGACGGCTGCGCAAGGCGGGCGGCAACAGCGCTACAGCGCCCCATACCGCAGCAGTTTTCATGAACTCGCGACGGCGCGCGTACAGTTCGGGGGGCGTGATCTCCGACGGAGAAATGTTGACAGGTTTCTGAATCAGCATGGCGCGGCTCCGGGTGATAGACTTCCTGTTTGTGACCTGTTCAACCCCTGCGAGTTGCGTTTTCATGACCCCACAACGAACCCGTTTGCTGCAACGCCTCGGTAAGCCAATGGTCTTTAGCGCCAGCCTGTTGCCGCTTACCTGGCTGTTCTGGCTTGGCTGGAGCGGTCAATGGGGCGCAAACCCGGTGGAAACATTGACGCATTTCACGGGTGACTGGAGCCTGCGTTTCCTGCTGCTGACCTTGGCGGTGACGCCGTTGCGCCGCCTAACCGGCTGGAATGGATGGCAGCGCTTCCGCCGGATGTTGGGATTGTTTGCCTTCTTTTATGTTTGTCTACACTTCAGCGTTTATCTGATTTTCGATCATTTTTTCGATATTTCAGCCATCGTTGCCGATATCGCCAAACGACCCTATATCACGGTCGGTTTTACCGCTTTCCTGCTGTTGATTCCCCTGGCGGCCACTTCCACGAACGGGATGATCAAGCGCCTGGGCCGCAACTGGCAGCGACTGCACCGACTGGTCTATGTGATCGGGATACTCGGCGTGCTGCATTATCTGTGGCTGGTCAAGGCGGATATCAGCGAACCGTTGCTGTACGCTGGAATTCTCGCCGGGTTGCTGGGGTATCGGTTATGGTGGCGGCAAACCCATTGTGGTTAGCATTCGACCCGCGACAAGGTGATGTTGATTAACAGCATTCCTTGAAATCCCGCGATTCGTCCGCATATCTGCTCCTGGCCTATAAACATTACGACTCAGGAGACCGTCCCCCATGACCGTCGAAGCCCATAAGGAAACGCTTGGTTTTCAAGCCGAGGTGCAGCAATTGTTGCGCTTGGTCGCGCATTCCCTGTATTCCCACAAGGAAGTTTTTCTTCGTGAACTGATTTCCAACGCCTCTGATGCCTGCGACAAGCTACGTTTTGAAGCGCTAACCGATGGCGCACTGTACGAAAATGATCCCGAACTGAAAATTCGCGTCACGTTCGACAAAGATGCGCGCACGATTACCGTGACGGACAACGGCATCGGCATGGACCGGCAGGAAGTGATCGACAATATCGGCACCATCGCCCGTTCCGGCACCCGCCAGTTCATGCAGAAACTGACCGGCGATCAAGCCAAGGACGCCAATCTTATTGGCCAGTTCGGCGTGGGCTTCTATTCCAGCTTTGTCGTCGCCGACCAGGTGACCGTGCGCACTCGCCGCGCGGGCATGGGACCGGAGCACGGCGTGCTGTGGGAATCCACCGGCGAAGGCGAATATACGCTTGAGAATATCGAGAAACCCACGCGCGGCACTGAGGTCACGTTGCATCTGCATGAAGATGACAGCGACCTGCTGAATGAATGGCAACTGCGCTCAATCATTACCAAGTATTCCGACCATATCACCTTGCCGGTGATCATGCCGGTGCAAAAGTACAGCGAGGACAAGGACGCGCCGCCCAAATTCGAGGACGAGCGCATTAACCAGGCGGCGGCGCTGTGGGCGCGGCCAAAGAACGAGATCAAGGACGAGGAATACAAGGAATTCTACAAACACGTCGGCCATGATTTTGAAGAGCCGATGGCTTGGACGCACAATCGGGTCGAAGGCAAGTTGGAATACACTTCGCTGTTGTTCATCCCGAATCGCGCGCCGTTTGACCTGTGGGATCGCGAACAGCGCCACGGCGTCAAGCTCTATGTGCAGCGCGTGTTCATCATGGACGACGCCGAGCATTTGATGCCGCGCTATCTGCGCTTCGTGCGCGGGGTGATCGACTCTAATGACCTGCCGCTCAATATCTCCCGCGAAATCCTGCAAAGCAGCAAGGTGGTGGACAGCATCCGGGGTGGTTCGGTCAAGAAGGCGCTGGGCCTGCTGGAGGACATGGCGGCCAATGACGCCGAGAAATACGGTAAATTCTGGAAGGAATTCGGACGGGTGCTCAAGGAGGGGCCAGCGGAGGATTACAGCAATCGTGAGCAAATCGCCAAGTTGCTGCGCTTCGCTTCAACCCATAACGATAGCACCGACCAGACTGTTGCCTTGGCTGATTACGTCGCCCGGATGAAGGAGGGTCAGGACAAGATTTACTACATCAGCGCCGACAGCTTCGCCGCCGCCAAAAACAGCCCGCATCTGGAGATTTTCCGCAAGAAGGGTCTGGAAGTCCTGTTGCTCACCGACCGGGTGGACGAATGGCTGATGTCCCACCTGACTGAATTCGATGGCAAGCACTTCCAGTCGGTAGCCAAGGGCGCGCTGGATCTGGACAAGATCGCCTCAGAAGAGGAGAAGCAGGAACAAAAGCAGGCCGAGGATCAGTACAAGGATTTATTGACGCGGGTCAAGGAAGTCTTGGGTGACAAGATCAATGAAGTACGCATTTCCTCGCGGTTGACGGATTCACCCGCCTGTCTGGTCGTGGACGAACACGGCCTCAGCCCGCATCTGGAGCGCCTGTTGCGTGATGCCGGGCAGAACGTACCGATGAGCAAGCCCTATTTGGAACTGAATCCCGGTCATTCGCTGATCACCCGGCTTAAAGATGAAGTCGACGCGACCCGCTTCGGCGACTGGACACATCTGCTGTTCGAGCAGGCGGTGCTGGCCGAGGGTGGACAACTGGAAGACCCGGCGAGCTTCGTCAAACGATTGAATGGACTGCTATTAGCAATGGGCTGATCTCATAACGCTTCCATGCCCCGCGTCTCCCAAATTGTCGGCATTCATCTCCCCCCTTTGCCAAAGGGGGGCCGGGGGGATTGTACACGAGCGATGGGACTCAAATCCCCCCCCAACCCCCCTTTGCCAAAGGGGGGGACTGAACGGTTATCCCGCATCACATGGGCGCTGACCTGCATAATGCTGATCAACGGTTGCGCACAACTGGAACAAGCGGGCGGAGGAGCTGAGTCTGCACTTGCTTCGGGAACGGGTGGCGCGCGGCCATCTGCACCAGATCTCTCTAACGATCCGGGCTTTATCGAGGAACGGGCGCGGCAAGCCTATGAAACCGGTCGCTGGGATGTGGCTGAGGGCTATTATTTACAATGGATGCGCCTGAAGCCCACCGATGACCGGCCCTGGTTCGAACTGGGGAATTTATATGCCGAGCAGGGTCGGCTGGCATCAGCGGAACGTGCTTACCGGGAAGCCCTACGTCGGCGCGACGATGCGCGAACCTTGCATAATTTGGGGCTGACGCAGGCCAAACTGGGTGTAGGCGCCTTGCGTGAATCGCAACAACGCCTGCCGAAGGACGATCCATCGCGCCAGGAAACTTATGAGTTTTTACGGACGCTGCTGGAAACGGTATTACCATAGGATTGCCGAGGAGTGAACGCTATGACGTATCAACACGTTTTATGCGCCGTCGATTTTTCCGACGAGGCGCTGAAGGTCGCGGAACGAGCCAGGGACATCGCTGGGAAGTATGGCGCGCGCCTGAGCCTGATTCATGTCGTAGAAGATATGAATATCAGTCTGGGCGGCGGCTATGAACTGCTGCCGGTTTTGCCCGATCTGCCGGATGAGGCTCTGTTGCAGGAAGCGCGCGCCGAACTGGGCAAGCTGGCGCAACGCCTGGGTGTGGACGCTGCCGGCCTGTGGGTGGTCAACGCCATCTCCACCAAGGAAGGCATTCTTGGTGCAGTCCAGGATCACCAGATGGATTTAATTGTCGTCGGCAGCCACGGTCGGCATGGGCTGGCTTTGTTGCTGGGCTCAACCGCTAACGCCGTGCTGCACGGCGCACCCTGCGATGTGCTGGCGGTGCGGATTTAATCGATGAGATTTTCAGGAGCGATCGAATAATGAACGATCGACAACTTCTGCAAAGAACTGTAGTGAAACCGATGGCTTTGACGCCCAACAAGCGAGTATTCTGGACGCAGAACTCAACATTCGTGACGACAACCGCTCGGCTTCACCCCGGCGGTCTTGGCCGACCGGTACGAACTGAACGGGATTGAACAAACCTCCAGCACCGGTGAAAAATTGAAGCTGGCGGTCGGAATCGAACCAACGACCGGCTGATTACAAATCCTAATTTCTGGTATATCCGATTATTCTTATTGCCTGCCGATTTTTCTATTTTCATCAAAAAAGCATCAAGCAGGTTAGGACATACCCGTAAATTCTCATCAATTGAACTGGCGTTGCGCCGGATTGCCGAGGTTGAACATGATGAAAACTATCCCTTATGAAGACATCAAAGCCAGACTCCTGCAAAAGCCTGGATTCCGGGAAGCCTATGACGCCTTAGCCCCGGAATTTGAACTGGCGCAAACCATCATTGCCGCCCGCGCCGCCCGTGGTTTGACGCAAGCGGAATTAGCCGCCCGTATGGAAACTTCGCAGTCCTATATTGCCCGCCTGGAAAGCGGTCGGGTGTTGCCGTCGATGCGGACGTGGCAACGCCTAGCCGCTGCAACCGGAACCCGCCCCAAGTTCACCTTGGAACCGTTGCCGGGTCGTTAATTCGTAACCAACTAGGTCGTCACAACCTCCACCCCGATCAGGTCGGATTTCAATATCTGGCTTTACCCCTTGGCGCACCTGCGGTCTTGTTTCGGGCGATCTTGGCGCGGGCCTGGTGGGATTTTCGCTGTTCCGGCGAAAGCCAGCGCCAGACGCGATTCAGGGTTTTAGAAGGTGATTTGTTCATGGCCACCGGTTCGTTGTTTACTTTCATAAAGTGATTCCCGCCTTACGCACCAGGGGGAGGCGATGGATCAATGCCATTAAGTTAAGCCCATTTCCATCATAATTAAGAGGAGTTTCCTACCTGTCTTGAGAATTGCCGATGAACCCTACGGCCTATGCTGCAATCGAAATCACCCGTGACCTCCTCAACAGCGCTGACTTTAAGAACCGACATCGGGTCAACGATCAAGCGTTCACGCG
>JAGRHQ010000017.1:9547-33254 GCA_020444905.1 Candidatus Competibacteraceae bacterium
TTTGGGGCTTTCGGGTCCTGGGTATCGACGGTTCGAAGATTCTGCTCCCGGATACGGACGATGTCCGTAAAGTGTTTGGGACCATCGCCTATTCAAATGGCGCTGATCGCCCCATCGAGGGGGAACGATCCTATGCATTGGCCTCGGTGTTGTATGATGTTCTCAATCGGGTCGCCCTGGATGCGACGCTCGGCCCCGCGAATGCCTATGAAGCCGACTTGGCCATCGGGCATCTGACCTTCACGGGGCCGAACGATTTATTGCGCATGGATCGGAATTTTCCGTCCTACCGGATGCTGGCCGAACTGCTCCATCGACGCCGTCACTTCGTCATGCGCTGCGCGGCGGCCTCGTTCGGGGTCGCCCGGCAGCGGCTTCAAGGGGAAGGGCTTGACCACCAAGTCGTGACACTCACCCCGTGCGCGGGACAACGGCGACTCATCCAATCGCGCGGTTTGCCATTGACCCTCACGGTGCGCTTCGTGCGGGTACTGTTGAGTACTGGCGAATGGGAGGTCTTGGTCACCTCGTTGTTGGATGAAACCGCCGATCCGACGGCCGATTTCCTGGAACTGTATCACTGGCGTTGGGGCGTGGAAACCTTCTATGGCCTCTTGAAAACCCGTCTGGACTTGGAAAATTTCTCCGGCCTGACGGCCGAGGCCGTCCGTCAGGACTTTCATGTCACGGTGTACTTAACGGGCTTGGAAAGCCTCTTGACGGAAACCGCCCAAGCGCAGCTCGATGTGAAAGCGACTCGGCATCCACAAACGGTGAACCGGGCCGTCTCCTTCAACGCCATTAAAAATCACGCCTTGCCCCTATTGTCGAGTAATTTAGATACCTTCGTGTTAATGGCACAGCTCACCGCGCTGTTTCTGACGAATCCAACGTGTGACCGCCCACAGCGCCAGCCACCCCGGAAGAAAGCCTCCGCGAGAGCCTTGCTGGATTTCCAACGACGACGCAAAAAACATTGTTACTAAACAAAGATTCTCTTAACTTAATGGCATTGAGGCGCTGGATAGCTACCCCAGTGCCGGGTCTGGCGGAATACGCAGCGCGTCCCGTGCCTTTCATCAGAGATGCCCCGGCTGTCAAGCCGACGACGCCCACGCGCCTGTCGGGCATGATCCGCGTGGGGGTGATGCCGTTAAATCTGGGCTACCGTTCCACTGAAGAACTGAATCTCGTCAAATTGCCATTTTCCGTCGCCGAGGTGGTTTGCAACCCACGTCGCCCACGCGCCGTTGATTTTGCGGCGGCAGACCTGGACATTGAATGCATCTTGATCGAACGTGATGCGGCGCACATTAAAACTGCCGTGAAAGCCTTGTGCTTTATCGGCGAAAAACCGGAGATCAAAAATGCCTAACGCCGACACGCCCCACAGTCGCGCTTTGCGCGCGAAAACCGCAACCCACTGGAATCAGGAACGCATCAAAGAAGGCGGGATGCGGGTGACGGTGATCTTGCCAAAAGAAACGGCTGAAGCGCTGACGCGGCTGACAGCAATCTATGGCACCAAAACCGCCGCGATGATTGCGGCCATCGAGTCGCTGGATCAGGGACGTTCGATTTAGTAGTTCAGCTGAGGGGATCCCCCCCCACGCACAGACCGGGGGGTGACTGGAAAAGCGTGAGGCACTTGGGGGGGCGCTTGGCGGTTTTTTGAACTTGTAAGTAATCCTTACAAGCCGCTGAAAAATTGAAGCTGGCGGTCGGAATCGAACCAACGACCGGCTGATTACAAATCAGCTGCTCTACCGACTGAGCTACGCCAGCGAATACTTACATTATACGAGTCTTTCTCCACGGATCAATCGGCATACTGCCGAAGACGCACCGGACGGCGGCGTGCGCCCCAACCGCCCGGCTCCGCCTCAAACGCTCCCGCACACCGCGCGCCACAGGCATTGCAACAACCGTCCGCTGTCAAATTCCATACGCCCAGCGTGTACCAGTCGCGCCCGATCAATTTTTGACCACACTGATGACAATAGGTGCTGTCGCCCTTTTCATCGTGGACATTGCCCGTATAAGCATAGCGGATGCCGTTCTTCATGGCGATCCGTCGCGCCCGGCTCAAGGTTGATGGCGGGGTCGGTGAATGATTCATCATTTTCCAGTCGGGATGAAAAGCCGTGAAATGGATCGGCACGTCCGGTCCCAGATTTTCCATGACCCACTGCGTCAACGCTTCCAGCTCCGCATCCGAGTCATTTTCGCCGGGAATCAGCAGCGTGGTAATCTCAAACCACACCTGTGTTTCCTGTTTCAAATAAATAAGGGTATCGAGCACCGGTTGTAAATGACCGCCACAGACTTTCCAATAGAACTCCTCGGTAAAGGCTTTCAAATCCACATTTGCAGCATCCATGTACTTGAAAAACTCCTGGCGTGGTTCCTCGCAAATATAACCCGCGGTTACCGCTACTGATTTGATGCCATATTCCCGGCAGGCAATCGCGGTATCAATGGCGTATTCCATGAAAATCACCGGATCGTTATACGTGTAGGCCATGCTGCGGCAACCCAATTCATGCGCAACGCGCGCCAGTTTCGTCGGGGAAGCTTCATCCGCTAGAGTATCCATCTCACGCGATTTGCTCATATCCCAGTTCTGGCAAAATTTACAGGCCAGATTACAGCCAGCGGTGCCAAACGACAGGACCGGCGTACCGGGCAGAAAGTGATTGAGTGGTTTCTTTTCAATCGGGTCAATGCAAAAACCGCTAGAGCGACCGTAGCTGGTCAGCATAATTTGGCCATCGTGGCAACCGCGCACGAAACACAAGCCCTGTTGCCCCTCGTGCAACTTGCAATAACGCGGACAGACATCGCATTGCACCCGACCATCGTCTAGGACATGCCAGTAGCGGGTGGGAGAAAAATCCGTCACGGAAGAAGGCGTAGTAGGCGTATTCATCTTCATGGTGGTTATCCCGGCCTTTGTGCGCAAAGGCTCTCGTCGTTTTTCAATTGGCGAAAAACCGGCTATTGATAAGGTTTTTTTGATCTTTCCGGTCGAATAACACTCTATACTGATTTAAAAGCTATCGCATCCGCATACTGTGTTCTGACTACCGTATTGGCAAATTGATCCGGGAGGGCATCGTCATGCAAACCACGCGCACACCCGCAGTAGCGGGATTATTCTATCCGGCAAGCAGCGCCGAATTGCACACGCAGGTACAAAATTTTCTCAACCAGGCTCCACCATCCGTTGGATCACCCCCCAAGGCGATCATCGCGCCGCACGCCGGCTATGTTTATTCCGGCCCCATTGCCGCTTCCGCCTATTCTCAGCTTAAAGCAGCCCGCGACAGCATTACCCGCGTCGTATTGCTTGGCCCTAGCCATCGCGTCGGTTTTCGAGGAATCGCCGTTAGCTCCATGCAGACCTTCGCCACTCCGCTAGGTCTCATTCCAATTGACCAGGAAGCTGTTGAACAGGCAAGGAAACTCCCGGATGTCGGCTTTCTGGAACAGGCCCATGCTCAGGAGCACAGTCTGGAGGTTCACCTTCCCTTCCTGCAAGAGATATTAGGCGAGTTCAAGCTCGTACCTCTGGTGGTCGGCGACGCGCGTCCGGAGCAGGTTGGCGCGGTGCTCGAAGCTTTGTGGGGCGGCCCGGAAACACTGATCGTCATCAGCTCCGACCTGAGCCACTATCATGATTATCAAACGGCTCGACAACTCGATAGCGCAACCTCCAAGGCCATTGAAGCACTGCGCTTCGAGGAGATCGGCTACGAGCAAGCCTGTGGGCGCAACCCGGTCAATGGCTTATTGTGGGTCGCGCGGCGGAAAGGACTGCATGGCGAAACCCTGGATCTGCGCAATTCCGGAGATACCGCAGGATCGCGTGATCAAGTCGTCGGGTACGGCGCTTATGCATTCCACTGACTCGTTATCAATTGAAAATCGGGCGACGCTGCTAAAGATCGCCCGTGCTTCCATTCAGGAGGGTCTGCGCCATCACCGGGCCTTGTCGGCCAATCCCGATGACTATCCGGAAACCTTGCGGGTATCGCGGGCGACTTTCGTAACCTTGGAAATCGGCGGGCAGTTGCGCGGTTGCATTGGCGCGCTGACCGCTTATCAACCGCTGGTCCAGGATGTCGCTGTCCATGCTTACGCCGCTGCGTTTGAAGACCCGCGTTTTCCCGAGTTGTGCGAGGAGGAATTTCCCAAGCTGGAAGTGTATATCTCGGTGCTGTCGCCGCCGGAACCTTTGCAATTCGGCTCTGAACAGGAACTGCTGGCGCAACTGCGTCCCGGCGTGGATGGGCTGATTCTTCACTTTGGTCATCACCGGGGAACCTTTCTGCCATCGGTCTGGGAGCAATTAGTCGAGCCTCCGGTCTTCCTGGCCCATCTCAAGCAGAAAGCCGGATTGCCCGCGCATTTCTGGGCGCCGGAAATTCGGGTCGAGCGCTATACGACTGAATATTTCGGCGATGCCGATGTGGCGGCTTCCTCAGCCTGAACGCGGCGCAGGCGTTTAAGATCGGCGGGCGTATCCACATCCCAACCCATCGCGAGTTCGCTCCATGTCACACCCGCCCGGCGCAACCGTCGACGGGTTGCCGCCATGACCGTCGCGGTTCCCCAGGCAATGCTCTGGAACATCGCCGAACAGGGTTGGCGCAGACCGACCAGCACATACCCCCCATCCAGCGCCGGTCCCAGCACAACATCCGCCGTTCCAGTCACCACGCGCTGCAAAGCATCCCGCAACTCCAGCGCGTCCAGCGAAATGCAATCACCGCCGATTAACACGCCATAATGGCCTTGGGAAAGAACCTGGTTCAGCGCATAGTTCATCCGTTGCCCCAGATCACCCACGCCCTGCCGACGCAGACGGACTCCGTATTTCCGTCGGCATGCGGCAAAAAAGCCATGCCCTACCCCCGGCGCGCACCACAATTCCACCGGGCACAAGCGCGTGGAGATCGCGATGGTCAGGGTCCGATGCAGCAACTTTTTATACAAATGCGCCGCGCCGCGCGCACCAAGCTGCCTCGCCAGCCGGGTTTTGACTTGTCCAAGAACCGGCGCCTTGGCGAAGACCAGCAGGCGGGCATTGGGGAAGAGATAGCGATCGCTCATGATCGATAGTAGCTCCGAGCCAGTCGGTCGGGATCAGCACCCAGGAAGTAAGCTAACCGCAACCGCCACATCAGCAGAATGGTGCGGATGATGCCATCCCGTTCCCAACGCCGGCTGGAGGTTTGCAGGGGCTGGCGCAGGCAGACAGGACGTCCATACCGTTTCAACAACCGGCTCAGGGCGATGTCTTCCATCAGCGCGATGGATGAATAACCGCCAATCTGTTCAAACAACGCGCGCCGGACAAAGATGCCTTGGTCGCCGGTGGCGATGCCAGTTAGACGGGAGCGGATATTCATCAGGGTTTCCACGACCCTTAGCGCCGGGTGGCGACCGGACAGACGTACATCAAAACGACCCCAATGGCGATGCGGATCGCTCAGATTTACGCGAATCAGATCTAGGGCATCTGGCGGCGGAAGACTGTCCGCGTGCAGAAACCAGAGGATGTCTCCTCGGGCTTTGCAGGCGCCGGCGTTCATCTGCGCCGCTCTGCCTCTGGCGCTCATGATCACTTGATCCGCCAAGGGTTTAGCCAGCACCGCGGTTCGATCCCGGCTGCCGCCATCGGCGACAATCAATTCACAATTCTGACCGCGCCATGCTTGCAGCGCTTCCAGACCCGCCATAATCTGCGTTTCTTCATTCAGCACGGGCAGGATGATGGAAATGGCGGACATCGTTTTTTTTCCAGCACAAGGTCTAGTCAACCGGAGGGAAGAATTGTATGATGACAACCTTCATTTAATCACGGGGCGGTAGCTCAGCTGGGAGAGCGTCGCGTTCGCAATGCGAAGGTCGAGGGTTCGATCCCCTTCCGCTCCACCAATCGAACATTCAAAGACATCCAGTGTAGTCCGAAAGCCCGCCAAGTGCGGGTTTTTTTGTGTCTTTTAGTATTCATTCTGACGGTGTCTGGCAGCGCCATGATCAACCGCTACGGGTAAGGAGAAAAAAATGATCGATACCCCAAACCGCTTTCGAGGATGCCTGCTCGGTTTGGCGGTCGGCGATGCAGTCGGCGCCACGTTGGAGTTCAAGCCACGCGGCAGCTTTACGCCGATCACTGATATGGTTGGCGGCGGCCCCTTCGGCCTGCAACCGGGTCAATGGACAGACGATACTTCGATGGCATTGTGCCTGGCCATCAGCCTGCTTGAGCGGCGCAGATTTGACCCTGATGACCAGATGCAGCGCTATGTGCGTTGGTGGCGCGAGGGTTACCTGAGCAGCACCGGCGCGTGCTTCGATATCGGCAATGCCACGGTCACCGCCTTGCGCCGCTATAAGCAGGAGGGCAATCCGTTGGCCGGCTCCGATGATCCCTACAGCGCTGGCAATGGCTGCCTGATGCGCCTCGCGCCGATTCCGATGTTTTTTGCCGCCGATATCGATGCTGCTGAACGCTACGCTGCCGAAAGTTCGCGCACTACACATGGCGCTGCTGAATGCCTGGACGCCTGCCGACTGTTCGCCCGTATCCTGGTGCGGGCGCTCGGTGGTCAGTCCAAAGAGGCCGTGTTGCTTGGCGATGCAGACACCTTCGACGGTCGTCGGCAAATCGCCGACATTGCTCGTGGCAAATACCGCGATAAATCGGAAAACGCCATTCGCGGCTCGGGCTACGTGGTGGAGAGCCTGGAAGCCGCCTTGTGGACGTTTACCACGACCGAGAGCTTCGAGGACGCGATTTTACAGGCCGCTAACCTGGGCGATGACTCCGACACCACCGCCGCGATTTGTGGGCAAGTCGCCGGCGCATTTTATGGCGAGGCGGGGATTCCGGTCCGCTGGCTGGAAAAACTGGCGATGGGCGAAACAATCGCCGGGTGGGCGGACCAACTTTACGCACTGTCAACAGTGCGAACCTAGAGCAATCGCGCTATGTGTTTTTCCTGACTCTTATCAATCTCTTGCAAAGCATGAGTGTTGTGCTTTGACAAGTTGATCTTCAGTCAAATCAATTTCTTAGATCGACATAGCGCGATTGCCCCGACGCTAATGCGTGAAGTAAGTCGCAGCAATCTGACCGTGCAGCGCCCCAAAGCCGACTTGCAACTCGTCGATGAATTCGTGCAGACCTTCGTGAGCCAGTTCTGGCACCGCGGCAGAGTTAAGCCGTTGCTTGAGCGCGGCGATGCCAGCGAGTGGCACAGTGTTGCCAGGAAGCTCCAACAGACAGACTTCCAATTGCTTCAGACAGCAGGCGACCGCGCGCGGGAAGAACTCATTTTGCAGCAGGAATTTCAGCACATCAGGACCGCCAACCCGTAACCGCACCTGCTGGCGATATATCTGGTAGGCGCTGAGCGATTTCAACACGCTCATCCATTGAATGCTCTCAAAGGGGTCCTGTTCCTCGCGTTCGGGTATGACCGCGCCCTGACTTTGTGACAGGCTGCCCTCTGTCGCCTCTTGCGTTTGGGTCTGCGACGCCGCTTGACCGGGGCGCGGCAGCAGATTAGCCGAACGCACATCCAGAATACGGGTCGTCATATCCGCCCGCTCCAGATGGCGACCCAACCAAACGAAATCATAGGCAGCGGTCTGGCTCATCGTGCCGGCCAGCATACCATTGATTTGTTGAACGCCGTGAATCACCCGGCGCAGGAATTCAAAACGGCCGCGCCGGGTCGGGACATGGTCGCGGGCGTAAATATACAAACTATTGATCTGCTCCCAGGCCTCCTGGGGCACCGTATCGCGGGTCGTGCGCAGGTTTTCGCGGGCGGAGGCCAGGCTGGAGATGATCGAACCGGGGTGATCGCGATCGCTGATGAGAAACTTGACCACCGTGTTCTCGTCGGCGAGCCGGTGCGGGTCCTTTTCAAAGAACAGATGCTCGGCGCCTACAATAAAAATCATGGGCAACCAGCCAAAGGTCGTATTGCGCGGTAAATCCAGCAACAGATTGGTATTGACATTGATGATGCGCGCGGTGTCTTCGGCTCGTTCCAGATAACGGGCCATCCAATAGATGTTCTGAGCAACGCGTGACAGCATGATTAGAAGCCCTCGGTGTCGACGATCCAGGTATCCTTGCTTCCCCCGCCTTGCGAGGAGTTGACCACCAGCGAACCCTTGCGCAACGCGACCCGGGTCAGACCGCCCGTAGTGACATAGGTGTTAGGGCCAGAAAGAATGAATGGCCGCAGGTCGACATGACGCGGTTCCATCTGGTCATCACACAACGTTGGCGAGGTCGAGATCGACAACGTGGGTTGGGCCATGTAATTGCGGGGATCTTTCTTGATCAATTCAGCAAAACGCTTGTGTTCGCTGGTCGAGGCGTGCGGCCCCACCATCATTCCGTAACCACCTGATTCGTTAGCGGGTTTTACGACCAATTGATCGAGATGATCCAGCACGTACTGCCGGTCCTTTTCTTTCATGCACAGGTAGGAAGGCACATTGGCGATCAACGGCTCCTGATCAAGATAGTATTTGATGATCTCTGGGACAAAGGCATAAACCACTTTATCGTCGGCAACGCCTGCGCCGGGCGCATTCGCCAACGCGACCTTGCCCGCGCGCCAGGCTCGCAGCAGACCCTTGACGCCTAATGCCGAGTCAGGCCGGAACGCCTCGGGGTCCAGGAACAGATCATCAATTCGCCGGTAGATGACATCGACCCGCTCCAATCCTTCAATAGTGCGCATATAAACGCAATCATCATCGCTAACCTCCAGATCGCTGCCTTCCACCAGTTCTACGCCCATTTGCTGAGCGAGGTACGAATGCTCGAAGTAGGCTGAGTTGTAGATGCCCGGAGTGAGCACCACAACATTCGGATTGTCGCCAGGACGCGGCGACATCGAGGCCAGCATGTCGTAGAGACGCGGCGCATAATCGTCAACCGGGAGAATGCGCTGATGCTCAAATAACTCCGGGAAAACCCGTTTGGTGACCACTCGATTCTCCAGCATATAGGACACGCCGGAAGGCACCCGCAGATTATCTTCCAATACGTAAATCGTTCCATCCTTGTCACGCACCAGGTCCGAGCCGCAAATATGCGCCCAGACGCCGTGGCGTGGACTGACGCCCATGCATTGCGGACGGAAATTGACTGACTGCGCAAGCACTTCCGCAGGAAATACTCCATCCTTGATGATTTTCTGATCGTGATAGAGATCATCGATAAACAAATTGAGAGCCTGTACGCGCTGTTTGAGTCCGGCCTCGGTGCGATCCCATTCATACTTGGGAATGATGCGCGGCACAACATCAAAGGGCCAGGCCCGATCAATGCTGCCGCCTTCGGTATACACGGTGAAAGTGATGCCCAGCACTAGGATGGCCAACTCGGCAGCGGTCTTGCGCTCGTGCAACTCCTCATCACTCAAGGAGGCCAGATATTCGCACAGGGCCTGAGCGGCTGGGCGTGGCCCGGAACCGTTGTTAATCAGCTCGTCGTAACAACCGGGAGCAGCATACTGTTGCCAGTGGATGGTCATCGAGTTAGTCCTTAAATTCCTGCATTATAAAAACCGACTAATCATCCAGGAGAAAAAGCAACATCCAAGCCATGAATGTCTTCTCCGCTTAGATTCGTTCATTACACGCCATAGCATGATGCTTTTTTCAGGATATCGCCTGATGAGAGTGCGTTCTGTTTTGTTAACGCACTTATTTAGTGCGGCGTATGCCACAACTTGAACTGGAACGCTGATAACATCGATGGCGTAAGCTGTCAGTAAGCCATTCAACGCTGATTAAACCCCCCAATGTTGTTATTCGAGGCCGGCGGCTGTCGCCACCACGGCGTTTGTGACTCCTGGGCGCGTTGCTGACGGAGTTGCTCCTGATAGCGTTGTTCAGCCAGCTCTTGTTCCATTTGTTGACGGCGCATCTCTTCCAACTGCGCCTGTTCCCGTTGCTGCTGAGCCAGGCGCGCTTGCTGACGCAGATTCAACAAATTCGCATTTTGCGGCATTGCGCGTAAACCACGACTGATGTAAGCGAGGCTTTCGTCCGGACGACCTTGGCGCAGGCTTTGTTGAGCGACATCGCGGTAGTAAGTAGCAATATTATCAATGCCCTGGAGCGCAGCGGGATTGCCTGGCTCCAGTTCCAGAACGCGCTGATAGGTTGACAAGGCATTGCTGCTGGCCGGAGCAGTGAACCGACGGCTGGCCATTTGTTGTTGAGCGTCGGCGAGTAATTGCGTGATTTGAACTTCCGCCGTTACCGGGGCCGGTTCCCCGGACGGCTTCTCTTCCTGCGTTGTATCAGCAATCTCGCGCTGGTCGTCTGGCGAATTGTCGGGTTGTTCGATGACCTGCGGAGGCGCATTCGGATCGCTTTCGGTTTCAGGAGACGCCGTCGCTGACGAGGACGCGGCGGCAAGATTTTCAGATGGTGGAGCGTCCGCCGGGTTGGCCAGAGGCTGAAGAGGCTCAGTCTGCGCTGGGAGCGACTTGGCGGGTGGCTCCATGATCGACCCGAGAGGCTGATAGGAGGGACTATCCTGGTTTTCGAACCATTGAATGGGGTCCCGCAGCGCCGGGATTTGCAGCAGAAAATAAAATCCGGTCGCGCAAACGACTGATACAGCGCCCAGGTAGAGCACGAAGTGGGCAAGCCAATTCAGAAAACGGGAACCAAGGGACAGTGATTCCGCCCCTGCATCAGGGACAGGGGCCGCTTCGGAAAGAGGGAAATCAACGGTATCGGGTTCCGGTTTCATAACTAATAAGCCGTATAAAAACTAAACTAATGGATTGCAGGAACTCGCTTGAAGAGCATTTTGCGGGCTATCGCTCAAAAGCAAACTCCTTACAGGAATAAACGATCCAAGCCGTCTCTTGCAAATCATAGTGATCAATGGGGATTGGCAAAGCGTGCCAATGAGGTAGAATACAAGCATCTTTCGCACTTGCTCTATGCAACCCCTCTCGGAGAGGTACCGAAGCGGTCATAACGGCGCCGACTCGAAATCGGATGGGGGCTTAGCCGCCCCACGCGGGTTCGAATCCCGCCCTCTCCGCCAAATCAACGACTTGTGCGTTGCTGACGTTCTTCCTTTTGAATGAGTTATTTAATCATAATAACTCTATTTGCGCTTCCAGAGAAAGTAGTACTTCAACTCAGTGACGGTGTGGGCTAGACTCAATTCGGTTGCAGCGCCGGCAAAATACCCCGTCGCGCCTTGAAATTCATCAAGCGATTCAGAGGAGTGAATGATGCCAAAGAAAAAAGAGCCGACCGGAACACCGGTCAAAGCGGGAACCACGAAAACCGCCAACAAGACTGAACCCGTGAAGACAACGCCCGCAAAGCCTGTAGAAGCCCCCAAACCGGCAACTGCGGAAAGCGCCGCCAGGCCCGCGCCTAAATCCACCGCTTCAGCCAAACCTACCCCCGTCAAGGCCGCGGAGAACCCGGCGTCAACGCCTGCTACTCCCGTCAAGGCTGTGGAGAAACCGGCGTCAACGCCTGCTACTCCTGCCAAGACCGCGGAGAAACCGGCGCCAGCGCCTGCTACTCCCGCCAAGGCCGCGGAGAAACCGGTGACTGCTTCCACCAAAGCGAAAGCCGCCAAGACTTCCGCTACCGAAACCAAGGTCCCGGCATCCGGTAAGCGCGCCGATTCCGTTGTCACCGTCATCGTCGCCAAATACGATGTCGGCTTTGGCAACAACCTCTACATTCGTGGCGAAGGCGCTGACCTCGCCTGGGATGCCGGCGCCCCGATGAAGAATGTCGAAAATGATGTCTGGGTATGGACGACCAATGAAATGACCGAAGGGGTCATTTCGTTCAAGTTTCTGATCAATGACAATCCCGATCTCTGGTCTGCCGGCGACAATCTGTCCGCCTCGGCTGGCGAAACGACAACCCTGTCGCCAGTCTTTTAAATCGCTTGCCGGGCATGTCGATGGCCGAAAAAACGGCGGTTGAAAAAAAGCCCTCACCTCAGTCCCTCTCCCACGCGGAGGGGGTTATACCGTTTCCAATTCCCGTTGCAAACGCGCGAACTCCTGGCGCGAACGGACAACGCAATCCTCAATGGCGATCCCGGTAAAATAGTTGCCGGTCAACGCCAGCCGGCTGCCGGCCAGCAATCCATCAACGGCCTGTGTCCGTTCCACATGCCCTACACGCAGGGCAGGCAACTGATTAGTCTTACTCACCACATTCGTCAACGCCAGTTGATCATTCGACAAACCGAGCACCCGAGTGATGCAATCCCGTTTCCCCGCCTCATCCAACCTCCTCGGACGGAAATGGAAAGTGAATCCCCGATACGACGGATCCGGGACGGTATCGCGGGAAACGACGGAAAGAAAAGGTTGATTGCGGCCAATCAATCCCGCTACCTGGGGCAGATTCAATCGGGATTTTGGAATCGCCACGCCGACCGTTTCCACCGTTGCGGTCTCCACTTCCATGAGCTGTTCGGCCAACTCCGGAAATCCGGGCTGAAGCAACCGGGTCGTTACCGCGACGGGCGTTGCCAGGCACAGGGCGCGGGTAGTGTAATCGCCACCATCAGTTCGAATGACAAACCGCTCGCCCTGGCTTCGCAGGTCGTTCACGGTACGGCCTAACTCGACGCGAAAGCCGGATGATCCCGCCAGAATATCGGCCAGGGTTTGTAAGCCACCCGGCAAGGTAAAACCGCGTGGGACATCCTTGCGCCGGGGGCGAGGGTTGAACAGGGCATCGGCGGGAAACGCGTCGGCGGGTTGACAGACCACCGCACTGAAAGCCGGTTCGAACACCGTCGCATAATTGCGCGGACCGACGATATGACCGTAGTATTCAGCAACGCCGCGCCCGGTCTTGATTAAACCCAGCAACCGGAATGGCGCCAGCAGCAACTCGGAGAAAACCAGTTGCGTAGGAATGCGGCGCACAGCGCCATTGGCAAACAGGCGAAAACCGACTTTGGCGCGGGGCCGCAAGCGCTCAAGCGCATGGAGCGATTCTAGGATCGCCAGCAGATTGCCGTAGGAATTGAATGCGCTATGCGCGCCCAGCTCCAGCCAGAAACCGTCCAGCGCGCCGGTAAAGCGGTGCGAATGCAAGCATCCCCCAACCCGATGTTCCTGTTCCAGAACCCGCACGCTCCACCCAGCGGCGGCAGCATAATGCGCCATGCTCAGACCGCTGATCCCGGCGCCAATAATCAATAAATCGCTATCCGTCATGATGACCTCACGTTAGCCAAACCATGCTAGGTTCATCGACCCGGTTTTACGTACCATCGAAAGGGCTTATTACCACGAACCTGAAGGAAACGCCATGACCATCACCTCCTACTTCGCCAGGGATTTATTCCAGGGCCAGACCGTTTTCATCACCGGCGGCAGCAGCGGTATTAATCTGGGCATCGCTCGCAACTTTGCCGCAGTGGGGGCGAACCTTGGCATTGTCGGTCGCTCGCAAGCGAAACTGGACGCGGCGGCGGCGGAACTACGCGCGCTTGGGGCGCAAGTTTCCACTCATTCCGCCGATGTGCGCGACGCGGCGGCATTGGAAACCGCTATGCAGCGCTGTCGTGAAACACTGGGACCGATGCAGACCCTGGTCTGCGGCGCGGCGGGCAATTTTCCCTGCCCGGCTGAACAGATCAGCCCTAATGGCTTCAAATCGGTCGTTGATATCGATCTGCTGGGCACGTTTCACGCCTGCCGGGCCGCATTCGAGCAACTCAAGGAGACGCGCGGCAATATCCTGTTCATCTCGGCGGGACAGGCTTTCATGCCTTATGCGTTCCAGGCCCATGTCGGCGCAGCCAAGGCCGGCATCGATCAGATGATGCGCAATCTGGCGCTGGAATGGGGCCGGTTCGGCATTCGATGCAACAGCATCGCGCCCGGCCCGATCGAGGGCACCGAAGGCGTGCGCCGACTGGTTCCCGAAGGCAGCGCCGACCGGTTGAAAAAGATGATTCCGCTAGGCCGCTTCGGCACGCCCGACGATATTGGCCAGCTGAGCGTCTTCCTTGCCTCGCCACTGGCTTCTTACATTACCGGTACGCTCGTGGTCGCTGATGGCGGGCAGAATCTGCCGGGGTCCGGGGCGTGGACGCAATTGATTATGGCGGAAATGGCGAAGGGGAAAGGCTAAAGACGAAGCTCCGGAATCTGGGCCATCACGGCGCCAGCAGATCGCCGCCTTCCATCTGCAACACTTCCACGCGCCAGCCGACCAGCAACACACAACCGGTCTGGCGTCGATGCCCGGTATCGGTGAATTCAAACACGTACAGTCGCTCCCACTTCAACCGGCCATCATGATCGCGCCGCAACCACAACCGTTCCAAAGCCACGGTATCATCCAGTAATTGCACATTGCTTTGGCGACAAGCTCGGGAACTGGCGGCCCGAGCCTGTTCGCGCGCGCCCAGGCTGTCCCGCCAGAACAGCAAGGCGATGCCCACCACCAGCAGAAAGCCAATGAGAAAGGAGAAACTCACAACAGCGGCTTCAAGCGGGCCAGGATGTCATCCCGCGCCTGAGCGAGCAGCGACTCCCGATCCAGACTGTCGAGAATATCCTGCACCACCCGCTTGGGTCCGCCCTCACCCCAGGACTTGCCCTGGATGAAATATTGTTCAGCCGCCTTGCCTACCACGTAAGTTCCATACCAAGCGACTGCGCCCTGCGCGCCCGCAGTGACCACCGTGGACAGACCCAGACTGACGCCCTTGAGCGCCGCTGCCACCAGGTTCATGGTCCACACCGTGCCCATTAGAAACATCAGTTGGGTAAAAATAGTTTTCAGCAAGGAACCGGCTTCGCCCCGGTTGATTGGCAAGCCGTAAACCCGGCCCAGATGCACCACCATCGCTGCATCGGTCGCCACCGCCGCCAGCAGGTCGGCAATGGGAATCGGGTTCAGCGCCACCGCAACGCCTTTGCCCAGACAGTAGTTGCGCACCACCTTCTCGGCGACTTCCCGGCGGATGGTGACAATTTCCTTGGTCAGCCGATCCGAGAAACGCCCGGCGAACAGCCCGGCATTGAGCGCCGCCATGGTTTTGCCTTCGGCTTTGAGAATATCCCAGATGCGTTCGCGCAACCTGTTCACATCTGGTTGTGGCCGCCGTCGGGTCTCAGTCTCGTTGCCATCGGCATCGACCAGAATCACGATGCGTTCCGCAGGTTGGGCGGAAGCGGTCACAATATCCTGGGGCTGGATCAAACCCGTCGTGCGCTGGCGCAGGGTCTTCAATAAAGCATCACGGTCGGTCTGGTTATAACGATCCATCTTGTTCAGCACCAGCACCAGCCGTTGCGCTACGCCTTTCACTTGCCGCAGCGCCTTGATTTCGGTATCGGTGATGTCGCCGTCCACCACAAACATGACCAGATCGCTGCGACTGGCTACGTCATGGGCGAGCTGCTCGCGCTCCTCCCCGGCCACCTCGTTGATGCCGGGCGTGTCGATCAGGAATACTCCACCGGCGTCATACTCCTGCCAGCGGGCATGGGCAGCGCGGGTGGTTTCGCCATGCAGGGGACTGGTCGAAAACCGGGTTTCGCCAAGCAGCGCATTCAACAGCGCCGACTTGCCGACGCTCACCCGGCCAAATACCGCGATATGAATATGACCCTGCTCGATTTTTTCCAGAAGAACCTGAAGCTGCTGATATTCCTCGGACAGCGCCTTGCGCACTGGCGGCGGCACCCGTTGATCGTCCAGTAGATCACGCAGGCTCTCGCGCGCCAATGCCAGATGGTCGTCGCCGTCAACCGGTCGTGGTTCCGGCATTGGCTTCTTCTTCCCGTTTTCGCGCCCAAACCAGTTGGGCCAAACGTTTTGCACGCGCTTCCAAATCTTCACTCAGGTTATCCTCGAACATCCGCAACGTCGGCCCGCTGACTAAATCGCCCCGACTTTCCAGAGAGCGGGCCACCGCCTTGCCCAAACTCTCGAAGACCAGTCCATACACCACGGCGTGCATCATGCCGCCTACCACTGTGCCGATACCCGGAAAAGCCTTGAATACATTACCGACTAGCGCGAGCAATAGGTTGAAATTGCGCCTGATCTGATTGCCGGCCAGGTTCAGGAACCGTTGCGTGTCCATCTCGCGCGCCGGCACTTCATACAGAGCGCACAACTCCTTGATCAGATTAAACCCCAGGTAGCCTTGAATCAGCACATCGGTTCCCGGACTCACCGCCGCCAGCGCCCCAAACACGGCCTTGCGCGAATAGCTCTGAATAATCGTCTCGGCTTTGCCGCGCCGGTGCTCGGCCACAGCGGAATCGAGTTTCTGCTGGGCCAGCACAAACACTGCCGTGTCGCGCAGCGCATCCAGCACCTGCGGATCGGTATCCAGATAACGCTGCAAAGCGCATCGCAGATCCTCAACTTCCGGCTTGCGCTCGCGCAGGGAAGTTTCCTCGCGACCATCATGGTAAATACGGGTCACTTCCTCGACGCCGCCGCATTGCACCGGCGCCACTTCGACTTGTTCGCCAATGCGTTCCGCCAAGCGTTCGCGGACCAGAACCAGTTCCGCTTCGGTGAACCGGTCGATCTTGTTCAAGGCAACGATCAGCGGACTACCGAGGTCGACCAGCGTCCGTAGCGCCTCATACTGATTACGGGTCAGATCGCCCTCGCACACATAGAGAATCACATGGGCGCGCAGGGCTTCGTCGCGGGCCATCCGGTCCAGACTGCCGTCCGCCTCATTCAGACCTGGCAAGTCGGCCAGCACCAGACGGTCGCCCGCCGAACTGGTCCAGGTGTAGTAACTCACTTCGCGAGTCGTGCCGCCGCAGACATCGACCGCAATGTCGGTTCCTGGCAACAAGGCGCGAATGAGCGAGGATTTGCCGGCGCTGATTTCGCCGAATATGGCGACGATGATTTCGCCCACCGCCCGGCGGCGCTGCAACTCTTCCAATTCGTGACGGATATCGTAAACCGGCACCCCGGCGGCTTCGCTGCGCTCCATCCGTTCGCGCAGCGTCGCCTCGTCCGGCGGCGGAGCTGGTTTACGGGGTTTTTCACTGGGACGGCCCCAGCGCAATACGCGCCAGACCGCGTAAGCGCCACCACCGCTCAAGGCGCACAAAATGAACAGATAAACGACCCAGAACGTCGTCGGCGCGCGCTGCAAGCGCTCCCAGACCGACAGGCCCAGGTCGGTGATATACAGCACCAGCACCAGCAGGAACGCCACACCCACACTGGCGCCGATCGCCAGCATCAAACGCACCGGCAAGAGCGCCCGAGCAGCGGGCGACAACGGCAGCTTGGACAGCAGCGGTTTAGACAGCGGCATCGGGCGGGAACAGGTCAAGGAACGGCTGCGGAATCTTCTGAATCGCACGCTTGGCGTAGTCGAAAAACACGATGCCGGTTTTGGCCCGCGCCACTTCCCGACTACTGGTTTTCTCGGTGACCTGGTAAACGAAATCGCAACCGTATTTGTTGAAATCGGCGAGCGCGATAGCGACGACCAGGGTTTCACCAGGGAACGCCTCGGATTTATACACCAGAGCGCTGTCGGTCATGATCAGTCCAAAGCCGCCAATGCTCCCTTCACTGAGACCGTAATGTTCCAGGAAACAAACGCGCGCCTCGTGCAACAGACCCAGCATGGCGTCATTGCCCAAGTGTCCGCCATAATTAACGTCGGTGATCCGTACCCGCAGTTCGGTGGTAAATAAATAATGGGCTGGCAGTTCCAGTTTAATTCGCGCCATGCGCCGCCTCGATCTCGGAAGTCCGTTTTAATGATTAGGTGTGAAAGTCTGACCGCTTTATGCAACATTGCGGTCGCGGCGGGAATTGTAAACGATTATCGGCTAAATCACCCCTCCCGATCGGCCAGCACGGTGCAAACTACGCGGCGATCGTTGCGTGGGCCATCAAATTCGCAGAAAAAGATATTTTGCCAGCGGGATAGCCCCAACTTGCCGTCAATCACCGGAATCGTCTCCGACGGCCCAACCAACCCCGCTTTCAGATGGGCGTCGCCGTTGCCGTCCTGCTGGTCATGCAGCCATACCCCGCGTGGAATCAGCTTGCGCAGCAAATTAACCACGTCCGTTTGCACACTGTCATCCCAGTTTTCCTGGATCATGGTCGCGGCGGTCGCGCCCTGGGCGTAAACCGACAGCAGGCCATCCCGGACGCCGCTCGCCTTGAGCATCGCTGCGACCTGTGGGGTGATATCGATCAATTCCTCGCGCTGCCGGGTCGCCAGGTGAATGATTTGCCGCATGGCCTTATCTCCTCATGATGCTTGGAAAACCGGCGTGCTTCGGTCACTTAACCCGTTGCCACTGTTGTTGCTTGCTGAAGAACATCCATTTGCCGGTGACTTCCAGTATTTTACCATCCGCATTCAATTTGGCTTTGCTGGCGTAAGTACCGCCGTCAGCCGGATTGAAAATCTTGCCGCCGGTCCATTCATCGCCCTCTTTTTTTAAATCCCACAGGATCTTCATGCCCACCAGTGGCTGATCCTTTAATGCGCCTTCACATTTGCTACAGGTTTTTTCCTTGGCGCCTTCCAGTAATTCCACGATTTTTCCAGTGAGTACGCCATTACTCTCGGTAATTTCGACGATGCTCTTGGGTTTGCCGGACTGGTCGTCGATGGTTCGCCATTGTCCCGCCGGGGACTGAGAATCGGCGGCTTGAGCGGTCGTGAAGAACAACAGGCTACACAGGACGCCAAGGCCGTTGATGAGTGCGATTTTTTTCATGGATATTCTCCTGGTGGGTTTGCAGGTCGTGGCGAAGCGCGGTCAAATTCAGTGTAGGCGGTAACCGTGGTGGTTGCCTGCGCGATGACGGCTGCATAATGGAGTGCGAACATGTTGCCGGTCGAATGGGGTTTATTGCTGCTAATCATCATCGCCAACGGAGCGCCCGTCGTTGCCGCGCGACTCTTCGGCGACTGGGGTGGTCGTCCGCTCGATGGCAGCTGGATACTTGCGGATGGGCATCGCTTGCTCGGCGACGCCAAAACCTGGCGAGGGGTATTAGCAGCGATCCTGGCAACCGGACTGAGCGCGGCGTTGTTGAATTGGCCGGTAGGAGTTGGGATCGTCATCGGTCTGGCCGCCATGTTGGGCGATGTGCTGTCGAGCTTTATCAAACGCCGTTCAGGTCTGAACTCCAGCAGCCAGGCCGTGGGGCTGGATCAGATTCCCGAGGCATTGTTACCGCTACTGGCGGTGGCGGAGACTTTTGCTCTGGACGGATGCACGATCATGGTGATTATTGCTGGATTCGTCGTACTTGAATTGAGCTTGTCGCCGCTTTTCTACTGGCTCGGCATCCGCAAACGACCTTATTAAACCGATTCGTCGCGCCGGGCGGTGGGGCAACGTAACCGATGCAGCGTAATTTCCGGCGGACAGTTAAAGCGCACCCCGACCACCGACGAACCGGAACCGACCGAGGTATAACCCTGCATGGTGTGGTAGCGCCAGTGGCCTTTGCAGAACCGGCGTGGACAGTGCGCATTCGTCATTAAGGCGATCCCACCCGGCAGGCAGACTTGGCCACCGTGCGTATGGCCGCTGAGCATCAGGTCGAAACCAGCGTGCGCCGCCAGTCGATACGGTTCCGGGGAATGGGACAACAAAATGGCGGCGGCATCGTGAGGAATCGCGGCGGCGGCTTTGTGAAAGTTGTCGACCTGGTAGTAGTGCGGATCGTCAATGCCGGCCAAATAGAGCGTCGCTCCGTCGCGTTCCAGCGCCACCGATTCGTTCAGCAACAGAAAAATATCCAGTTGCTCAATCCCGCTAACCATCCGGATCGAGTCATGATTGCCCAGGACGGCGTAAACCGATCTGCGCAGATGTGGACGCACCTCGGCCAGCGCCGCGATGGTTGCTGCATAGGGGCCATACGTTTTAGCGCGAAAGTCTCCAGTGATCACACATACGTCATAGTCCACTGTCCGCAGACGCTCGATCAGGGCAGCGGGATAGGCGGGATGGGCGTCCAGATGCACATCGCTCAAATGTAGCAAGGTAAAACCGTCAAACACTGCCGGCAACCGGGATAGAACGATGTCGTTGCGGCGGATTTGTAGCGCGGCGGCGTTGCGCACTCCCCTTTGGTACAGTCCCAGGCTGCGCAGCGTCAGGCGTATCAGCGTGTGCATCGAGTACCAGTTCTCAATGTGAAAGAAAGTCCGGCCTCGCCCGAAGATTTGCGTCGCATGTTCGGCCTCAATGCCAAGTCGTTGCTGCAAATGCACCCGGCCCAGGCGCTGTTCGAGTTGCCGGTATTCAGTGGATTCACGATCCAAAATAGCCGCCTTTAGAGGCGTTGCCGCATCACGTCGGTGATTTCGGCGTCGCTGAGCGTCAACGGGTTGGTCTTCATGCTACTGCCGCGTGAATGGGTGACGACGTGGGCGAAATCACTCTCCTGAATGCCATAAACATTCAAGCGAGGCAGACTCAGTCGCTCGGTCCATTCATCCAGCAAAGCTAACAGCGCAGCGTGGCCCTCTTCGGGGCTGGGGAAATGCCGGTCATGCAGCAGATCGCCAGCGCGGGCATATTTACGCCAAGCTGGATTGTTGGGATCGCGCTCCCACAGCGCCGCCAGGTTAACGCGGGTCGCGGCCCCAACCAGAGTGCCACAGACTACGCCATGCGGAATCGGGAAAAACGCGCCCAGCGGGGAAGCGAGGCCATGCACCGAGCCGAGACCGGTTTGCGCCAGGCAAACGCCGGACAGCAATGCGGCATAGGCCATGTTCGCTTGTCCAGCAGCGGCGTTTTCTCCATTTTCATACCACGCGAACAAGCCATCTCGCACGGCTTGCAAACCGCTTTCCGCCAGCGCGTCTGTGAAGAGATTGGCCTTAATCGAGACGTAGGATTCCAATAGTTGCGTTAATGCATCCATCGCATTAGCGGCAATCTGCGGCTTGGGACAGGACGCCAGCAGGTCAGGATCAAGCAGCGCGTATTCCGGAACCAGCTTGTCATCGCGGAAGGACTTTTTGAAGCCGTCAGGGCCACGCTGACTCAGGACAGCATTTTTAGTGGCTTCACTACCGGTGCCGGCGGTGGTTGGAACCGCGATGAACGGAAGCGCGGGACCTTGATAGGTTTTTTCCGGACCGACGCCTTCCAGGTAGTCCATGACCGAATCGCCGACGGGCAGCAGACCGGCGATGGCCTTCGCGGCGTCCAGCACGCTGCCGCCGCCGATGCCAGCGACTGCGGTAAATCCCTGACCACGAAATTCCTGAACCGCTGCATCCACATTTTGCGGCGAGGGTTCATCCGTGATCCGCACCTGCGCCCAGTCGACATTGGCCTTTTCCAGAGCGTTCAGCAGCGCTGGCCAGTGGGGCGATTCAACAAATGAGCGCTGGCCAGTGATCAACAACACCCGGTTGCCGTATCGGGCGATCAGACCGGGGAGTTTTTTGATGCTGCCAGCGCCGAATTCGATGCGCGGCAAACGGGCAATTGAGAAAGGAGTGATCATAGCAGCGTTCCATGAGATTTCATGAATTAAAACCAAAAGCACTATAAGCTATTTTCCTGGTCAATCTCAAAACGCCTGATGGGAGCATACCGTGAAACTGCTGGCCCTGGAGACCGCCACCGAAGCCTGTTCCGCCGCTGTGTGGGCAGATGGCGCCGTATTGGAGCGCTATGCGCTGGCTCCACGCCGCCATGCGGCGCTCATTCTGCCGATGATCGAGGCGGTGCTGGCGGAAGCTGGATTGAGGATTAATCAATTAGACGCACTGGCGGTCGGGCGCGGGCCTGGCGCTTTTACCGGAGTCCGTATTGCGACGGGGATTATCCAGGGTATTGCCTTCGCCAGCGATTTGCCGGTCGCGCCGGTGTCCACCCTGGCGGCGCTGGCTTTTGGCGTCACCCGGGAAACCGGCCAGACGCGGATCGCCACCGCGCTGGATGCCCGCATGGGCGAGGTGTACTGGGGAACCTGGATGATCGATGGCGAAACCGTGGAACTGCTGGGCCAGGAGCGGGTTTGCGCGCCTGCTCAGGTCACTGCCCCGCCAGGCGAATGGTTTGGAGCCGGGACTGGTTGGAGCGCTTATTCCCAAATGTTGCTGCAACGGCTCACTGTAAGCGGCTGGCGGAACGACTGCTATCCCCATGCTGGCGATGTGGCTCGCCTGGCTGCGGCTCCCGGCGGACGCAGTGAATGGCTGACCGCCGAGCAGGTGCTGCCCGTCTATCTGCGCAATCAGGTCGTGCACTCATCACCGGCGGCATCCACTTAATTCACATTGCGAATATTTGGCATTGGATCGCCATTCGCGATAAGCTCCTTCTGTTGTAGCTAAAAAGACAAAAAACACGACTGCCTGGAGGATGTGCCCATGAATACTGCGTTAATTGCTGATCCTGTCCACAGTAAGGCGCTGCCCGACCTGGTGGCCAAGCTGCTGACCGCGCGCCAGGAAAGCCTGGTGCTTTATCAAAAACTGGCTGCGATGAAACCCTTTACGCTGGTTGATCCTGCGCGGCATCGATTGCGACGATTTCAGCAGGCGCTGGTGGATTATCTGGCGCTGGGGCCGTTCGAGGTCTATCAGGCGCTGGAGGAACAACCGGCGGATTCGCCGTATCGTCAGGCCCGCGAACTGGCCCGGCGACTTTATGCCCCCATTGCTTTCACCACCCAGGCTGCACTGGCCTTCCATGATCGCTACGACGGCGAATTATCGGAACCGGCGCTTGCACAACTGGACCAGGCGCTCTCGCAACTGGGTGAATCATTGGCAACCCGTATTGAACTGGAAGATCAGATTCTGGCCGCCGTTAGCCACAGCCTAACCCAATCCCGGGTAGTCGCTTGATTTTTCGTCAATAGCTCAGTAACCCCTTAGCCAGGCCGGACGCAACGACATCCGGCCCGTCAGCGCACCTTCTAACTGTGCGAGCAAGCGCTCACGCTCCCTAGGCAGCTCACCCGCCAGCGCCAGGGCGTTGGACGCATGATTGGAACGAAACACTAGCGGCGCGAGCGGATTTAACCGTTCAATCAGCCGCGCCTGCTCCTCTAACAGCGCGTGGTCATCCTGCTCCTGGAACGGCTCGCGGAACTTGCGATGAAATTCGTCATGGATCATCGGATCCAGCATGAGTTGCAAGGTTGAGAGATAATCCAGCTTCACCTGGTTGACCAGTTCAGCAGTGGCGTCGATGTGTTCCCGCCAGCGCGCCTGTCCGCCGAGGCCAAGAATCACCGTTGCGGAGAGGGTTAATCCCGCCTGTTTGGCTTTGGTCAAACCGGTTGCCATCGCTTCCGGGGTTGCGCCCTTGGTAATGCGTTTCAGTAAATCCGCCGCGCCGGTTTCAATGCCGTAATACAACAATTTCAGACCGTTCTCGCGCAATGCCGTCAGTTCTTCCACGGACTTCTTTAACAGATTGGCGGGCAGCGCATAACTGGATACGCGCTCCAGGCGAGGGAAGGCCGTGCGCAGCGATTCCAGCAGCATCAGCAGATGATCGGTCGGCGCGGCCAGGGCGTCGCCATCGGCCAGGAACACGCGCCGAATTCCGGGAACGGCTTGCGCCATAGCCTGGATTTCGGCCTGAACCGACGCCAGGGGACGAATGGCAAAGGTTTTGGTTCGGTACATCGAACA
>JAGRHQ010000180.1 GCA_020444905.1 Candidatus Competibacteraceae bacterium
GAGCGCGGTGCATTGCCCAGCGCCACGGCAATATTCCGCAGCCAGCGTTCATGACCGATGCGGCGCAGGGCGCTGCCTTCGGTGCGCCGCAGGAAATCCGCTTCGCTCCACCCGAATAACTCGATCAGACTCGGCGCATCCAGGCCATGCCGGGCGCGAAAATCCGGCTCTACTGTGGGTCGGGCAAAGCGATTCCAGGGGCAAACCAGTTGGCAGTCATCGCAGCCATAAATCCGGTTACCCATGGCCCGGCGGAACTCCAATGGAATCGGCCCATGCAATTCAATTGTGTGATAGGAAATACAGCGCCGGGCATCCACCCGATACGGCGCAACGATGGCTCGGGTTGGACAAATCTCCAGACAGGCCGTGCAGCGCCCGCAATGCGCATTCGCCGGTTCATCCACAGGCAGGGGTAAATCGACATAAATTTCGCCGAGGAAAAACCAGGAACCGGCCCGTCGGTCCAGCAGGTTGCTGTGCTTGCCAATCCACCCTAGCCCGGCTTTTTCCGCCAGCGCTTTTTCCAACACCGGCGCGCTGTCCACAAAGACCCGATAGCCGAACGGCCCGATAGCGGCGGCGATGCGTTCCGCTAGGCGCTGCAACCGGTTCCGCAACACCTTGTGATAATCCCGCCCCAGAGCATAACGCGAGACATAGCCCAAATCTGGTCGATGCAACACGCTCCACGGCTCAACCGTCTCCGGTGGTTGATAATCCATGCGCGCTGTAATTACCCGGATTGTGCCGGGAACCAATTCCGCCGGGCGGCTGCGCCTGACGCCATGCCGGGCCATGTAACCCATCTCGCCGTGGAAACCCGCCGCCAACCAGTCGAGCAACCACTGTTCATGTTCGCCGAGATGAATATCTGTGACGCCGACTTTCTGAAAGCCCAACGCCTGTCCCCAGGTCTTGATGAGAACGGCGAGTTCAGTAAACTCAAGATGTAACCGTTCAGTCCCCCCCTTTGGCAAAGGGGGGTGAGGGGGGATTTTGGCCCCATCGCCCGTGCGCAATCTCCCCCGGCCCCTCTTTTTCAAAGGGGGGAGGTGAACGCTTATCTCAAGATTAGATTCAGTGTTCACCTGCTACCAACACAGCAGGCTCGACGGTGCAAAAAGGGTTCATGGCAGTTATCAAAACAGGTCTACAATAGATATTGAATCTGTCTATTATGCCTCATTATCGCTGCCGCCCAGGAGGTTGCTCATGCGCGAACTGCCTTTTGAACTGTACCGCGCCGCCCAGGTGCGGGAGCTGGACCGTATCGCTATCGAGGAACGTGGCATCCCTGGTTATACCTTGATGAGCCGGGCCGGCGAAGCAGCTTTCGATCTGCTGCGCCAGCGCTGGCCAAACGCGCGGCGCATCGCCGTCATTTGCGGCGGCGGCAATAATGGCGGCGATGGTTATGTGGTCGCGCGGTTAGCCCGCCAAGCCGGGTTGCAGGCGCGCGTATTGACGCTGGCCGATCCCGCCGGACTCCGTGGCGATGCTCAAACGGCCTGGCAGGATGCGCTTGCCGCTGAAACGCCGATCACCCCTTTCAGTACAGCGAGCCTGGACGATTCCGAACTGCTAGTCGACGCGATCCTGGGCACTGGCCTGGAGCGCGAGGTGAGCGGCGTCTGGCGGGACGCCATCGAAACCCTGAACGCTTATCCCGCCGATATCCTGGCTCTCGATATTCCTTCGGGCCTCCAGGCCGACACCGGCGCCATCCTTGGCGCAGCCATTCGCGCGGCGGCGACCATCACCTTCATTGGCCTGAAGCTGGGCCTTTTCACCGGCCAGGGCCCCGCCTGTTGCGGCAAGATTCATTTCGCCGATCTGAGTGCGCCGCCGGATATTTATCCCCCCCTGCATCCGGCTTGTCGGCGCTATGCCGGCGAGGACTTGCCGGGCCTGCTGCCCCCGCGTCAACGCAGCGCCCACAAGGGCTATTTCGGCCATGTTCTGGTCATCGGCGGCGATCATGGCATGGCCGGCGCGGCGCGGCTAACCGGGGAAGCTGCCGCCCGGTGCGGTGCGGGACTGACCAGCATCGCCACGCGCGCCGCTCATGCCGGTCTGCAAGCAGCGGTTCGCCCTGAACTGATGTTCCGGGGCGTGGAAACGCCGGGGGAACTGGAGCCGCTGCTGAACCGGGCCACAGTCATTGCCATCGGTCCCGGCCTGGGACGCGACGATTGGGGCCGGACCCTGCTCGATGCGGCTCTGGCCAGCGATAAACCGCTGGTCATCGATGCGGATGGGTTGAATTTGCTGGCGGCCAAACCGCTGTTTCGGGATAACTGGATTCTGACGCCGCATCCTGGAGAGGCGGCGCGGCTGTTGAAGATGACGCCGGCGCAAGTCGAAGCCGATCGACTCGCTGCCGTCGAGGACCTGGCCCTGCGCTATGGCGGCGTAGTAGTGCTCAAAGGCGCCGGTTCGCTGATCGCCAGCCGCGAGCAAGGAGGTGTCGCGCTGTGCGCTGCGGGGAATCCGGGCATGGCCAGCGGCGGC
Source organism: Candidatus Competibacteraceae bacterium (assembly GCA_020444905.1). Taxonomy (GTDB): domain Bacteria; phylum Pseudomonadota; class Gammaproteobacteria; order Competibacterales; family Competibacteraceae; genus UBA2383. The sequence continues at coordinate 2,515 of JAGRHQ010000180.1, forward strand.
ATGGGCGATGTGCTGACCGGAGTGATCGCTGCGTTGCGGGCGCAGGGTCTTCCGCCGTTTGCCGCCGCTAAAGCGGGCGTTTACCTGCATGGTCTAGCGGGCGATCAAGCCGCGCAGGCCGGTGGCGAACGGGGTTTGCTGGCGACCGATTTGTTGCCTTTCCTGCGCCAGGGGGTCAATCCCTGAGCCATGCCGACCTTTGCTCTTGATTCGGCAACCGCCACTGAGGCCCTGGGCGCATGCTTGGCGGCGGTGCTGGTGCCAGGTTGCATCTTTTATTTAAGCGGCGATCTGGGCGCAGGTAAAACCACGCTAGTTCGCGGTTTGGTGCATGCGCTAGGGTATCAGGGCGCAGTCAAAAGCCCGACGTTTACGCTCGTGGAGCCGTATTCAATTGGGTCATGGCGGTTGTTTCACTGGGATTTATACCGCTTGACCGATCCCGAGGAACTGGAGTTTCTGGGATTACGCGACCAGCTCGACAGTCAGGCAGTGCTACTGATCGAGTGGCCGGAACATGGCTATGGAGAGTTGCCAGCAGCCGATCTGGAGATCGCGCTGAGTTACGCGGGCGAGGGCCGTATCTGTCAAGCAGTTGCGCTCTCAACGGCGGGTCAACGAATGTTGGCCAATCTGGCGCCATAGGTTCCCCCCTTTAGCAAAGGGGGGAGATGAACGCATACCTAACGATTATTAAAGCCCCTGATAGGATTAGAAGCGGTTGCCGCTTCAGGTCGTGGCGCGGGTGTCGGCGCGGTATGGATCTCTGGGATACAGCGACTGACCGATGTAGCCGATAAGGACTGGTCAGGCGCACGTGGCAGACTCTGATACCGCTTGACGATCAAACTGCTGCGCTCGTCATACTCGACCAGATCGCAATGTTCGGCCAATCGCGAGGCTAAATCGAGATAGCGAATCGGCAAGGCCGTCAAATTGCCGCTGACATCGATTTCGGGCGCATTGAGTTCGACTACGCCATCGTTGCCCGCCACTTTTGAGGAGGCATTCAAAACATCCGCCGTATTCGCTGCGTCATGCAGAAATACATTGGCATTGACAAGGATATTGCCACCCCGGCCCTGATTCGCCTGGGCCGTGATTTTGCTGCCATTCAGGGCCACGATGTTGACGCTGTTGAGAGTGACATTGCCGCCATCGCTGCGGTCATTACCCTGAACCGATGAGGTAATTTGGCTGTTGTTTAACAGTTTAATGTGGTCGACCTGGAGGGTGATGACGCCACCGCTGGTTTGTTCCGCCTCGCCGGTGATCTGGCCAAAATGGTCCAGGGTCAATTGTGGGGCCACTACCTGGATCGCGCCTGCATTGCCCGTGGCCTCTGACAAAGCGCTGGCATAGATACCGGAAACAAAACCGCCCTCCGCGCTGACCCCCGTGATGATCACCGCCTCGCGGGCGTTGACTCGCAGATCGCCGCCCTGGCCTGCGCCCCGCTGCGTGGTCGTGGCGATCTGCCCCCCACTGGTCAACGCCAGTGTGCCGGTCTCTACGACGATTGCGCCGGCCTCCTGGGGACCCGAAGTACTGGTCGAGACGTAGCCGCCGCTCTGCACGAGCACGGTTTCGGCCTGCAACGTGATATCGCCGCCCGCACCCAGGCTCAGCGCCGTACTTTGAATAGCCCCGCCCTGCTGGATGACCAGAACCGGCGTCGTCACGCGAATCGAACCGGCATCGCCTTTGGAGTGATCCAGGGCATCCGCCGACAGGGCGGACGGTTCGCCTCGACTATTGGCGCCACTGATCACCACGGCATCATGTGCGGTAACCGTAATATCGCCGCCGCTCCCGCTTTGCGTATTATCAAACCAGGCCGCCGTCGAGATAAAAGCGCCCTCATCCAAGCGCAGCGTCCCTACATCCAGCGTAATATCGCCGGCCTGACCTGTGTGGAGGGTCGCGGCTGTCAATAGGGCATCTCCTGTCAGGCGCATTTCACCGCCAAGCGCCACGTCCATGCCGCCGCCGCTCTGGGAGCCATAGGTATCGGCAAACACCCAGCCATTCTGATTCAACCATTGCCCGCCTCGGATAAAGATCGCCCCGCCGCCTGCGCCGCTGACATCGAGATCGCCCAGTTCCACGAGACCAAACGACGCGCCGAGATCGGCGGTCGGGCGCGGTGTCGCCGTGTGCGTCAGGGTGAACGTACCCCGCTGGTCGAACCCGCGCAGTTCCAAACCTTGGGCTGTGGGTACAATTTCGCCCGCTGAACCGACCGTAGCCAGGTTCAACCGTCCGGCGGGCGCGTACAGTGTGCCATTGGTCACCGTTAGATCGCCGCCTAGCAGCGATAGTGTCTGACCGTCTGGGACTTGCAAGTGGCTGCTCTGCACCGTGATCGGTCCCGGCGTGGGGTCGAGAAAGCCGAAGGCTTCGACGGGCGCGACGGTCAACACGCTGTGGTCGGGATGCACAGCGTCGAACCGTCCGTCGTCACCGAGGCGCAGATAGCCTGCTGTGCTGGCGTGGAATGCGCCGGAGACTTCCAACCGGGCGTTTTCGCCGAACAGAATGCCCGCTGGATTGAGCAGGTACAGATTTGCGCCAGGAATGGTTGAGCGCACCACCCCATCGATATGCGAGACCTGTCCCCCGGTGACCCGGCCAATGATGTTGTTTACCGAAGCGGGGCCGCTGAAGGTCGCGCTTTCGCCCTGTTGGAGGGAAAAGGTCTGGAAGCTGTGGAACAAATTGCCGCCGACCTGCTGGCCGCGATCGGCGGTAATGGCGTAGTTCGGTCCGGCCAGCGGCTCAGCTCGGCCCAGCGTTCCATCCAGCGTCACTTGCGCCGCGATGTAGCTGGCATACAAGGTCAACGCCAGCCCTCCTGCCGCTCTATAGCGGCCAATTGGCAATTTGCGGCGGGTATCGGGCATGGGTGGGATCTCCCGGTGGGTGTTTCTGCAAAGAAGAATTGTATCGAGAAAGGTAAAGTTCCTTCAAATTGTTTGATCCAGTGGCTATACAGAATAAGATAGCGGTAAGCGTTCATCTCCCCCCTTTGCAAAAGGGGGGCTGGGGGGATTCCGCACGGGCGATGGGGCCAAAATCCCCCCTCACCCCCCTTTGCCAAAGGGGGGGACTGAACAGTTACTTGGGGGGATTGAATGTTTGGGTACGGTTGATGGGCTTTCAGTAAAGGAGGAATAAATCGCCATGCGTCGACTCATTACCTTTGATTGGGCGATCAAGCGCCTGTTGCGCAGCAAAGCCAATTTTGACGTGCTGGAAGGTTTTCTGAGCGAGTTATTGAAGGACGAGATTCAGATTGTGGAAGTGCTGGAAAGCGAAAGCAACAAAGCGGTATTGAAGGATAAATTCAATCGAGTCGATCTCAAGGTCAAGAACAGTCGCCAGCAAATTATTCTGATTGAAATTCAGTATGATCGGGAATATGACTATCTCCAGCGGATGTTTTATGGGGCGGCCAAGACGGTGACTGAGCATTTAGCCGAAGGTCAAGCCTACGGGGACATTGTCAAAGTGATTTCGGTCAATATTCTGTATTTTGATCTCGGTCAGGGCGAAGACTATGTCTATCATGGCGAAACGGTGTTTACCGGCATCCACAAGCGGGATCAATTGCAACTGAACGAGAAACAGAAAACCTTGTTTCAGCAGACCACGGTCAGCGCCCTGTACCCGGAATATTACCTGATCAAAATTAACAAGTTTGATGATGTCGCCCGCGACCCATTGGACGAATGGATTTACTTTCTCAAGCATGAAGAGATCAAGGCGCATTTCACCGCCAAGGGCTTACAGGCGGCGTGCGAGAAGCTGGACATTCTGAAATTGTCGGCGGAGGAACGCGCAGCGTATGAACGCTATGTGGACGACTTGCACTATCAGGCCAGCATGTTTCTCTCCTCCTATGGCGATGGCTTTAACGAGGGGCGCAAGGAAGGCCGGGAAGAAGGCCGGGAAGAAGGCCGGGAAGAAGGTCTTCAACAGGGCATCGAACAAGGCCGTCAGGCAGAAAAATTAGCCCTTGCGCGGAGTCTGATCGGTCTCCTTGGCATTGAGGTGATTGCGGAGAAAACCGGGCTGAGCCAGGAAACGATCCGGCAATTATCAAAGGATTGACTATAACAATCGATCACCTACTGTAATAAACTATACTGGAGTAGTATCTCAACACGGAGTCATCAACCTTATGTTTCGAGCAAAACCCATTCAGTCAGGAACGCTCCCCCCTTTGAAAAAGGGGGGCCGGGGGGGATTCCGCCTCTGCGCCCTCTCGCTGTGCCTGTTCACGGGTGCAGTGATGACCCCCACCCACGCCGCCGGTTTGAACGACACCGGCCAGACCACTTGTTACGACGACACTCAGGCCGTGACCCCAGAACCGAGCACCCATCCGCGCCAGGATTGCACCATCGGGCGAGATGCGGCGGCAGCGGCGGGCGTTTTGACCAAAGTGGGCGGGGGCCGCGCAGGCTTTGATTACACCAAAATTGCGAATGACGGACGGGAATTGCCAGCGGATGCAGCACTGGGTTCCGGCCCCGCTGACTGGGCCTGCACCCGCGATAATGTGACTGGCCTGCTTTGGGAAGTGAAAACCGATGACGGCGGTTTGCGGGACAAGGATTGGACGTATACCTGGTACGACGATATTCATACGAATAACAACGGCGGTGTTCCGGGAGACTTGGGTGCTGACACCTGCGGCGGTACCTTGCCCAACAGCCAATGCAATACCCAGGCGTATGTAGCAGCGGTGAATGCGATAGGTCTATGTGGCTTTAACGACTGGCGCCTGCCGACGATGGAAGAATTGTATGGACTGCTGGATCTCGAAATTCCTTCTCCGGGTCCAGCCATTGATCTAGTCTATTTCCCGCGCACGATGAATGCGTTCTATTGGTCCTCCTCGGCCGGCGCCTACGATCCGGGCCACGCGTGGTACGTGTACTTCAGGTCTGGCTTCGTGAGCGCCAACCTTAAGGCGTCCAACTACCATGTGCGTCTCGCGCGCGGCGGACAGTGATTTAACGTTTTGGATGTCCCTACGATGAATAAACGCATTGGAATTGCTCTCGGATTGCTCCTCTCGATCCTACTGCCTGTCGCAGCCACCGGTACTTGTCTTTCCACAATCCAGGCGACGACGCCCACTGAAGATTTCACTTTGGACGACCTCAACGGCACAGCAACCCACGCCAAAACGGGCCTGACCTGGATGCGGTGTAGCTTGGGTCAAACCTGGGAGAGCGCCACGCGAACCTGTAGCGGTACAGTCATTTTTTACCGATGGGGCGAAGCGCTGCGAGCGGCGCAGGGCTA
>JAGRHQ010000181.1 GCA_020444905.1 Candidatus Competibacteraceae bacterium
ATCGACGTAAAAGCGGGAGAAACAGCGCCTCGTGAAAAAATCGTGGTATTCGATTTCGCCAGCAGCCTGGACTGGGTTATCACAGGCGACGCCTTCGTCGACGAGATCACCTACGTTGCAAACGCCAAGTCCCGGCAACTGACCTGGCTTGGATTCTTTACGGTCGTCGTCACTTCGCTCTTCCTCTATCTGGCGATTCGTTATCTAGTCAGCAAGCCGCTGAGAACTGCGATGGAGGCGGCTCACCGTCTGGCCCAAGGCGAGTTGCAAGTCTCCCTGCATCACCAGCGAACGGATGAGATTGGTCGCCTTCTGGAAGCCGTCCGGGAGATTGCCCGCAATCTGACTGACATGGCGACGCAAATCCGCGAAACGGCTTCCTCCATGCATAGCGTCATTGAAGAGATTACCGAAAATCATCAACAACTGACCCACCATGCCGAAGAACAGGCTTCCGCACTAGCGGAAACCGCTTCCACGCTGGAACAACTGACCGCTACCGTCAAACAGAATGCTGACCACGCGCAACAGGCCGATTCGCTGGCCGCCGGCGCTCGCGCCCAGGCGGAACAAGGAGGTCAGGTGGTAGGTCAAGCTGTTACCGCTATGACCGAAATCAATACCGCCAGCCGCAGAGTGGCGGATATCATCGGCGTCATTGATGAGATTGCTTTCCAAACCAATCTTCTTGCATTGAATGCAGCCGTGGAAGCGGCGCGTGCCGGAGAGCATGGGCGGGGTTTTGCCGTAGTGGCTGGAGAGGTGCGTAAACTGGCGCAGCGCAGCGCCGAAGCCGCCAAGGAAATCAAAACACTGATTCAGGATAGTGTCGCCAAGGTCGCTGAGGGAGAACGCTTTGTCAATGAATCCGGTAAGACCCTGAACGAGATTGTCCTTGCGACGCAGAAAGTTAACAGTATCGTGGCGGAAATTGCTTCCGCCAATCGGCAACAGACTATTGGCATCGAGCAGGTGAGTCAGGCGGTAGCGAAAGTGGATGGCATGGTTCAACAAAACGTCACCTTGGCCAGTCAAGCAACGGCGTCGGGGGAAATCGTCAATACCCAAGCCAAGGAATTGAATGAATTAATGAAGTTTTTTAAGATTGAAAGTTAAAGGTTTTTTTCATCAGGAGTCCCCGGCAATGCCATCGAAAGATGAACAGGATATGCTCAGGCGTCTGCGTGAGTTGGAGGAGGAAAACGCGCGACTACGCAGCGCAACGAAACCTGCAAAACCTACAGTCACTGAAACCGAATATAAGGGCCATCCCACGCTCACCTTTGAGGGTGCGTTTCGTCCGTTCAGCCTGGGGTTGAAAAAGCTGCTGGTGATCCGGGAAGTCTGGCCGGAAGTAGAAGCCTTCCTGGAGCGGCACAGCGAGGTTACCCCCAAACCGACCGACGATCATTAAGGCTCGTCTTTGCACGCTCTTATTCCCCTGACCCTCGCCATCATTCTGCTGGCGGGCGTCGGCGCGCAATGGCTGGCCTGGGCGCTGGGTCTGCCCGCTATTCTTCCTCTGCTGGCCGCCGGTCTGCTCGCAGGCCCCGTTACCGGCTGGCTGCATCCCGATCAACTGTTCGGCGATTTGCTGTTCCCGATGGTTTCACTCGGCGTCGCGGTAATTCTGTTTGAAGGCGCGCTGACTTTGCGTTTCAAGGAGATCCGCGGTCGCGCCCGCATGGTGCGCAATCTGGTCACGTTCGGCGCGTTGATCAACGGCCTGTTGATCGCCCTCGCCGCCCGGCTGTGCATGGACCTACCCTGGTCGCTAGCGCTGCTGTTCGGCGCGCTGGTCACGGTTACGGGACCAACTGTAGTCGTACCTCTGCTGCGCAGCGTTCGCCCCCAGCGGGAGATCGCCAGCATTCTACGCTGGGAAGGCATTCTGATCGATCCGATTGGCGCGTTGCTGGCCGTGCTGGTGTTCGAATTCACCGTGTCCGAACAGCATCAGCACACCGTCTTGATGTTCGGCGTGACCGTGACTGCCGGCATCCTGCTGGGTCTGGCCGGCGCATGGCTGCTAGCGACGCTGATGCGCCGACAGTTGTTGCCCGAATACCTGCATCGGGTCGCCAGTCTGGCTCTGGTGCTCAGTGTGTTCGCTTTTTCCAACGCTCTCGCCGCCGAATCCGGCTTGCTGGCGGTGACAGTCATGGGTATGCGGCTGGCTAACACCCGCGATCTGCTGATCGAGGATATTCTGGATTTCAAGGAGACCCTGACCCTGCTCCTGATTTCAGTACTGTTCATCGTCCTGGCGGCGCACATCGATCTCAATGCCTTTGCAGGGGTCGGTTGGGGCGCCGTGGGCGTACTGTTGGCTATTCTGTTCATTGCTCGGCCAGTCGCCATCTGGCTGGCAGGCATCGGCTCCAGCCTGAATTGGCGACAAAAGGCGGTGCTGGCCTGGATCGCCCCGCGCGGCATTGTCGCCGCTGCAGTTTCCGCGCTGTTCGCCCTGCAACTGGAGCGCCTAGGCTATGATGGCGCCCGAACTCTAGCGGCTCTGACCTTTCTGGTAATCCTGGTCACGGTGATCCTGCAAAGTCTGACTGCTCGAATCGTGGTGCGAAAACTGGGCGTGGCCGCGCCACCACCACATGGGGTGCTGATCGCGGGCAGCAATCCGGTCGCGCGCGCCGTGGCGCGAGCGCTGCATCAACGCGAGATTCCAGTGATTCTGGCCGATCCGGTCTGGCAAAATCTCCGTTCGCCCCGTATGGAAGGGATACCGGTCTATCACGGAAACATATTGTCTGAACATGCCGATACCTATCTCGATCTGGACAGCATCGGTACGCTGCTGGCCATGTCAGTGTGGATGGAGCGCAACACGCTGGTCAGTCTGTACTACCGGCCGTTGTTTGGCGCGGATCATATCTATAGCCTGCGCCTGGATGAAGAACGAGACAGCATCCATCGCAACCAGGTAGTGTTGTCCTATCGCACGGCTCGTTTGTTCGGTGAGCATGTCACCTATGCCCGAATTCATGATCGGCTTGCGCAAGGCCACGCGATCCGCGCGACGCCGCTGACCGCCAGTTTTGATTTCGCTGCCTTCCGCGACAAATGGGGTGAGGAAGCAATTCCTCTGTTCGCGCTCGACCCCAAGGGGATGTTGCGGGTGTTTTCGACCCGGGAGGCCCCGCACCTGGACGCGGGTTGGACGCTCATCAGTCTGCTGCCGCCGACCGAACCGGCGAAGGGGGCGGAGAACAATGCTTAGAGATTGTGCGAAATCAATTCCGCCGCCTTCTCGCCGATCACCATAGCCGAGGCATTCGTATTGCTGCCGATCAGTGTGGGCATGATCGAGGCGTCCGCCACCCGCAAACCGCTTAACCCATGGACGCGAAGCCGGTCATCCACCACCGCCAGGGGATCATGACCCATTTTGCAAGTGCCGACCGGGTGATAAATGGTTTCTGCCCGGCGGCGAATGAACTCGCGAAGCTCATCGTCACTTTGCACCGCCTCGCCGGGAAACAGTTCTTCACCCCGGTAGCCGTCGAACGCGCACGCCGCCAGAATGTTCCGGCAGGTCTTCACACCGGCCAGCAGGGTTTCCAGGTCATCGGGGTGGCTGAGATAACGCGGTTGCAGTAAAGGCGGATCGCGCGGGTCAGCGCTGCTAAGGGTCAGGACGCCGCGACTCTTGGGTCGCAGGTCGCAAACGTGCAGCGAGTAACCGTAGCCATGCCAGATGCGCCGGCCATGATCGTCGAGAATGGTTGAGGTCAGGTGATATTGCAGGTTGGGGATGGGCAACGCTGAATCGGATTTAACAAAGCCGCCCGCCTCGGCTAGGTTGCTGGTCAAGAAGCCACGTCGGAAAAGTTGGTATTCAATAATGCTCTTGAACACCTGTGGCAGAAACGACAGAGCAAAACCATAAGAAGCGCGGCGGCGATCGCGATGGGCGACGACTACATCCAGGTGATCCTGTAAATTTTGACCGACGCCGGGCAATTCATGCACCAGCGGGATGTTATGCCGCTCCAGTTCCGCGCGCGGTCCAACCCCGGACAACAAGAGCAGTTGCGGCGAATTAATCGCCCCGCCGGACAGAATCACCTCGCGCCGCGCCGGCAATTCCACCGTTTTTCCCGCCGAGTCCAGATAGGCCACGCCCACTGCCCGCCGACCCTCGAACAGCACCCGACTGGCCAGCGCATGAGTCACCACCGTCAAATTGCGACGCTGGCGAACCGGATGCAGGTAAGCGTGGGCGCTGCTGCACCGTTGGCCATTTTTCTGGGTGACCTGATAGAAACCGATACCTTCCTGCTCGGCGCCATTGAAATCGTCGCTGAGTGGATAGCCGACCTCGGCGGCGGCGCGGATGAACACCCGGCTGATTTCACTGTGCTGACGTAAATCAGCGACGTTGAGCGGGCCACCGACGCCATGGTAGTCGGACGAGCCGCGTTCCTGATGCTGATTGCGCTTGAACAGCGGCAGCAATTCAGCATAACTCCAACCGGAATTGCCCAGTTCCGCCCAGTGGTCGTAATCCCGAGGATGACCACGGGTATACACCATAGCGTTAATGGAACTGCTGCCGCCCAGGGTCTTGCCGCGTGGCCAGAATAACCGGCGGTTATGCAATTCGGTCTGCGGCTCGGTCTGGTAGCGCCAGTTCAAGGTCCGGCTGCGCATGGTGAAGAAGATGCCCACCGGCAGGTGAATCCACGGGCTGGTATCCTCGGGACCCGCTTCCAGCAGACAAACCTGCCGGTTTGGATCGGCAGACAGGCGATGGGCCAACACACAACCCGCCGAACCCGCGCCCACAATAATATTGTCGTACATTAACCTGCACTCTCTTTCATCGCCACTGAATACAAGGCTAATGGCTTTACCGGAGTGGGGCTTGTCGGAAATGGCAACGATTTGTCGGAACTGGCTAATAACCGATAAGGAAACTACACTTTTTCAATGCTCCAAAACATCATCCTAAGAGAAAGGCAATGCGTTGAACAAATTGTATGTTTGGCAAAATCGCGGCTTTTTCATGGGCCGCTTGCCCGATATTTCCGAACACCGGCTCGGTTCGGCGGCGCTGTGCGTGGGCATCGACCGACCCTTCCAGGTGCTGGAAAGCGAAAGCCATGGCTGGCGGGAATGCCGCAGCGTCCTGGTTCCGCCGGGTTGTCTGCACGAAATCCAGGTTGGCGGCGCCCTTATGGCGATCCTGTTCATCGAACCGGAGAGTCCCGACTATCCGGCGATTCAAAACGCCATGCTCGATGGCGAGTGGCAATGCCTGTATGAACTGACGCATGAGCAGGAAGTGCTGACCGCATTGAGCATAGCCTGGGAGCAACAGCCGGACGCTGCTGTGATTCATGATTTGCTGGACCGGTTGATTCCTCCGCCGAATCCGGAGAATCGTCCACAACCGCTGGATGCGCGGATTCAGAAAGTCATTCGGTTAATGAAAGAGGATTTAACCCGCAGCTACTCGATGAACGAACTGGCCGAGTACATCAACCTGTCGCCGACCCGACTGGTGCATCTGTTCAAGGAAGAAGTGGGGGTGCCGATCCGCCGCTTTCGGCAATGGCACCGGATGCGGGTCGTCGCAGCGCTCGTTTCGAGAAATCTAACCCTGACCGAGGCGGCGCTGGATGCAGGGTTTGCCGATTCTTCGCATTTCAGCCGGGCGTTCCGCAATATGTTCGGCATCACGCCGTCCTCGGTGTTTGGCCGCGCCGCTAATGTTCAGATTGAACTTGCTTGATTGGGCGCGAGATGCTTACGCTTATCGACAGTCATAATCATTTCGACGAGGCCAGTTTCGATCCTGATCGAGAGGCGGCTTACCATCGGGCGCGAGACGCGGGCGTAGGCGCGCAGGTGCTGGCGGCGGTCAGCGCCCGTCTATGGCCCAAGCTCAAGGCCGTGACAAAGCAATATCCTGGACTGTATCCCTGCTATGGCCTGCATCCTGCTTATCTGGCGGAGCATCGACCGGAGCATCTGGACGCGCTGGCGAACTGGCTGCATCGGGAACGGCCGGTAGCCATTGGCGAATGTGGACTGGATTACTACCTGCCTGATCTCGATCCGAACGCTCAAGCCGAGTTTTTTTCCGAACAACTGCGACTGGCTCGTCGCCACGATTTGCCTGTCGTGATCCATGCGCGTCATGCGGTGGATCATGTGATCAAATTTCTGCGGCGCTTTTCCGGAGTGCGCGGCATGGTGCATAGCTTTTCCGGGAGTGAGGATCAAGCAGGGCGGCTGCTGGATATGGGTATCCTGCTCAGTTTTGGCGGTCCGTTGACCTATCCGCGCGCTACTCGTCTGCGCAATCTGATCCGCTATTTGCCGTTGGATGGCTTCATGTTGGAGACTGATGCCCCGGATCAGCCGTTGAGTAACCATCGCGGCGAGCGCAATGAACCGGCGTTTATGGCCGAGGTGCTGAATTGCATTGCCGAATTGCGCGACGCTGATCCCGTCGAAATCGCCGCCGCGACCACGGAAAACGCCCGCCGCTTATTTCGGTTGCCCGATGCCCTACCCGCAGGCGCGCACTGAAATTCTGATCGGCGCTGGCGGGTTGGCCCGGTTGCGTGCGGCGCGGGTGCTAGTGGCCGGGCTGGGCGGAGTTGGAGGCCATGTCGCTGAGGCGCTGGGCCGGGCTGGAATTGGTCGGCTGACCTTGCTGGACCATGATGTAGTCTCGCCGTCCAATCTCAATCGCCAGTTGTTGGCGCTACATTCGACGCTGGGCCGACCGAAGATTGAAGTCATGGCCGAGCGACTGCGCGATATTGACCCGACGCTGGAATTGACGCTGATTGGGGAATTTCTACAACCGGATGGGGCGGAGTCCCTGGTGTCCGCTACTCTCTTCGACTACGTTGCTGATTGCATCGACAGCATCGCTTGCAAAGCGGCTTTGGTCGCGGCCTGTCATCGCCACGGCGTGCCAGTGGTTTCCGCACTGGGGGCGGGTAATTGTCTGGATGTCCGTCGAGTGCAGGTAGCGACGTTGAACCAGACGCACGTTTGCCCACTGGCCCGTGAATTGCGTCGTCAGTTACGGGAACGAGGCGCGCCATTGAATTACCCAGTGGTTTACAGCGATGAACCGCGTCGTCCGCCCCTGCCACATCAACCGGTTAGCGGCGATACACCTGGTCGGCCACGAGCAGTGAATGGCACGATTTCCTATATGCCAGCGCTGTTTGGCGTGATGCTGGCGGGAGTGGTGATTCAGCGGTTATTGGCTGGGGTGGAATCCGTCGGCTGAATGGGTTAGCCGACCATATAAATTCGTGATTGCTGCTGCGACCGGTTCAATACCAAACTGTTCCCGCAGCGCGGTTGTGCCGGCCTGACCGAGTTTTGTTCGCTTTACCGAATCGTTTTGCAATGCCCGCAACGCTGCCGCCAGCGCTTGTGCATCCCCAACGGGAACCTTTAAACCCTGTCCGGCCTGGTCTACCACCCAGCCGACGCCAGAACCGGAAATGTCGCTGACCACCACTGGTTTACCAAAACGCATGGCTTCCAGCAGCACTAACCCAAAAGCTTCGGTGCGCTCCAGCGACGGCAGACACAACACATCGCAGGTGGCTAGCAGGGCGTTGAGATCGGCTTCGGACTGAAAACCGGGTAAGCGCACGCTTTCATT
>JAGRHQ010000182.1 GCA_020444905.1 Candidatus Competibacteraceae bacterium
CTTGTAGGCGCCGGTACGGGTTGCCGCTTGCTGCGCTTTGGCTTGTTTGACTTGGGCATCGTAATCCGGGCTACTCGCTTCAGCGCCTTGCATCTGCGCCTGTTCAATAGCGGCGCGCACCAGCGCCGCTCCGTCGTGAATGGCGGCCTTGGTGCTGGCTTCATGCAGGCGTTTGCCGGCAAAGCGGCTTTTATCCACCTGGGTGTCGGCGGCGATGATGACCAGATCAGCGGCGGCGATGTCCTCGGCAGTCAGATTGTTTTTCGCCCCCACCGAACCCTGGGTTTCCACCTTGATGGTATGCCCCTGGCTCTTCGCCCCTTGTTCCAGGCCCTCGGCGGCCATGAAGGTATGGGCAATGCCGGTCGGGCAGGAAGTAATGGCGACGATTTTCAAACCGGCAGCGGGCGATGTAACGGGCTTGGCCACGGCTGGAACACCGGCCAGCGCGGTTTTGATAACGTCGGCACCGTTGCGAATCGCTGGTTCCGTGGTGGTTTCGTACAGCGGTTTATCGGCGAAGCGGGTAGCGTCCACTCGGGTATCAGCGGCGATGATGACGACATCAGCCGTGGCGATATCAGCGTCGGACAGGGTGTTGCGGGTTCCAACTGAACCTTGGGTCTCGACCTGGATTTCGTAACCCAGCGCTTTGGCGGCCTGCTCCAGTCCTTCCGCGGCCATAATGGTGTGGGCAATGCCGGTGGGACATGCGGTAACAGCAACGATTTTCGTCATGTTCAGTACTCCTTGTTTCTCGGTGTTCTAGGCGTCAACGGGGGTGACAACGACCTGTTCAGCCAGGGCGCGGACTTCGGCGGGGCAGGGCAAATGCGGTCCAAGACGGGTCAGCTTGGTGGCGGAAAACGCAGTGGCCAGTTGTGCGGTTTCCGCCAAGGACAAGTCTTCAAGACGCGCGGCGACTAAACCGGCGACCATGGCGTCGCCCGCGCCGACCGTACTGATCACGGCGACCTTGAGCGGATGCGCGTGCAACGCCTGTTCACGGGTCAGGAACAGCGCGCCCTCGCTGCCGAGCGATACGACCACCCAAGCGGGCGCTGGCGAACTGTGTAACAACTCACGTCCCGCGGCGACCAGCAAGGCCAAACTATCCAGCGGTCGACCCAATAATTCCGCCAGCTCGTGTCGATTGGGTTTGATCATACGCGGACCGCTGGCTAAGGCCGCTTTAAGCGGTGCGCCACTGGTGTCCAGCAACACCGACGCGCCCGCCGCCTGCATTCGTTCGGTGATAGCCGCGTAGGCATTGACCGGCATACCCGGCGGCAGACTGCCCGATAGCACCACCCATTCGACGTGTTCCGCCAACCGTTCAAGCCGCTCCAGAATCTGGTTCAGCAAATCCGCTGCGGCCTCCGGGGAAAATTCCGTTCCCGGCATGTTGAGATCAGTGGTTTCGCCGCTGACTGTATCCGCCAGTTTGGTGTTGATCCGGGTCAGGCCGTCCAGGTAACAGCAGTGATTAGCGATGTTTTTACGCTGAAATAACTCCTCAAACAGCACCGCGTTATCACGGCCCAGTTGACCGGCGACCGCGACCGGTACGCCGAAATCCGACAGGCAGGACGCGACGTTGACGGCTTTACCTCCAACGTCGATTTGCATCCGCAATGCGCGGTTGACCGCGCCCGGTTGCAAGCCAGCGACTTCAATGGTTTGATCCAGGGCGGGATTCAGCGCCACGGTGACTACACGCGGGGCATTGACTATGGGATTCGGGGCATTCATAGGGCGCGCACCTCGTCGGCGGTGCGGGCGCATAACGCCTGGTGGGCCAATGCCTGCATGGCGGTCCGTGATTCGCTCCGTAATGCGGCTTTCACCGGAGCAATATCCTGAGCGCTCATACTGAGTTCGTCGACGCCCAAACCCGTCAGGATGCGCGCGCCTAGCGGATCGCCGGCCAGTCCGCCACAGACCCCGACCCAGCCGCTGCCGCCGGATCGACGGGCGGTTTGCGCGCCGCGCACCGTCGCGTCAATCAGATTCAGCACCGCCGGATGCAGGCTGTCGGCTTGGGCGGCCAGTTCCGGGTGTTGACGATCCACCGCCAGCGCGTACTGCGTCAGGTCGTTGGTGCCGATGGAGAAGAAGTCGACTTGGGGAGCGAAGCGGTCGGCCAGGACCGCTACCGCCGGAATTTCCACCATGATGCCCAGCTTGACCTCGGGGCCATTGACCTGCTGGCGGGCGCGTTCGCAGTGTTCGCGCAACGCTGCAATTTCGCCCAAATGCGTGACCATCGGAAACATGATCCACAGCGGCCCGTGCTGAGCGGCGCGATACAAAGCCCGCAGTTGCGCATATAACAAATCCTGGCGCTGCAACAGCAGCCGCGCACCACGCACGCCAAGAAACGGATTTTCTTCATGCGGCAAATTGAGATAAGGAACCTGCTTGTCACCGCCGATATCCAGCGTCCGAATGATCAACCGGCGACCGGCCAGCACCTCGGTCATCTCGCGGTAGACCTGATATTGCTCTTCCTCGTCCGGGGCGTGATCGCGTTCCAGAAACAGGAACTCGGTGCGCATCAGACCAATGCCTTCGGCCCCGGCGTCAATCGCAGCGGTCGCCTGCTTGGGATTGGCGACATTCGCGGCGATTTCCACCGTATGGCCATCGGTGGTGGCTGCCGGCTGATGACGAACGGCGCGCAGCGCTTCACGGGCGGCCTGTTGCCGGGCAATCACTTCAGTGACGCTGCGTTGATCGTTCTCGCTGACGTCCACATACAGGCAACCGCTGCCGCCGTCGATGACCGCCATACCGCCTTCCGGCGCGGTCAGCAACGCAGCGCCAGCCGCAACAATGGCCGGTAGTCCTAAAGTTCGCGCCAGAATCGCGGTATGCGAGGTTGGACCGCCGACGCTGGTCGCCAGTCCTCGAATCTGTCGCGTGTCGAGTTGCAACGTGTCGGAGGGGGTCAGATCTTCCGCGACCAGAATCGACGGTTCAGTGAGCATCATTTGCCGCCGTTCGATACCGAGCAATTGGGCCAGCACTTGTTCGCCCACATCGCGCAAATCCAGCGCCCGAGCGGCCAGCAAGGGATCGGCGACCTGTTGCAGTTTCTCGATGCGCGCCCGCAACGCCCGTTGCCACGACCAGGCCGCACCGTGGCCCTGCATGATGGTCGCCAGAGCGTCGCGCACCAGCACCGGGTCGGCCAACAGTTCGCGTTGGGCGGCGAAAATCGCGGCTTCGGCGGCGCTCAACCGCTGACGGGTGCGCGCTTCCAGTTCTTCGCGCTGGGTGCGAACGGCGAATAAGGCCTGTTCTAGCGCTTCGCCCTCGGCCACCACATCGCCAGGTTGATCGGTGACCTGGAGGCGCTGAGAGACATGGCGCACCAGCTTGCCGATCGCCAGTCCGGGACTGGCGCTGATGCCGTAGAGCGTGGTGGGCGAACCAGTCGGCGTCCAGTCCGGCGCGGTCTTGCGCGCGGCCAGCGCATTGCGGCGGGCGCGCTCGGCGTCGGCCTTTTCTTCAGCGGATAAAGTACGCATGGTCTCGTGCAAAGCGTTTAGCGCCTTTTGCGCATCGGGGCCGCGCGCCGCCAGCCGCAGGGTAGCGCCACAGGTTACGCCCAAGGCTAATAAACCGGTCAGCGCCTTGGCGTCGGCAAATTCGCCGCCTTTATAAATCCGCAGTTCACAAGCAAAGCGCTTGGCGGTATCGACCCAGCGGGTTGCCGGACGGGCGTGCAGCCCGTTGGGATAATCCACCGTCCATTCGACCTCGGCATCCGCTGGCCAGGCCGGTGCGACCGGCGCTTCCACGACCGGCGGAGCGTCCGCAGCGTCGGCGAGCGCCGCGATCAACACCAGTGGGTTTTCGGCATGAAACAGGGTGTCAAGCGCTTCGGGTTGCTGCATCAGGCGCGTCAGGCGGCGCAGCAAGGCGATGTGTTCATCGGACTGAGCGGCGATCGCCACTACCAGATAGGCTTTCTGACCTTCATTCCATTCCACGCCGTTGGGTACTTGCAGAATGGCGATGCCGGTGTGGTGAATCAGATGCCGATCTTCGATCATTCCATGCGGGATGGCGACGCCGCCGCCCAAAAAGGTGTTGGCGACCTGCTCGCGTTTGAGCAGGCTGTCGATGTAAGCGGGTTCAATATAGCCGGCCTCGGCCAGCAATTGACCAGCCCGCTGGATGGCTTCTTCTTTGCTCTGTACGCGAACGTCCAGACGAATACAGGAACGAGTAATCGTTTTCATATTTATCTCCAAGGTGGTGTGCGTTTTTAACGCAATAAATTTGTAATCGATTACATTTAAGATGTCAAGCGAAATTTTTTCGACTACATCTCCATTTTGCGCCGCAACTCTGAACCGGACCGGTTGGCCTTCTGATTGCGGCTCCACCTGCGCACTTCTGTCGGACAACGCTTCGCTTATGCCCACTTACCACTGGAGGATATTTATTGCAAGCGGCCTAAGCGCATTACGGTGAAGCCAGTATGGTGAGTCGCCCCGCTAATTTGTTGAATTCCTCTGCCGCATACTCGATCCCCGCTCCCGCAATTCCCCGCGCAACACCACCCGGCGCACCGACTGGGACGGATGGGCAATGCGCTGGAGCAGCAATTCAATGGTCGCTTGGCCGATGTCGTAGGTCGGTTGCGCAATCACGGTGACGCCAGGCCCCACCAGTCGGGTCCAGGGCAGATCGTCAAAACCCGCCAACCCAATCTGTTCCGGAAACTGAAGCCGTGCTTCCCGCAGAGCCTCAACCAACCCCAACAGGATCAAGCCATTACTTCCCATCAAGGCATCCGGCAATAAAGACCCTTGCACCAGTTCGCTCGCTGCAATCCGGGCGGCGTCCACCGTTGCGGGCACGGCCTGGGTCAGCGTTTCCAGTCCATGCGTCGCCATGGCCGTCACGTAACCTTCTTGTCGTTGCCGGCCAGTAGCACTGGTCGCGCCATAAATGAAAGCGATGCGCCGGTAACCTTGTTCGATGAGGTGTATGGTCAGGCGATAGGCGGAATCCGTGTTGTCCAACACTACTGCGTCAGCCGTGGTTTCGCGGTCGCAACGATCGACCAGCACTACGGGAAAGGGGTAATCCTGTATCCGGAAATGCGCCAAGGTTGGTAACGAAGGTGACAGAATCACTCCGCTGACGTTTTCATCCCGCATCAGATTGAGATAGAGCGCTTCTTTTTCAGGATTTTCGTCAGCATTGCAGAGAATCACCCGCATCCGGTTCTGATAGGCCATGTCCTCAACCGCCCGGCTGACCTCGGTGAAAAAGGGGTTGCGAATATCCGAGACGATCAGACCAATCGTATCAGTCCGACGAGAACGTAGCCGTCGCGCCGCTAGGTCGGGCCGGTAATCCATCGCCTGAACGGCTTCCAGAACTCGCTGGCGGGTCGCCTCGGTGACCCCAGTATGCCCCGCCAACACCCGTGACACCGATGCTACTGACACCCCCGCCCGCTTGGCGACATCCTTGATCTGCGCCATTTGCATTTCTCCTCTTGAGGTAAAAAGTAACCGATTACACCATCATCTCACGTTTAAGTCCAATTTTTTATAGCGATCAACTAGTTTTCACAAATTTATTGGCAATAAAAATGTAATCGTTTACAAATAATATCCATAAAGGGATGTGGTCACTAACGGCTCCAAGCCAGGTATTCGGAGCAGCGAGGAATTGAGAGGCGGTTGTGGAATCATGCTTTCAAACCACCCCGGCGCTTCGCGCTACCCCTCCTTGAATTAAGGAGGGGAATTCCGGAATGTAGGGCTATCAAAGAGCAAGGCTACGGGAAGGACGCACCAGCTTTTCTGGAGATCGTCCTACAAGATCATGCGCCGGGCGATGCCCTTGGGTTTGCGTTTCTTGAGCCGTTGCGCCTCCTTCTGGCGCTTCTCCGCCAGTTCGATCAGAATCTGTTGAGAACCGCGCGGATCGTCGCCTTCGCCTGGCACACGCTGAATATAAGTTCCATCCGGCTGCATATCCCAAGCGCTGCGCCGGTCGTTCAGTTGCACGTCCAGAATCTGCTGCAACTCCCGCTGCAGCTCCGGGGCATCAATTGGCGTGACCACCTCGACCCGGCTTTCCAGATTGCGCTGCATGCAGTCCGCGGAACCGATGAAGTATTCATCAGCGCCGTTATTACGGAAATGGAAAATCCGCGTGTGTTCCAGGAATCGTCCAACAATGCTGATGACCTGGACGTTTTCCGAGACCCCTGGAATGCCGGGCCGCAACCGGCAAGTATCGCGCACGATGAGTTCGACTTTAACGCCGGCCTGGGAAGCCTGATACAGCGCTGTGGTCACTTCCTTGTCTTCCAGGGCGTTCATCTTGAACTGGATTAGCGCCGGCTTGCCGGCTTTCGCGTGGCCGATTTCCCGCTCGATC
Source organism: Candidatus Competibacteraceae bacterium (assembly GCA_020444905.1). Taxonomy (GTDB): domain Bacteria; phylum Pseudomonadota; class Gammaproteobacteria; order Competibacterales; family Competibacteraceae; genus UBA2383. The sequence goes on from JAGRHQ010000182.1 coordinate 6,415, forward strand.
TTGGCCAGCAACGCCGGCTTGAGCACCTTGGGCGCGGGCAGCAGCTTGCGATAATTACGCTTGGGCACGTAGCCCGTGGTGAGATAGTTGAACAGCTCGGTCAAATCTTCGCCAATCACCGGATCACAGGTGAGCAGACCCAGATCGCTGTACAGACGGGCGGTGCCGGCGTGGTAATTGCCAGTGCCGATGTGCGCGTAACGGCGCAAGCCGTTGTAATCCCGCCGCACCACCAGGATCACCTTGCTATGCGTCTTGAGACCCAGCACCCCATAAGTCACATGGATACCTGCCTCCTCCATGCGGTTCGCCCAGCGAATGTTGGCCGCTTCGTCAAACCGCGCCTTTAACTCCACGACCACCGCGACCTGCTTGCCATTTTGCGCAGCATCGATCAGGTATTCGATAATCTTGGAATCCTCGGAAGTGCGGTACAAAGTCATCTTGATGGCCAGCACCTTCGGGTCGAAACTGGCCTCCCGCAGAAACCGTTCGACCGAGGTGGCGAACGATTCGTAGGGATGTTGCAGCAGGATCGGCCCAATCTCGCGGATAATATGGAAAATGCTGCGCTTATCGCTCAATTTCGGATGATCGCGCGGATGGTGAGGAGAATCATGCAAATCCGTCCGGCTGATCCCAACGATCTGGAACAGGTCTTTCATCGCCATCATCCCATCCACTTCGAACACTTCGCTGGCCTCGTCCAGGCCCAGTTCCGCCGCCAGCATGCCGCGATGAATCGGATCCATATCCTTTTCTACTTCCAGCCGGACGATGGGAGCGACCTTGCGCTCGCGCAATTCCGACTCGATCATCACTAATAAATCGTCAGCCTGATCCTCATCGCGTTCGGTAATGGCGTTGCGGGTCACGCGGAACAGCTCACAGGCTTCCACCACCATGCCGGGGAACAGCAAGTCGAGGTTGTTAGCCATCACATCTTCCAGTGGCACGTACAACTCATCGTCGCCGATCTTGAGGAAGCGCTCGATTCCCGAACCCAGCGGCACCTTAATTCGCGCCAG
>JAGRHQ010000183.1 GCA_020444905.1 Candidatus Competibacteraceae bacterium
CCTGATCTAGCCGGCTGGCGGCGGGAGCGGATGCCGCGTCTACCGAGCGATCATCGTTTCGATGTCGTCCCGGATTGGGTCTGCGAAATTGCCTCGCCCTCGACCGCGCGCAAGGATCGCTTCACCAAGATGCCGGTTTATGCCCGTTATGGCGTGTCGTACCTGTGGCTGGTCGATCCCGTGGCACGAACCCTTGAAGCGTTCGCCTTGCGGGAAGAGCGCTGGACGGTGATCGGACTGTTTCAGGACGAGGCCATCGTCAGCGTGGAGCCGTTCGCGGATATCGGTCTGGAACTGGGCGCGCTGTGGGAACCGGCGGCGGATTGAGGTTTGCGTGGTTTGCCCCATCCAAAATTTCCAGCAACAACGGCCCTACTCGTTCAATTCCACCGAGCAAAGTCGGTCCCGGTCTCATGCCCGATTGAAATCCCCGCGCCACAAAGCGCTCCAGCAACGCCGGGTCACGCGAAAAAACATGCACCGGCGTCTGCCAGGAAAGGTCCCGCCCCCCCACAATCGCCGGTGGTTGATGATCGCCCAACACGACAAATAGAGCGTTCGGCGGCGCATACTGGCGCAGATAACCACCTACTACAGCGAGGTTATAGCGAACGCTCTGGATATAAGCCGCGGCCAGCGCCGCCCCATCCAGTCGCTCATTCAATTCGACCGACCCGGTCGCTATGGATGCTGCTTCCTGATGCGCGGCCACATCGAAAACGCTCCAGTCCGGCTGATAGGGCGGCAAGGGCGCAAAAGGCGCATGGCTATTGATCGTCGGAAAAAAAATGAAGCGCGGCGCACGATTCGCCAACGGCTCCAATTCAATCTGGTGAATCCGATACAAACTGTACTGGTCGGGAATCGCCCACCAGCCATAGGCGGGGCCGCGATAGTTCAATCGTTCTGCATTATAAATCTTATCGAACCGGTAAAATCGCCCTTCCGGCCACGGGTAACGCAACCCTGGCATGACCGCCACTGTTCGGTAACCTGCTTTGGCGAAGGATTGCGCCAGAGTCGCCCGGTCGGTGGCGAGCAATTCCCGATAATCCCCCTGGTCCGCGATCCGTAACCCGGACAACAGGCTGGAATGCGCCAGCCAGGATTGGCCGCCAAAGGTGCTTGACTCTACTCGCGCCGAGGCCATCCGCCAACCCGCCTGTTCCAGCGCCTGTTCCAATGCGGCGAAGTCGCTGGTCAACGGCTTAGCAAAGCGGGGATCGTCGAAAACCAGCGCCCCGTATGATTCGAAGAACATCACCAGCAGATCGCCACCCTGCAACCGGCCCAGATTGGAAGCCGGCAGCGGTGATTGAGCAGCGATGCGTCCCTGATTACGAAACACGGTCGCCTCCAGCGCCAGTTCGATCTGTTCAACCAGCACCGGGGTCACCGGCAAGGCAAAGTAATATTCGGTTGGCAAACGCACGCTCAAGCGGCCCGCGCTATATGCCGCCAGTAAAATCACCGCTAGACCACCGACAACCCAGCGCCCAACCGGTTGTTCGAGTGTCGCCAGGATCGCGCCCAACGCCCAGCGCAACATCGCTATCATGACGCCGAACCCGACCAATAACGTCAGCCCACCTAAAACCAACTGCCAAATTGGCACGCTGTCCAGGAACATGGCTGCAACCTGGGGAACATGCTGGCTGTCCCAATATAAATGGATCGCGCGCCCCATCAACGCTGGCATGGTTACATCGATGTACCGCCCCAGAACCAGAATGACAAAGATGCCGAGCAGCAACCCTCGACCCCAGCGACCGAGCGGTCCGCGCCAGGCGATGAGTAAACTCAACGCCAGCAACAACGCCAGCAAATCAAGCGAAAACTCCAGAACCCAGCGCACCCCGGCGGTCGGCCAGAGGTTCTGAAAGGTCAACGCCAAATTGAGCAGCAAGACCGCCAGTACGCACCGGAAAACGTTTATACTGAATCGTGACAGGTTATACATGAAAAAACCGGCTTGGAGTGAACGACCAAGAGAGCCTGTCGCCGCTTTAACTCTTCCGATCCCGACGACAGGAGGCGAATTTCATGAGCAGGGTAGACAAAGAACCATCCGCCGTTATCAGCGAGGATGATGTTCAGCAAACCGGCGAACGGCCCAGCGTAGAAATGCAGCACTGTCTCGACGAAGTCGTAGCAGTGCTACGCAAATACGAAGTGGGCGTGACGCTCTGCCTGGCCAGTGACCGGGAATCAGTGCTGCTCTACCGGATTCCCGAATGGTGTGCGGTGTCATTGAGCGACAACGGCCCCGAAATCAACACCGATCAACTCTGGCAAACCGACGATCTGGAAAAGCTCATGTTTCGCAGCTACCAGATGTCCACCGCCCTGCGGGAAATGAACGAGCGCATGCATACGGAATCTACGCGCCTGGACGAGTTTGTCCGCAACCTGGGTCAACACTTGCTTGACCCCGACCGCAAGGCCCATTGAGGCATAGCAAACGGCGGCGCCTGATCCCTGAAGTGAAACTGGGAACCTGCTCCTTAACTTATTAGTATAGGGTATTCGCCATCCGCCACTGTTGCGCCAACTGGCGGGCTTCCGCCAACTCGGTTTGGCTCAACCGGCTGGCGACCGAGTCCAGCGGCTGAGCTGCTCCCACATAGCCGCCGGACACCGCGAGATCCAACCAGAGATGCGCCTTGATCCAGTCGGTTTCCACGCCACGACCATTGCTGTATAGCATCCCCAGTCCGTATTGAGCTACGGGCAGACGGTTGTTAGCCGCCTTTTCGAACCAGGCGAATGCCTGCTGATCATCCTGTGGCGCACCGCGCCCTGTCGCGTACAGTACGCCCAGCAATAGCTGAGCCAAAGGCGCATTCTGTTCAGCGGCTTTGCGATACCATGCAGCTGCCTGGCTCTCGTTCTTTGGTAATCCGCCTCGGCCATCCGCGTACATCAATCCCAGGTTCAGTTGGGCAGCGGCCACCCCCTGTTCCGCCGCCTTGCGAAACCAGATCACAGCTTGCTTATCATCTTGGAGCGTTCCCCGGCCGTTAGCGTAAAACGTCCCCAGATTGAATTGCGATCCTGCATCACCCTGTTCCGCGGCTTGCCGGAACCACTGCAAGGCCTGACGTTCGTCCTGCGACACGCCAAGGCCCCGCATGTACATCCGGGCCAACTGCGCCTGGCTAACGGCATGTCCCTGCTCCGCCGCCTTGCGATACCATTCCGCGGCCAGTCGTTCGTTTTGCCCATCCGGTTCCTTTTTAGCATAGTAAGCGCCTAACTGATATTGCGCCTCAACGTGGCCCTGCTCGGCTGCTTTATTCAGCCAGTCCAAACCCAATTTTTCGCTGCGCGACACGCCTTTCCCAGTCAGATAACGTTCCGCCAGGCGCAATTGAGCTTCGACGTTGCCGCCCGCCGCCGCCCGATCCATCAACTGGATGCCCTTGGCTTCATCCAGAATGACGCCGCGACCGTTCAAATAGCCTTCGGCCAGTTCCAGTTGCGCGAGAGGCAAATCCTGATCGGCGGCGCGACGAAACCAGAGCAGAGCCTGCCGTTCATCCTGAGGAACGCCGCGACCCTCTGCGTACATTCGCCCCAGATAATATTGCGCCAGTGGAGCATTGCGGTCCGCAGCCTTTTGATACCAGCGCACAGCCTCGGCGTCGTTACGGGCGACGCCCTGGCCCTCGGCATATAAGCGCCCAACAGTGATTTCGGCTACTTCCAGCCCCTGTTCCGCCGCCTTGCGCATCCAGCGGAAAGCCTCGCCAGCGTTGACAGTTACCCCACGACCGCTCAGATAGCGCACCGCCAGATTATATTGGGCCTCGACGTGATTCTGCTCCGCCGCCTTGCGATACCAGCGCGCCGCCTCCTCATCGCTAACGGCTGCTACGCCGCGACCCGTAGCAAACATAGCGCCAAGATTGAATTGAGCGTCTGCATGGCCTTGCTGGGCGGCTTGCTCATACCAGCGCACCGCTTCTTTATCATTACGGGAAACGCCGCGCCCGCTGGCGTAGAAGTTTCCTATTTCAAACTGGGCGATGGCATGGCCCTGTTTAGCAGCTTTGAGATACCAGTTTGCTGCTTGACTGTCATCGCGCTTCATGCCCTTGCCGGTCGCGTACTGGGCAGCCAGCACGTATTGCGCCTCGGGATTGCCGCGATCAGCGGAGCGCACCAGCCAGAATGACGCTTCCTTCTCGCTGGGCGCAATAGTCGGATCGCTGGCGTATAATATTCCCAAGTGAAACTGGGCATCGGTATTGCCCTGCATGGCCGCTCGCCGCAACCATTCAGTAGCGGTGCGCTGATTGCGCGTGACGCCTTGCCCACGCAAATACATCAGGCCGATTATATTCTGGGCGCGAGGATCACCCTGCTTAGCCCAGACCATGTACTCCTGAAAGGCGGTCGCGTAATCACCGCGCTGGTAGGCGTCGGCAGCGGTATTCGTGGCTGCTCCAGGCGCCGCCGGTCGGGCGTCGCCATAATGCCAAACGCCTTTCTCATCCTGCCATTTGTTGACCCCTGAGTCCTGAGCAACCGCAGCCTGAACCAGGCCGCTCAGGATCGCTGCTGACCATAACAATAACGTTTTACGCATAACGCCTCCTAATAAATCCGAACAGGTTCCCTTGAAATTCTCGCTCTCAATCGCAATCTATGTTGAATTCCGATTTGTCATAACCGGCGTCTAAACTATAGTCCTATAAAACTTGTGTCATTATTGACTCGACCACAGCGAGGATCTTCCAATGGGCATTAATCTACAGAAAGGCCAGCGCATCAGTCTGGATAAAGAAGCCGGGCGCGGCCTGAGCCGGGTGGTCATGGGCCTGGGCTGGGGCATGAAACAGGTCCAGAGCAAGGGTTTCCTGGGCTTTGGCGGCGGCTCCCGCCAGGAGGCCGTCGACCTGGACGCCTCCTGCCTGTTGTTCGACGCTAGCGGCAATCTGGTGGATACCGTGTGGTTTCGACAACTGGAAAGCCGTTGTGGCTCCATTCGCCACAGCGGCGATGATCGTTCCGGCGGCGGCGAGGCTGGCGCAGATAATGAGCGGATCACCATCGACCTGAGCCGGGTTCCCGCATCCGTTCAAACATTGATTTTCACGGTCAACAGTTTTAGTGGGGAGGGCTTTGCTGGTATCCCCAACGCTTTTTGTCGACTGGTGGACGATACGAGCGGCAGCGAAGTCGCCCGCTTCGATTTATCGCTGGAGGGCGGCAACCATACCGGCCTGATTATGACCAAGCTGTATCGGCACAACAATGAATGGAAGATGCAAGCGATTGGCGAACAAGCCGAAGGCCGCACCTTCCATGATCTATTGCCGGCGCTCCAGCCCTACCTGTGAGATTGGCCGGGGACAGGATCATGGAATTGCAGCCTGGTCAGAACTTCTCGATCACCAAGCATAGCCCGGCGCCTGCCGCGGTCACCATCGCCCTGAGCTGGGAACCGGCCAATACGCCGTTGACTCTGGATTCCAGCGCCTTTGCTCTGAATGCGCAAAGCAAGGTGCGCAGCGATGACGATTTCATCTTCTACAACCAGTTGACCTTGCCGGGTGGCGGCATCCAACGCGCCGAAGATGGGCGGACCTTCACGGTGACCTTTGCCAAGCTCCCGGCGGGAATTGAACGGATGGTCATTGCCTTGACCATCGACCAAGGCCAACAGCGCGGGCAATCGTTTGGCCAACTCACTCAGGTGCGCGCCGAGATTCGTGACGCGGGCAATCAGGCGACACTGGCGGCATTCCCGCTGACGACCCGGGCGATGCCGGAAACCGCGCTGATCGTCGGCGAGTTCTATCTGCGCAACAACGAATGGAAATTCCGCGCCGTGGGTCAGGGCTTCGTCGGCGGGTTGGGGCCGCTGGCCAAACAATATGGCGTGGATGTCGCCGACGACGCCGGAGCCGCTCCCCCGCCGCCTGCCACCGCGCCACGTCCCACCGCTCCCCCGCCGCCTGCGGCTCCCGCCAAGCCGATCCGGCTGGAAAAGATTACGCTGGAGAAGAAAGGCAGCAGCATTTCCCTGGAGAAGAAAAGCCACGGTTTCGATGACCTGGTCATTAATCTCAACTGGAATCAGGGCGGCGGCAAGGGTTTCTTTGGCCGATTGACTGGCGGCGGCAAGATTGACCTCGATCTGGGGTGCCTGTTCAAGCTGCGCGATGGCCGGGCCGGTGCGGTGCAAGCGCTGGGCAACAGCTTTGGCAATCTGCAACACCCGCCTTATATCCAGCTCATGGGCGATGACCGCAGCGGCGCCAGCGCCCAGGGTGAATTTCTGCACATCAACGGTCGTCAATGGGACCAATTGGACCGGATCGTCATCTTCGCCTTGATCTATGAAGGCGCTCCCAATTGGGCTGAAACTAATGCAGTTGTGACCATTCAGACTCCGAACCAGCCGACCCTGGAAATTCATCTTGACAGCCACCGCAACGATCAGCGCATGTGCGCCCTAGCAATGTTGGAGAACGAAGGCGGCAATATCAAGGTCACAAAGCTGGTTGAATACTTCATGGATCACCGTTTCCTGGACCAGGCTTACGGTTTTGGTCTGCGCTGGGTCGCGGGTTCCAAGGATTAGATCTAATTCACGTTTTCTCGGACTTTCCACATCTGGAGGAATAAAGTATGGCTCTTGAATGGTTGAAACAACGTTCCAGCGAACTGGTCGCTAATATGAAAACCGAAGTCGCCAAGTTCAGGAACAAGACATTTCTGGAAGCAACGGTCGCCGGTTGCGTCATCGTCGCCCACGCGGATGGCGTGGTAAAACCGGAAGAAAAGCAGAAAATGATCGGGTTTCTGCGCACGCACGAAGCCTTATCGGTTTTCGACGTGAGCGAAGCGGTTACAATCTTTGAAAAGTACGCCAAAAATTTCGAGTTTGATTACCAGATTGGCCAAGCGAACGCCTTGCAAGCAGTCGCCAAGCTCAAGGGCAAGGATGCGGAGGCCCGGCTGATGGTGCGGGTTTGCTGCGCGGTCGGCGCTTCCGATGGTAATTTTGACAGCAATGAGCAAGCAGCCGTGCGCACGATCTGTAATGAATTGGGGTTGAATCCCAAGGATTTCGACTTGACCTGAACGCGCCCCGGGATCGCGTTCAGGAACCTTCCATCCCGAATTCTGCATCTGCAACGAAGCAATCCGTAACGAAGAGGAGGACAAACTCCATGGCTATTTCCCTCAACAAAGGCGGTCGGCTCTCGCTGAATAAGGAGGCTCCAGGTCTTAGCAAAGTACTGGTCGGGCTGGGTTGGGACGCTCGCGCCACGGATGGGGCTGATTTTGACCTGGACGCTTCGGCGTTCATGCTGGGCGCTGACGGCAAGGTGCGCTCGGACACCGATTTCATCTTCTACAACCAGTTGAAATCGTCCTGTG
>JAGRHQ010000184.1 GCA_020444905.1 Candidatus Competibacteraceae bacterium
TATAACGGCGAATGACCGCATGGACCTGTTCCTGATCAACGCTGTCGTTTTCCGCAGGCAGGCTTTCCAGAATACCGAGCGCTTCAGCAACCTCGGCTTCCAACGCGGCAATGCTTTCTTCCGATACCTGCATCAGTGTTAAACCCCTCTCGCAAGCGGCGGTAATCCGGCGGCGGCTCTGTTAGCGGCGGCGGACACGAACCCACCGTCAGGTCGGCAACCGGAACACACGAACGGAGCTCAACAGATTTCTGGCATATTCGACCAGATTCGTGGTCTGCACGGTCTGCTCCAGCAACTGTTGACTGGTTTGTTGCGTACTGGCTTGAATCTGCTCGGCGCGGCCAAGCAGTTCACTGCTAATCCGCGCCTGCTCTTGCGAGCGCGAGGCGATTTGCTGCACGGAGGCCACCAACTCGGTCGTGGTTTGCTGAGTGTGCTGCATTTGTTCGCCGGCTTGTTCGGCCAGTCGGCTGCCATCAACCACTTGACTGATCGCCGCGTTCATAGCGTTCACCGTGTCCGCCGTCTCGATCTGGATATTACTGACCAAGGTGGCGATTTGCGATGTCGCCTCGCGGGCGTTTTCGGCCAATCTTTGCACTTCGTCGGCCACCACAGCGAAGCCGCGACCGGCCTCACCGGCTGATGCTGCGTGCATACTAGCGTTCAGCGCCAGGATATGGGTGCGCTCAGCAATCGTGTTAATCAGGTTCACCACACCGCTGATTTCTTGGGAACGCTCGCCTAACCGCTTAATGCGCTTTTCGGTTTCGCGAATGGTGTCGCGGGTGCTATTGATGCCGCTGACGGTATTGGTCACTGTCTGCAGCGCCGATTGGGTGGTCTTGATCGTGGTTTCAGCAGTGCTATTGCACTCCTGCGCCAGTTGAGCAATCTGCTTCATGGTTTCAGCCGCAGCAGCCAAATCGGCAGCGGTTTGCTCCACCGCTTGACGCTCGTTTTCGGCCACGGCGATGACCGTGTCGGACTGAGCCTTCACTTTGTCAGATGCCGTCGCTACTTGTTCGGAGATACGGGTTACGCCTTGCAGTACGATAGCGGTTTCGTTGGTGAGCAGGTTCAGGGCGTCCGCCACCGGCCCGGTCACGTCCTCGGTCACCGGTACTTTAATGGTCAAGTCTCTCTGGCTGAGTTGGGACACGGCTTGCAACAGATTGATAATCGAGTCGTTGAGCTGTTCGTTTTCGTGCTCCGCCTGCACCAGGACGTTGACTCGCTCGTTTAACACCTGGTCGAAGGCCTGCCCCAGTTCCGACAACTCATCAGCGCCAGTCAGACCGGTTCGCGCAGCATAGTTGCCTGCGCCCACCTGCTGTACGGTCGCAGCGATCTGGTTGATAGGGTTGACGATGGCGCGATAAGTGGCGCTACCCAAGCCGAAGGAGATGGCGATTCCGAGCAAAGCGATCACTGCGATCAGCACCGTAAAGGTATTGCTGGTGTTCTGCGCCGTTTCCAGATTTTGCTCGGAGAGCGCTTCGTTTTGAGCAGCGCTGGCTTGCAGGGTTTCGAAAAAGGGATTGACTAGCGCATCGAGATCATTGTTGACGAATAGATTTAAACGGGCTCGATCCCGACCGGCAAACAAGTCTTCCACGTCAGTGAAGGCGTCGTTGATACCGGACAGGCTGGCTTGATAGGCGCTTTGCAGACGTTCCTGCTGGCTCGCGCTCAAAGTGCTGAGAAGCTCTTGCCAGCTTTCCTCGAATTGCGCCTTTGCTGCGGGCAAAAGGGTGGTCCCCCGCTCCCAGCCGCTGGTGCCGCGAGCCACGCTGTTCACCACCGACAGCATATCATTACGCACGATTTCGCCCAACCGCACCAGATCGGCTTGGATGTCCAGGGATTTATTGACCTCTAATACATTGTTTCCCAATCGATTCATGCCAATATAGGCAGCAAATCCGATTCCCACCAGGATGACAAGTTGTACGATAATCGTAAAGGTCAAGCGAGCATTAATTTTTTGGCCGCCCATGATTATTTTTCCTCATAATGAGTTAGCAAGCCCCATGAATTGAAACACCTGTTTGCATTTCATGGATATAAAGGTTTATCGGCTCAATAGCTTTTCAACATCGCTCGGCTCGATCACTTTAAAAGCATCGTCTTGCAACACGGTCAGCAGCACGAAATCGGAACCTTGATTGTCATTGGTGAAATCCACTCGAATACCGCCAATGTCGTAGGGGTGGCGGCGCGCCGCCTTGAGGAAGTTTTCCCGAGTCAGTGGACCGTCAATGGCTTGCAGGATGGCGACGAACAGTTTGCCGACGATGTAGCTTTCCAATGACGTGTAATCCAGATTGCCGCCTAACGCCTGACGCGCTTCTTCAACCACAGGCAGGGGCGCATCGAGCGCTGGCACGATCTGGGTAGTGATCACCCTGTTGCGAATTTTGTACTCCCGCAGAAGAATCGCTAACGGCTCGCCTGCCGCTGGCGAGGGTGAGCTGAAGATCCAGTTTTCACCCTTGAGACTAGCGGCGTATCCAATGAAGGTAGCTGCCGGATCGTAAACCGCTGTTGTGGCTACCAGCCGGCAGTGGTTACCGGTGCTGGCTTCCCATTTCTTCAACGAAAGATAGCCAGGTCGCGCGCTGACCGTATCGCGCGCATAAACGCCGACTGGACCGATATTATTGCGCTCTGGGTTATCGCCCGGCATGTTCAGAACTTGATCGATCTTGGCGACAATCTCCTCGGCGCCCGGTTGCTTCGCTAAGGCGTTGCGGACCCCCTGGACGCCGGCCATGCCATAGGCGTCGTTCTGGGCGTAGGCGCATACTTCAGCCGGTTTGACGCCGGCTGCTAAAGCCGCTTCCACTACGCGCTCCACTTCAGTGGCGTAACTGGCGCGGAAATTGAGCACATCGCCCGGTCCGGTGAAGGCGGCGCCGGTGTAAAAGCCGAATACGGGGACTTTATGCTCAGCCAGCAACGGCAGCACCGCCTTGGTGGTCGGCGAGCCGAAACTGTTGACCATTGCAAATACGCCTTGCTCAATCAATTGTTGAACGGCTTTGATCGTTTCGGGAGGATGGTAAAAATCGTTGATAGCAACGAACTCGATACGGTGCTTCTGCACGCTTTGGCCAGCCAGCGCCGCCTCCATGCCGCGTTTCATTGCTTGACCGTACACTTTGAAATCGCCCTCCAAGGGAAGAGTAGCGCCGATGCGGAGGGTATCGTTGGTAACGCCAGGCGCCGCCGCCCAACTCCAGGGCGCGATTGCGCATAGACTCAGCAGTAGTCCGAGTACGACGCTGCTTCGCCAGCTTACCGTTCTGTCCATGCCGGTGATAGAATGGTTCTTTATACACATGTTGCGATACCTCTTTTTAGGTTTCTTCTATCCTGGTTTGTTGCCGGCAGCGACCACTCAAGTTTAACGTTGCCGGCATCAGGCGATTCCAGCGACCTGCCCGCCTAAGGCTCTAAAGAAGCTTTGATGATCAAACTCCAGCCAGATTTGCTCGTCCTGCGCATAGCCTCTGGCGACATGAGGCCGCAGCGCCGCAGGCAGCGGCGGCAGTCGGGAAAGCGCCTGACGGGTGATCGCTGGCCGGGGCAGGCCATCAACAAACAGACCCACTGCGTGCTCTCCTCGATCCAGGACCAGCAGCCAGCGCTTTTCCCGCGCGTTTTCTTCCAGTTGCAAAAGCTGTTTCACATCGAATACCGGCGCCAGGTTACCACGCAGGTTGATAAGCCCCGAAAACCAGTGGGGCGCATTAGGCAGCGGATAAACCACCCAGCGCTCCAGCACTTCGCTGGTGGTGTCTTGATCGATCAGCAAGCCAATATCGCCGATTCGGAAACCGTAGCGTGCGCGCCGGCTTTCGACCGCATCGAAACCGCCGATGATGCCGGGAGGCGGTTTGAAGCGGTTGAGCGCTGCGCTGGGTCCCAGCCAGCGCCGGGGCGGCCTTTGGCCAGCCTTGTCATTGTTCATTAGGATTTCCAGCCGACGAAAGCTGCTTAGGAGAACGCTTTCAACTGATCGGTGATAGCGTCTGCGGCGTAGGGTTTGGTGATGAAGCCCTTACCGCCTTGCATTTGCGCCCACAAACGGTCAGCTTTCTGGTGTTTACTGGTTACGAAGATCACCGGAATGTTCTTGGTTTCCGATTCGTTGCCGAGCGAACGGCAGGCGGCGTATCCGTCCATGTCGGGCATGATGATGTCCATGAAAATCAGGTCAGGTTTCTCCGCCTTGGCTTTTTCGATGGCTTCCTTGCCGTTGGTGGCGGTGATTATGGCGCAGCCTGCCTCGTTGAGGATGCTTTTGATGTTCGCCAGATCAGTGGGGGAATCATCAACGACCAGGACTTTTCTTACCGGCATGGAAATCTCCTTTAATTTGATTTAATCAATTAAAACAAAAACTTTCATATTTGGAGCAAACTGTTTCAGCGATTGCAAAAAAAACAGAACGCCTGGTATTTTAAGAGGATTTCAAATACTTCTTGACCACCTTTTGGAAAGCGTTTTGTTTGGCGGGCTTGGTTAGATAAGTGTCACAACCCGCTAATGCGCCCTTGACGCGATCGAAAGGCGACGACTTGCTGGTCAACATGATGATCGGCGTCTTCTTTTTGGCTTTGTTTCGTTTAATCGTCTTGCAGATCTGGTAACCGTCAATTCCGGGCAACACGACATCCAGGAAGATGATGTCGTAGTCCTGTTGAGCCAAGAGTTCGAATGCGTCTTCACCGGATTCGGCGGTGTCAGTCTGGATGCCGAGCAACTTCAATTCCAATTCAACCTGTTTTCTGACCGTGCTGCTGTCATCCACCACGAGCGCCGTGAAAAGCGGAGCGTCGGCAGGCGGTTGTTCATCAGCCGCCGGAGTTTCTGTGCCGATGATGCGCTCCTGAGCGTGAGTGGAGGCAGTGATCAATTGGCCAGCGACCTGATCCAGCACTGTCAGTACGCGGGTAGCTACGAAAGGTCGGCGAATGGAGTAGGATTGTTCGCTAGGCGCCTGATCTTTGGTGACCATGACGGACACGAGCGGGGCCGACGGATTTCCGTCGGCTGAAGACAGTTTAAAAGACCGCCATTCCGCCATAGCTTCGGGGTTTTCCGCGTCGACCATCAAAATTTGGATCGGCTCGCCGGCAGTAGCGAAAGAATAGGTATGGGGACGGTAAAGAGAGAGCTTGAAGATATTCCTCAAGACATTTCGCTCGTTTTCGGGAATTCCGATCAAGGCAACGCTAAAGGGTTTCTTCTCGCTCATAAAATCCCCACTCCTCCCTTTTCCATCTTCTATTCGTTATTACTTTAAAGGCATTATTGGAATCATGGAAAAGTTTTAGCCTGGAACACAGGCGCTCAAAGACTCCCGTTTGGTGTGGCTGGGAGCTTACAATGGCGTCAATAAGCATTGACTATAGTTGCCAGAAGCTTCAATGCAAGATAGAAGAGTAAGAAAAAATTGCGAAATGACCAAGGTCGAGTAGGAGCGCGCATGTCGGGCGCGTCCTGTACCCGACCGACTGGCCGCGGCATCAATTCCATAAGAATCATCGAAGTAACCGTTCAGTCCTCCCCTTCCGCAAAGGGGGGCTAGGGGGGATTCTGGCCCCCCTTTGCCGCAAGCGGGAAAGCGGTTGAGGGTGATAACACAATGAGAACTGGTATTAATTAACCGTACTCATCTGTGCGTCAAACCCCGCAATTCGCGCAGGGCGACCGACACCATGGGCATATCGAGACTGCTGCCTTGCCGCAACTCGGCCACGACCTGGGCATAACGCTCAAACTGGGTGTGATGCGCAGTTTCCCATGCTGAAATCAGCGTTCCTGCGCCATAACCAGGTGGACATTCGGCAAAAACTCCTGCTGTCAATTCAGCAGCAATGCCTGACAGATCATCGCGCAGGGCATCTCGCGCCAGCATCTGCCAATGGCTTTCAATAGGAAGCTGGCGAATCTGCTGACTGAGCCACAACAAATCAAGCTGGCTGACCAGTTCAAAATAAATGGACGCCACCTCTTCAACCCGCCGGTCAACTTGCCGGGCAATCTCGGCAATGTCCAGCGCCGAATAAAGCGGCAGCAGGCTGACCACCCGCCGGGCCAGCGGTTCCGGCGCGCCCGCCTGCACATAATCGGTCGCCGCGTCATCAAAAGCGCCGCGCTCGGCGTCCTGAAACAAGCGATCGAGCGTCGCTGACAGGCCGGTGATGGCGTCATTAAACAACGTGACGGTTGACGCCAGATCATTGAGATAGTTTGGCCGGCGCAGAAACCAGCGTACGCTGCGCGCCGCCAGGCGGATGATTTCGGCGAACAACGCATTCTGAATCGCCGCGGGTACGGACGTGTCCAGCGCTTCAATATCCTGCCACAGCTCCGTAAGGCGATAGGCGTCGCGGGTCACTACATAGGCTTTCAGCACCTGTCCGGCGGTTGCGCCGGTTTCCTCAGCCAGGCGGAAGGCGAATGTGCTGCCTACCCGGTTAATCATTTCATTGATGACGCAGGTGGCGATGATTTCCCGCCGCAGAGGATGCCGCGCAATCACCGCCGGAAAGCGTTCACGAACCAGGGTTGGGAAATAGCTTTCCAATACTGCGCCCACCAGCGGATCTTCCGGGGCATCGGAGGCCACGACCGCATCGTAAAGATCGAGCTTGCTGTAGGCGAGCAGCACCGACAGTTCCGGTAGGGTCAGACCCTGTCCCGCCGCACGCCGCTCGGCCAGTTCCTCGTCATCCGGCAGGAACTCCAGCGCCCGGTTGAGGCGCCCGGTCTTCTCCAGATGGCGCATGTAGCGGGTCTGTTCGTCCAGCAGGCTCGCGCTGCGGGCCGCCATCACGCTGAGAATCTGCGTTTGCTGAATATTGTCGCGCAGCACCAGGGTCGCCACTTCGTCGGTCATGGCGGCGAGCAATTGATCGCGCTGTTTGCGGGTCAGCTCGCCATCGGCCTCGACGACGTTCAGCAGAATCTTGATGTTAACCTCGTGATCGGAGCAATCCACCCCCGCCGAGTTGTCGATAGCGTCAGTGTAAATGCGTCCACCCGCCCGGGCGAATTCGATGCGTCCGTTCTGAGTCAAACCCAGATTACCGCCTTCGCCGATGACCCGGCAGCGCAACTCCGCGCCGTTGACGCGAATTGCGTCATTGGCGCGATCGCCCGCATCGGAGTGGTTCTCGTCGGTCGCCTTGACATACGTGCCAATGCCGCCGTTGTACAGTAAATCTACCGGCGCTTTGAGAATGGCGCGGATCAGCGCCTCGCTGGTCAGGGTGGGGAAGTCAACGCCGATAGCCCGCTGGGCTTCCTTCGACAAGGTGATCGACTTGGCGCTG
>JAGRHQ010000185.1 GCA_020444905.1 Candidatus Competibacteraceae bacterium
GACCGCCCGGCTCTTCCCGGTTGCTAATACGCCCCAAGCGCTGCTGGCGCTCGGTGAGACCCGCTTAAAGGCATTCATCAAAACGATTGGTCTTTACAACACCAAGGCAGCGAATATTCTCAAGACCTGTGAATTGTTGCTGGAGCGGAGCGGCGGCGAAGTTCCACGAGATCGGGCAGCGCTGGAAGCCTTGCCTGGCGTGGGCCGCAAGACCACCAATGTGATTTTGAACACGGCTTTTGGCGAGCCGACCATTGCGGTGGATACGCACATTTTCCGGGTCGCCAATCGCACCGGACTGGCGCCGGGTAAAACCGTGCGCGAGGTCGAAGACGGATTGCTGGCGGCGACGCCGGAAGAATTCAAGCAGGATGCGCATCATTGGTTGATCCTGCATGGTCGCTATATCTGCACGGCGCGTAAACCCAATTGCCCGATCTGCCCGATACGCGATCTTTGTGAATACCCTGACCAGAACGAGGTGTCCTAATGTTTGGCAATGACCGCGACGGCTTGCGTCGCTACTACTGCACGGTTTGGAAAAAAGCCCGCGAGGGTCAGGCGCTGGAGCCTCTGGAGCAACTGATCGCTGGCGTGATCCGCGAACATCCCGAGTATCAGCCGGTGTTGACTGATGCCGAGACCGCGTTGAATCGGGAATATATGCCTGAAGGGGGGCAGACCAATCCCTTTCTGCATATGGGCATGCACATCGCTATTCAGGAACAGTTAGGCGGCAACCGGCCCGTGGGTATCCTCAATGTTTATCAACAACTCTGTCAGCGAATGGGCGACGCACATACCGCCGAGCATGCGATGATGGAATGCCTGGGCGAGACGCTCTGGGAAGCGCAGCGGAACGGTCAGGAGCCGGACGAGCAGGTTTATCTGGAGCGGTTGCGGCGGTTGGGATAGGGATTTCGGCTCTCTGGCAGGCGCCACCCTGTGTCGCACAGACCGTGACAGTTTGACACAGTGCATGTTACGGTTCTTTCACAATAGCCTTGTTCCATACTGAATGGTGTATGGTTTAGCGACCTCGCTATAAAAATTTTTTACTCAGAAAAAACAATAAAATGTAAAAATAATGATGATATTGATTGCGATATTGGCCTACTTATTGTTAAGACCCCTCCCTATCAGGCGTCAGCGAGTCAGCTAACTCACTCATGCCGAATAATGATTGCCGAACGGCTCGGACGCGACCTGAGCCGCTCGAAAGGCAACGTCCCTATCTTTGAGATAGGGAAATAATGCGGACTTCATCCGCTCATAGCTATCAAAGGAGAGGAGTCAACCGTGGAAGCCCACAAACTCTGGCAGTTTCCAATCAAAGAATTTCATCGCATTCCCCGTGGCCTGCTCGGTCCAGGCGCTTACGAAATGGTCGGCGTGGAAGCTAACAAGCTCAACTTCAAACGTTGCGTACTCGCCACCTCTGGGTTGCGAGGCACCGGGATCGTCGAAGACATCGTCGGCAAGCTCAAGTATCGGGATATTGACGTGGTGGTCTATGACAAAATCGAGTCCAATCCCAAGGACTATAACGTCATGGACATCGCGGACCTTTATACTCGCGAGAAGTGCGACAGTTTCGTTTCGGTCGGCGGCGGCAGCGTGACCGACGCGACCAAGGGCGCGCGTATCGTAGTTTCCCATGATGGCCGCAACATCAACGAATTCGACGGCTTCAACAAGTCCGACAATCCCAACAATCCGCCTCATATCGCTGTCAACACCACCGCCGGCACCGGTTCCGAAACCAGTTGGGCCTACGTGATCACCGACACCACCTCGGAAAAGGCCCCTTACAAGTGGCTGGGCATGGACGAAAACGTCCCAGTGACGCTGAGTATCAACGATCCGGTCCTGCACTTCTCCATGCCACAGGATCTAACCGCCTTCTGTGGTTTCGACGTCCTGGCTCACGCTTCCGAACCCTATGTCTCCCGGATCGACTTCATGCCCAGTCTGGGCAGCGCGTTGCTGGGTATCGAACTGGTCGCGCAAAACCTGCGGCGCGCTGTCATGGAACCGCTTAACTTTGAAGCCCGCACCAACATGATGTACGCCTCCTACATTTCCGCGCAGGCGTTCAACAGCGGCGGTCTGGGCATTATCCACTCCATTTCCCACGCGGTCAGCGCTTTTTATGACTCGCATCACGGCTTGAACAACGCCATCGCCCTGCCCCGTGTCTGGGAATACAACATGCCGACCTGCTACAAGCGCTTCCGCGACATCGCCAAGGCGATGGGCGAGAATGTGGACGGCCTGTCGGACGTTTCAGCCGCCGAACGCGCCGTGGAAGCGGCGATTCGATTGAGCAAGGATGTCAACATTCCCGCCAATTTCACCAGCGTCGGTTCCTACACCAAGTCACGCATGGGACAAGGGCGCTATGCGGAGACGAGCAGCGCGAAGATCGCCGGCGATGATCGCGACATCGAGCGGATTACTCATCACGTGCTCGGCGATGGCTCGACACCGGGCAACGCTCGCGAATGCAACTTCGAGTCCGTAGCGCCCGTCGTGCGTCATTCCCTGGTCGGCGTTTACTAGACAAGCTCCCTTTGGGCGCTAAGCTCAGTCTTGAGCATTCCCCTTGATGACCTGAGCGCTCGGTGTCTACCGAGCGTTCAGGCGCGGAGTTGGCGCATGTTCGCATCGATCGAGCAAACCATCGCGCAGTTGCGCGATCAGCAGTACTTATGCGACCGCAAACTGGCGACCGTCGCTTTTTTAGCCTTGCAAATGCGCAAGCCGATCCTGATCGAAGGACCGGCGGGCGTCGGCAAGACCGAACTGGCGAAAGCGGTAGCGGCTGCTTTGGAGCGTCGGCTGATTCGGCTGCAATGTTATGGCGGGCTGGACGAGGCGCACGCGCTTTACGAGTGGGAGTACGGTAAGCAATTACTCTACACGCAGATTCTGCGCGACAAGATCAGTCGCCTGTTCGAGGGCGTCAGCGATCTGCATGAGGCGGTTGCGCAATTGCATCTGCACGAGGATGTGTTCTTTTCGGAGCATTTCATAGTGCGCCGCCCGATCCTTCAGGCGATCAGCTCCCCTGACCCCGTGGTGCTGTTGATCGACGAACTCGACCGCGCCGAAGAACAGTTTGAAGCCTTCCTGCTGGAAGTGTTGAGTGATTTTCAGGTCACGGTGCCGGAACTTGGCACGGTCAAAGCCGCGACCATTCCCTACGTCATCATCACCAGTAACAACACCCGCGACCTGAGCGACGCGCTCAAGCGCCGCTGTCTGCATCTGTTCATCGGCTATCCGGACGAACAGCGGGAGTTAGATATCCTTCGGATGAAAGTACCGGCGTTGCGAGAAACGTTGGCGGCCCAGGTCGTTGCAGTGATTCGCCGGTTACGCGCTCTGGATTTGCGCAAAGCGCCCAGCATCAGCGAAACGCTGGACTGGGCGCAGGCGCTGGTGCTGCTCAACGCCGACGCGCTGACCCCAGCTCTGTTGGAGGAAACCCTCCATCTGTTGATCAAATACGAGCGCGATACCCAGCAGGTCAATGACCAGTTACCGTGGATTGGCGAGCCGCTGCAAACGCAGAATCCGCCAGCGATCCCCTCAGCCACTGAAATTTCGCTGCATCCGCCAACCCGGCCCGCTGAGCTGGATGTGAATTACTTGGAACAGCGTCGCCAGGAACACACGACCCGCTATTTCACCAGTTATCGGGGCCGCACCGATGGCCGCACCGGTGGATAATGATGGACACCGTGGTTAACCGATTTATTTTCCTGCTGAAAAAGCAGGGAGTGCGGATTTCGCCCGCCGAGTCGCTGGACGCGATGCAGGCGCTGACACGGGTCGCGCTGCATGACCGCGACACGGTGCGTATTGTCCTGCGCAGTACCTTAATCAAGGACTTGCGCGACCTGCCGCTCTTTGAAGAGTTGTTTGAACAGTTTTTCAGCTTGCCCAAGGCGTCGCCCTCTCCTGAAGCAACGGCGGAACCGCAACCGCCACATGCAACGGAACCCTATCCCCCGGAAGCCGCTGCCGAACCGAATCTTGCCAGCGGCCACGCTGACGACGACCATGCCCACGAAGACCCTCTCGACATTCGGGACTATTTTGAGGATGAGGATATGGTCGCGCATTTCAACGCGCATCAAGACGATCATGACCTCCGTCTAGCCGAATTTGGTCAGAACCTGCTGCTGAGCCGTCACCAGGAATTGCTCGATCAGGTCATGCAGAAGGCGACGCAACTGCTTAAGGTCCGGCGGGTAAAGAACGCCGGTCGCGCGGGCGAATTGAATTTCAGTGAGGCCCTAACGGCGCTGGATGCGGATTTGATCGCCGACGCCGTGACAGAGTTGCTGGAAGATCTGAACGATCTCGATGTTGACGAGCAATTGATCCAGCGATTGGCCAGACGCCTGGAAGGCGGCATGGCCAATCTACCGGAGTTATTGAAGCGTTATCTCGAACGGGAACTGGCGTTGCGACCGCCTGCGAAAATTTCCGATCCGCCGCGCCGCAGGGCGCACGATGACCGCTTCTCGGAACAGGAACGCCGGGAGATGGCCGAGATCGTGCAGCGGCTGTGTCGACGGATGCGCGGCGCGCGCTCCTACCGCCGGCAAATCAGCCCGCGTGGCCGGATCAGCGTACCGCTCACCCTGCGCCGCAATATGAAGTATGAAGGCATCCCATTTCAGCCGGTCATGACCCATTACCGCGATGACAAACCCCGGCTGGCGGTGATCTGTGATGTCAGCCTGTCAGTGCGCAACACGGCCCGCTTTATGCTGCACCTGGTCTATAACCTGCAAAACCTGTTCGGCCAGGTGCGCAGCTTTGCCTTCGTTAGCGATCTGGTGGAAGTCAGCGCCTACTTCGATCAATTGAGCATTGACGACGCCATCGCCGCCGTGTTCAACAGCGGGCTGCTCGATACCGAGGTAGACAGCAACTACGGTCGCGCCCTCAGCCTATTTCACAACCGCTATTTAGCGGCAGTGACCCGGCAAACCACCGTGATCGTGCTCGGCGACGGACGCGGCAACCGCAACCCGCCCCACGTGTGGGCGCTGGAAGCGATTCGCCGCCGCGCTAAGCAATTATTGTGGCTATCGCCGGAACCGCGCGGCAGTTGGTCGCTGGGCAGTTGCGATATGCCGCTGTACGAGCCGGTCTGCCACCAAACCGAAGTCGTCCGTAACCTGCAACAACTCGGCCAGGCGACCGAAGCGTTGTTGCGGCGTTCGGTCACCCGGCACTGATCATGGAGCGCCCAATTTCATGATGCTGTCACGCCACCGCCATGCGTTGCTGATTGATGGTTTGGAGCAGCGCGCCGCCCCACTGGCTACTAGTGCGCATTTCCAGCTTTACGCGCTGACTTCCACGACGCCGACGGATGAGCTGGTCATCGTCCACGACTTCGACGCCGCGCAAATCGACAACAATCTTGGCTACTACGTGGTGACGGAGTTGTTGCCGCTGCTGGCGGGGCAGCGTCAGCGCATCGATAGCGGTTACAGCGAACAGGATGAATTCGAGCGTTCGGTGGGCGACATTGTCCGCTCTATGGCCGGGAACGAGCGCTGGGCCTGGCGACTGTTCTATGCCAACACGCTGAAGGCGACGCAGGCCAGCGCCGGTTTGACGCAGCCACGGGGGCAACCTAACGAGATCGCTAGCGATTTTATCGGCCTGTTCGGCGCGATTTACCGGTATGCGCTGGATTTGATCGAGGCGCTGCCCGTTGCCGCGTTGCCACCAACCGTACTCGATGTGGCGACCTGTTTTGGCTTTTTCCCGTTGCTGCTGGCGCGCGTAGGCGTCCCAAACCGGACCCTGGGCGACATTGCCGGTTGCGACGTAAATCCGGCCCTGATGGGATTTGCCGACGATTACGCCCGTCATGAGGGTCTGGCTCAGGTCGCATTCGGCGTCGCCGACCTGCTGGCCGAGGACATCGAGCGGGAGCTGGCACCGC
Organism: Candidatus Competibacteraceae bacterium; assembly: GCA_020444905.1. Lineage (GTDB taxonomy): Bacteria > Pseudomonadota > Gammaproteobacteria > Competibacterales > Competibacteraceae > UBA2383. Next base: position 5,978 of record JAGRHQ010000185.1, read on the forward strand.
TCCCGGCGCGCTTCGATGTGGTGACCGCACTGCATCTGTTGGAGCATCTTGAAGTCGAGCAAACCGAACAGGCCGTTGCCCATTTGTGGCAACTTACCGCCCGGCGATTGATTATTGCGGTGCCGCTCGAAGCCACGCCCGATCCCCGCTACGGCCATCGGCAAGTGTTCGACCGTGAACGTCTGCTGACGCTGGGGCAAAGATTGGGCGGGCGCTGTGAGTATTTTGAATATCACGGCGGCTGGTTGGTCGTTGACCGGTCTGACCCGAAAATGCGACAGGCCGGATCGCCACTGACCGCCTGAAAAAAATGGCGCCGCATAAGGCCGTCGCCAAGAACCACCAAACCGTAGGAGAAACTCCAATGTTATACGCATCACCCGGACAATCCGGTTCCAAGATCAGCTTCAAACCTCGCTATCAAAACTTCATCGGCGGCCAGTGGGTCGAGCCGGTCAAAGGCGAATATTTCGAGAATGTCAGTCCAGTCACCGGTCAGGGATTTTGCGAAATTCCTCGCTCCACCGCTGAAGATATCGAGCTGGCGCTGGATGCCGCTCATGCCGCTGCCGACGCTTGGGGCCGCACTTCCGTAGCGGAACGGGCCAATCGGCTTAACCGCATTGCCGACCGCATGGAAGCCAACCTCGAAATGTTGGCGGTGGCGGAAACTTGGGACAACGGCAAATCCGTGCGCGAAACCCTGGCTGCCGACATGCCGTTGGCGATTGATCACTTCCGCTATTTCGCGGGCTGCATCCGCGCTCAGGAAGGCGCGCTGTCGGAAATCGATGACGACACCATCGCCTATCACTTCCATGAACCGTTGGGCGTGGTCGGCCAGATCATTCCCTGGAATTTCCCGATCCTGATGGCCGTCTGGAAGTTGGCGCCGGCCTTAGCGGCGGGCAACTGCGTGGTGCTAAAACCCGCTGAACAGACGCCGGCATCCATCCTAGTGCTGATGGAATTGATTCAAGACCTACTGCCGCCAGGCGTCGTCAATGTGGTCAACGGTTTCGGGCTGGAAGCGGGCAAACCGTTGGCGAGCAACAAGCGCATCGCCAAGATCGCCTTCACCGGCGAGACGACCACAGGGCGGCTGATCATGCAGTACGCCGCGCAAAATCTAATTCCAGTGACGCTGGAGTTGGGTGGTAAATCGCCCAATGTCTTCTTCGCCGATGTCTGCGCCCAGGACGACGAGTTCTTCGACAAAGCCCTGGAAGGTTTCACCATGTTTGCCCTGAATCAAGGCGAAGTCTG
>JAGRHQ010000186.1 GCA_020444905.1 Candidatus Competibacteraceae bacterium
GCGGCGAGAGCTGCGCTGGTCCCGCACTCAGCGCCGTTTCGATTGCCGAAACAGGCGGGGTCGCCAGCGGTACTGAAGCGTTCAGTGGCGCTGGGACTACCAAAACAGGCGGGGTCGCCGGCGGTACTGAAGCGCTCAGCGGCGCCGGGGCTACCGAAACAGGCGGAGTCGCCGGCAGTGCAGGCATCCCTGGACTCGCAGGAACCTCAGCTGGGGGAGCTGTTGATGCGTCTAGCGTAGCTGGAACCGCTGACCTTATTGAGGCTGTTGGCGTATTGGAGACGATTCGACCGATTGGCGTTACGGGTAGTTTCAAGGGTGACTTTCGTTCGGGTCGCTCCAAGTTTCCGTCATCAGATAATTGTTTGGTTTTCAATCCTGGGGCATTACTCTCACCTCGCATGTTTTTGACTAAAGGAGTCATAATGCCAAGCACCGGCTTACTCTCCTTCCGCTGCGCTAATGAATCGACTGGACCGGACTCGGGTTGGCTAATCTTTGGATGATGAGTGATGCCCATGGATTTATCTTCATCGGCCTTGTCCACCATGCTTGCTGTTGTGGAATCCTTTCTGGGAAAGCTCACATCTTGCAAAGCAGCGCGTGATTCCATAAACAGCGAAAAACCGGCCCATGGCATTTCATCCAGCGGCTCCTTATCCAGAGCTTTTTGTTGATCTTTCTTGTTGTTAGCAAGCAATGCTATTGGTTCTTTTAGCTCGTTTCCATCAATAGGTAACTTCTCCATGCCTAAACCCGACGTTGATACAATCCCAGTTTCTTCTAAACCTGACATCGAAATCGGCGCATATCGCTTCAAACCTGGCGTTGAAACGGCCACTTGTGGTTGATCAGTCCCTAAGTCACTGGACTCAAGCGGTAAAACAGTAGCTTGTTGTGGTTCATCCGTTCCTAAATCATTGGACTCAAGCAGTAAAATAGTAGCTTGTTGTGGTTCGTCCGTTCCTAAATCACTGGACTCAAGCGGTAAAATAGTGACTTGCGGGCCATCAGCGCCAAACTCATCGGGATTGCCCAAATCAATCTTTTGTAGAGGTTCTTGCAACGCTTGTGCATCTACAATTTCTTCATCTAATAAATCCAGAGACTCTTCCAGACCAATGGGACTTTCCTCTAATTCAAAGTCTGCCTTACTTTCCGCCAGATGGCCCAAAATACTGGTTCGCAACCATTGACTAAAGGAAGGTGATCGAGCCATAGGCTCCTGGCCTGTTTCCACCACGCTTTCCGCTGTCACGACGCTATTGGCTTTGCCACAGGATGATGTCAACAAATGAGCGATTTCGAGATGGGCCATGGCGCGGTCCTTACTTAAAAGCGGTTTAGTAATAACAATCTAATGATTAAACATCATGATTAAACGCCATCAATAAATCGCATCCGAGCAGTCAGACCACGCAGATTGTGTTCATCACTATCGCGCTGTTCGCGACGATCCTCTTCCCATAGCTGAGTCTTCCGGTCGCGCTCGATCACTTCCTCAAGCGCCTTGGTTTTGGAGCGACTTTGGATCCAGGCCAACTGTTTTTTCTGCAGTTCCTGCTGCATCCATGCCAGTTGCTGCTGCAACTGCACAATACCATGATCCATGTTGGTCAGAAACGCCGAGTAATCCTGATACCGGCGTGCAGAAATTCCATGACTGCCCTCGTTTTGAAACTGGGTGGCGTATTCGCTCCGAAACATCAGCAATTGCTGCAAGCGACTCTGTTGTTCAGTAAGTCGCTGTTGAGACTCTCCCAACGCTTTGGCCGCCGCTTGTTCCCGGGACTGCGCAACCTGAGCCGCTGCTTGCAATGGGTGGGATTTATTCGCCATTGAATTTGCCCTCTATCGACCCTTCGCTTCCTTGGGCCTGGGTTGCAGAACAACCTCAAGCGCCTTGAGGCTATCCGCCATGGTGACACGCTCGTCGATACCCTGCATCAAAAATTGCTTGAGTCGCGGATAATAGTCCCGCGCCTCATCCACCGCTGGATCACTGCCGGCAACATAGGCGCCAACGTTGATCAAGTCGCGGTGCTGCTCATAAGTCGAATAAACATGCTTGAAGCGCCGCGCCAATTGCTGATGGCGGGGACCGCTGATCTGCGGCATCACCCGGCTGATCGAGGCTTCAATATCGACGGCTGGATACTGCCCGGCTTCGGCCAGTCGCCGCGACAACACCACATGGCCATCAAGAATGGCGCGGGCAGCGTCGGCAATCGGATCCTGCTGATCGTCGCCTTCGGTCAATACGGTGTAGAAAGCCGTGATGGAGCCACCGATGGTATCGTTGCCGGCGCGTTCCACGAGGCGGGGAATTTTGGCGAAGACCGAGGGAGGATAACCCTTGGTGGCGGGCGGCTCGCCAATCGCCAACGCAATCTCGCGCTGCGCCTGGGCGTAGCGGGTCAGCGAGTCCATCAGCAACAATACTTGTCGGCCCGCATCGCGGAAATATTCGGCAATCCGGGTAGCCAACGCCGCGCCGTGCAAGCGCATGAGCGGCGGAGCATCCGCCGGCGCCGCCACCACTACGGCGCGGGCCATGCCTTCAGCGCCCAGAATTTCCTGGATAAATTCCTGAACTTCGCGTCCGCGCTCGCCAATCAACCCGACGACCACCACTTCGGCCTCGGTAAAGCGGGTCATCATGCCCAGCAACACGCTTTTGCCGACGCCAGAACCCGCGAATAGACCCATGCGTTGACCGCGTCCCACCGATAGTAGCGCGTTGATGGCCCGCACCCCGACATCCAGCGGCTCACGAATCGGTTTGCGCATCAAGGGATTGATCGACTTGCCGGCTAATGAAACCAGATCAGTGTGCGCTGGCGGCGGTAGCCCGTCCAGAAAACGTCCGGAACCATCCAGTACTCGTCCAAGCAAGCCTTCACCAATGCGCGCCTGGCTAACGCCACCCGTGGGAATCACCCGGGAATTGGGCATCAGGCCATGAATATCGCCGCTGGGCATCAAAAACAACTTGCCACCAGAAAAACCGACGACCTCGGCTTCAATCTGCGCCCCATTCGGATTGGTAACCAGGCAACGGGCGCCAACCGGCGCGACGCAGCCAGCGGCTTCCAGGGTCAAGCCGACCATTCGGGTTAGCTGTCCCTCCACCACCAACCCCGGCGTCTCCACAACTCGTTGGCGACGCTGGGCTAGATGGGTGCGCCAGCGTGGGATATGCTCCAATTCAAGAATGGCTGACATGGCTTTCCCGCTCGTCGCCAAGGACCGCGGCAATCACGGTGCCCAGTCGTTTCTCAACCGTCGCGTCAATTCGCGATAGCTCAGCATTAATGATGCAGCCACCGCGACTGAGCGTCTGATCCTCGACAATCTTCCAAATCGGTTCATCATCCCGACCCAGTGAAAGTACTTCGCGAATCAATCGCGCATCATCCGGATGCAGGCGAACCTGAATGCCGGCGCTGCCTACGGGCAACAGGCTTACCGCTTCGCGCACGACTGCCACGACTTCACCCGGCGAGGCGCGCAGTTCCCGTCGCACCAGTTGTCGAGCAATCTCAGTGGCCAATTTGGTCAGTTCCTCTTCAATCGTGGCATCGAGGTTTTCCAGCGGTTGCTGCATATAGGTCAGAATCTGATCCAGTTTTTGCACTCGCAGCAACACTTCGTCGCGGCCGGCGGCCAGTCCCTCGGCGTAACCGCGTTGATAACCTTCGGTATGGCCTTCCTGCTGGCCTTTCTTGTAGCCCTGTTCGCGGCCTTCACGCCGGCCTTCCTGATAGCCAGCGGCAAATCCTTCCTCGTGAGCCTCGCTCTGGATGGCTTCAATCTCATCCAGCGTGGGCGGCGCTGAGGAGGCTTTCGAGCTGCGTGACTCTTTTTGCCGGGTTTCCGCTTTGGTGGGAACCACAACGGGAGAAGGCGCAGCCATCGGTGGCGGCTCCGATTCGGGCGGCGGTTGATCGACGCTGGGCAATTCCCAGCGCTGGTAAGCCGTCAAACGATCACCTGAGATAATTTTAGACAAGCTGATCTCCCTTACTGCTCAGAGTAATTTCACCAGCCTCCGCCAGTCGCTTGGCGGTACTCAAAATATCCTTCTGAGCCGCTTCCACGTCGCTGAGTTTGACCGGCGGCATGGCCTCCAGATCGTCGCGCAACAAATCGGCAGCGCGCCGGGACATATTGCTCAGGATCTTGTTGCGAACCGCATCGTCGGCGCCGCGCAGGGCGATCAACAGCGTTTCGGAGGAAACCTCGCGCAGCAGTGTTTGCACATCGCGGTCGTTGAGACTGAGCAGATTCTCGAAGACCACCATCAAATCTTCGATAGCCGTTCCCAGATCGGCGTCGGTTTCCTTGATCTTGTCGAGAATCTCGCCTTCGATAGCGGCATCCAGACGACCAAGAATCTCGGCGGCCCGTTTGGGGCCGCCAATCTTGGAAGTAGCGGCAGCGCTGATATTACGCATGACCTGCTTCTCAATCAGTTCGTTGAGTTCTTCGAGCGCCCCCGAGGGAATTTCGTCGAGAATCGCCACACGCAACAGGGCTTCATCGCGCAATGGGGACGGTAACAGGCCCACCACTTCGGCGGCCTGGTCGGTTTGTAGAGAGGATAGCACCAGCGCAACCACTTGCGGATGCTCTTCACGTAGGCCGCCGGCGATGGCGCTGGCATCCATCCATTTCAGCGAATCGACGCCAGACTGGCCCTCGGTATCAAAGATATGTTCCAGAATGCCCTTGGCTTTTTCACGACCCAAGGCGCGCGTCAGGACGCCGCGGATATAGTTCTCGCTATCGATCGTCAACGAACTCTGATTGCGCACGGCCTCATTAAACGTATGGATGATCTCGCTGATCTGGCTGCGACTGACATTGGTCATATTCGCCATGGCGACGCCGATCTTGTGCAGTTCGCGCGGGTCAAGATGGCGCAAAATTTCAGCGGCATGGCTCTCGCCAAGCGCCATAAGCACCACGGCTGCCTGTTCGACGCTCTTCAGGGAAGTGGGGGTTAATTCCGGCATCGCAGCTTAGGCCTCGCTGGTTAGCCAATTCTTAATCACTTGAACCGCACGCTTCGGGTCCTCGGACACCAGGGAGCGGGCCAGGTCCATCCGTTCTTCGAGCAGTTCGGCTGGAGCGCTCAATGCGCCACCTTCGCTGCGGCCATTTTCCAAAGCGCCGCCGATTTGCACCTGATCCTCCAGAAGTCCCTCCAAACCATTTTCATCCGCGCTTTGATCCGTCAGCGCCGCTTGCCCCGCCTGGCCGCCTTCCAGGGCCGCTACGGGTTGCGGCGCTGGCAACCAGCGCCGCATCATGGGGCGCACTACCAACAGCAGAATGAGCAGGGACAGCAGCGCCACGACCGCCCATTTGACCAGTTCCAGGAACCAGGCCTGCTGCCACATCGGCAAGGGGGGTTCGGCAATGCCTGCTGGCGCGAAAGCCGCATTCAGAACATTTACGCTATCGCCCCGCTCGGCGTTAAAACCAACCGCTTGTTTGACTAAGGTCGTGATCTGCTCGGTTTCTTCTGGTGTAAGCGGTTTACGAACCGGCTGTCCATCCTCAAGAACAACTCGGTCATCAACGACTACCGCCGCAGATACCCGAGTGATTCGCCCCGGCTGGTTGCGGATAAAGGTGACCCGCTTATCCAATTCGTAGTTACGCGTGATTTCCTTGCGGGTGGGTAAAGGAGTAGTTTCAGACGTACTGGGCGTTGCAGGATTGGCTGTAGGTTCGACAACTTCCGGCGCTACAGCCACGCCAGGAGGTTGATTGGACAATGCGCCAGGGATTCCCACGGGATTATTCTGTCGGGGATTGTGTTCCTCCAGTAATTGCTCGCTGCGGACCGGTCGCGGCTCGCTACGGGGCTCATAACGTTCAGCTGTTTCTTCGCTCGCTGTGAAATCCACATCGAGCGAGACCTGGGCGCGGACCCGACCAGCGCCCCACACAGGCGAGAGTAAATCCTCAATGCGCCGAGCGTAACGCTCCTCAATGCGCCGGGTATACTCCAGCTGGTCAATATTCATTCCATCCGGGTTTTCTCGTTCCTTCCGGGTCAGTAGATTGCCGGCCTGATCAACTACCGATACCTGTTCAGGCTTGAGCCTAGGGACGCTAGAGGCAACTAAATGCACGATAGCCGCAACTTGGCCATCGGTCAGGCTGTACCCCGGATGAAGCTGCACCAACACTGAAGCTGTTGGTGGCTGTTGTTGACGGGCGAACACGGTTTCCTTGGGAAACGCCAAGTGAACTCGGGCGCTTTCTACGGCTTGGATAGTCATGACCGAGCGCGCCAGTTCGCCTTCCAACGCGTGCTGGTAGCGGGCGGTTTCCATGAACTGGCTGACGCCGAAACTATCCTGCTGTTCCAGCATCTCCAAACCATTGACTGTTCCTTTGGGTAGACCTTGACCGGCCAGTTTCAGACGAGCCTCATGGACTTGATCGGATGGCACCATCAGCACGCCGCTGCGCGGGTCAATCTTGAAGGGGATATTGGATTTTTGCAGGGCCTCCATAATCTGGCCGGCGTCTTCCTCGGCCAAGCCGCTGTATAGCACATGATAGGTGGGCGCGCTGTACCACAGCGCCAGCGCTACTAGCAACGCCAACAGCAGCGCCGCTCCCGCCATGATTCCGATCTGGGCGGGACCAGGCTGGCGAAATTTTTCAAGTTCCGCGCGCCAATCGACCCTGGCCAGCGGAGTCGGTGGCGAACCATTGTTTTCTTCAGCCACGACGCCTTCTCCTCAGCATACGATCAGTTCGGCTGATCATCGAGGAATCAAACCGGCATGTTCATGATGTCTTGATAAGCCGTGACCAGTTTATTGCGAACTTGCAAAGTGCTCTGAAAAGCCAGTTTGGCTTTCTGTTGGGCGATCATGACTCCTGCTAAATCATCATGTTGCCCGATGTCAAAGGATTCGGTTAATTGCCTCGAATGCTGCTGAGACTGGTTGACGCCTACGAGCATGGATTTAAAGACGCTGGCAAAATCCTCCGATTCCAGATGCTGGATATCAACATGCGCTGAGGATAATGACTGATCGGTTCCTGGCGTCAAGTTGCGAAGCCCTTGGGTCAAGGCGCTGGTGGTGTCAAAGTTGCTCATTGGTTTTTGTCCCCTGCTGGTGTCAATCATCTTCGGGTATCCGCCAGGGATTAAGCAAGAACCGTGCCTTGTATTAAATTCCTCGAAATGGTTTA
>JAGRHQ010000187.1 GCA_020444905.1 Candidatus Competibacteraceae bacterium
TAGGTTCAAATCCTACAGGGCCCACCAACACGGTCACCGAGGCATCGGTGGCCACGCCGCTCCCCGCTTGATCCAGCGCCGCTCGCGCTGCTCTTAGACGGATCGATCCCAATGCCGAGGAAGGCCATGACCCGAGGATGCAATGAATGAGCGCGACAGTGACAACCCCTATGCTGGAACCCCGGCGCCTGGAGGACTGGGAAGGAGAATGAGCGGAAGCGCGCGCCATGACCGAGCGCGAGATGGAATCTTTGGTGACCAAGGACGGCGCGCTTGCAGGCGCTGGGAATTGAACCGTAGTAGTGATTTACTCAAATTCGCATGGAGTAACGCGGTTTCGTTCCGGAATGGCAACCATGCCCCGACCCTCCTGTAAAGGTTTCAGGCGCTAAGCGTTAGATGTCAGGATTGTAGCCTGGATTCTGCTTTGCTTCATCTGGGCTACAACGGTCTGTGATGACGGGTGTGAACCGTTGTAAAATCCCTTAAGATGATTTCCTGACCATTCAATCGAACTCATCATCCGCCTATGCCTGTGCAAATTACCCATCACGGCGGCGCGCGGGGCGTCACCGGCAGTTGTCACCGCCTGCAACTCGACGCCGACCATGCGCTGTTGGTGGATTGCGGTCTGTTCCAGGGCGAGGAAGCCAGCGGTGGGAGCGATCTGGAGCGCCATCGCATCGATTTTCCGGTCGCTGACGTGCGCGCGCTGATCGTCACCCATGTCCATATCGACCATATTGGTCGTCTGCCGTATCTGTTGGCCGCCGGCTTCCCGGGATCGATTCTCTGCTCCAAGCCCTCGGCCCAGCTACTGCCCCTGGTGATTGAAGATGCGCTCAAGGTCGGCTTCACTCGCGATGAAGCCTTGATTCGCCGTTTTCTCAAGCAGGTTGATCAGCAAATCGTGGCGCTGGATTACCAGCAATGGCATTCCGTCGTGGAGACCGACCGCTGGCGAGTACAAGTTCGCTTGCAACGCGCTGGCCATATCCTCGGTTCCGCTTATGTGGAAGTGGATGTTCAGGATCGCGTTGATCAGCAGCGCCAGCGCTTCATCTTCTCCGGCGATCTCGGCGCGCCTTATGCGCCGCTGTTGCCCGCGCCGCGCTCACCGTGGAAAGCCGATGTTCTGGTGCTGGAAAGCACCTATGGCGACCGGCGCCACGAGGATCGTAAACACCGCCGCGAGCGCTTGCGGGCTATGATCGACCAGGCCCTGGCGGACGACGGAACGGTGCTGATTCCGGCGTTCAGCATTGGCCGCACTCAGGAATTGCTGTATGAACTGGAAGGTTTGATCAACCAGGCGAAGACGCCGCGCTGGCGCGATCTGGAAGTGATCGTCGATTCGCCGCTGGCGGCGCGCTTCACGGCCGCGTATCGGGAACTCAAACCCTGGTGGGACGCCGAGGCGCTGCGCCGGGTGCGCGCCGGACGGCATCCGCTGAACTTCGAGAATCTTTATACCGTGGACAGTCACGGGGAGCATGAAAGCACGGTGGCTTATTTGACCCACACCGGTCGCCCCGCTGTAGTGATCGCTGCCAGCGGCATGGCGTCCGGCGGTCGCATCGTCAATTATCTGAAAGCGATGCTGGGCGATGCGCGCCATCAGGTACTGTTGGTCGGTTATCAGGCGGCGGGAACACCGGGGTACGCCATTCAGAAATATGGCCCGCGCGGCGGCTGGGTGGAGCTGGACGGTCAGCGTTATCCCATTCACGCTCGTGTGGATACCATCAGCGGCTATTCCGCCCATGCCGATCAGCGCGATTTGCTCAATTTTGTCAAACGGATGCGCCACTTACCTAGTGAGGTGCGGTTGGTGCATGGCGATCATGAAGCGCGGGCGGCCTTGCGAGAACAGTTGCTGGATATGGCGCGGGAGCGGGGTCACGTCATAAATATCGTGCTGCCTTGACGAGCAGTCATGCCGAAGCAAACCATGACAACAGTTGCCGACTTTGCGCGGGTGCGCACTCAGGATCGTTACTATATTGACAAGACCGCTTTTACTCTTCGTCTGGCAACAGTGTTCAACAGCGATATGGTCTTTAAAGGTTTTAATCAATGACCTTAAATCTTTTGAGTCGTGCTTCCAGCCTTGCCGGCTATTTTAACCCCGCCCGTTCGATGGGTGTCGAGCGAATTCAGGCTGCATTAACGCCCCCCCTGCGCGAACTGGCTGCTCTCAGCGTCGCGGGCGCATGCTGTGCAGTGACCGGCGGCGAAGTTCTGGAGGATCAGGGTCTGCTGCTGGCCATCGCGGGTCGGGCGCGGCATATCGACGCCGGTAACGATATGCCGGAGATGCTGCGTCGATTGGCGACGGACTACCGCACCTGTGGAACCGCCGCCCTGCAAAAGCTGTCCGGCGCGTTTGCCCTGGCGATTCTGGATCCCGAACGCCGGACGGCTCTGTTAGCCATTGATCGCATCGGTATTGAGCAACTTTATTACGCGCCGCAAGCAGACGATCTGCTGTTCGCCACTACGCCCGCTGTCCTGACCCGCGTTGGCGGATTTGACGCCGGCATTGATCCACAGGCGATCTACGATTACCTGTACTGCCATATGATTCCGAGTCCCCGAACCATTTACCGGGGCCTACGCAAATTGCCGGCCAGTCACTTTCTCGAATGGCGGGACGGCGCAGTGCAAGTGGCGCCGTACTGGTTGCCGGAATTTACGGAAACGCCGATTGACGTTACCGCGACCGGGCGTGAAATGCTGGAGATTATCGAGACCGTCATTCGGCGCGAAGCCAGCGCGACTTCAGCGGAACACCTGGGTGCATTTCTCAGCGGCGGCATCGACAGTTCCACTGTGGCCGGAATGCTGGCCCGCGCGACTCAACCGGCCCATACCTATTCCATCGGGTTTAATGCGCCGGGTTACGACGAAATGGACTATGCGCGCACCGCCGTGCGCCATTTCCGGACCACGCCCCATGAGTACTACGTTACGCCCGACGATGTGGCGGAGTGGCTTCCGCAAATCGCCAATGTAACCGATGAACCCTTTGGCAATTCCTCGCTGTTGCCAGCATTCTGTTGCGCCCGCTTTGCTAAGGAACAAGGGATCACCCGCTTGCTGGGCGGCGATGGCGGCGACGAACTGTTTGCCGGCAACGAACGCTACGCCACGCAAGGGATTTTTGAACTGTTCGGACATTTGCCTTCTGCGCTGCAAGCCTTGCTGGCGGTAGCCGTTAAACCGCTGGCCACGGTCCCACTGGCCCGCAAGGCGCATAGCTATGTCAAACAGGCCCGTATTCCTCTGCCGGACCGGATGGACAGCTACGCTTTCCTGGTGCGCCATGAGCCGATTGAAGTCTTCAATCCAAATTTTTTAAACCAGGTCAGTACCTTGGAGCCGCTGGAATTAAAACAGGCTGCATTCTTCGCGCCCAGGGATGCCTCGGATCTGAACCGGATGCTATATCTGGACTGGCATTTCACGCTACATGACAACGATCTGGTCAAGATCAACACCGCTTGCCGGTTGGCTGGGGTCGAGATCGCCTATCCCTTGCTGGATGACGAAGTCGTGGCGCTTTCGTGCCGGATTCCTTCCGCCGAAAAACTGCGTGGGATGACCTTACGCTGGTTTTACAAAGAAGCGGTGCGCGGTTTCTTGCCCGATACGATCATCAATAAGAAAAAGCACGGTTTCGGTCTGCCGTTCGGGGTCTGGACCCGTTCCGATCCGCGCTTGCTGGCGATCACTGATGATGCCCTGGATTCCTTGAAACAGCGCGACTGGTTCCAGCCGGCGTTTCTTGACCAGGCGCGCCAGATGCATCGAGAGGTGCATGCGGCTTATTACGGAGAGTTAGTGTGGATTCTGACCATGCTGGAGTTGTGGCTGCGGGGAAATACGCACAACGCCATACGGTGAAGCCTTCGCCAGTCCCACTAGCAGGACCAGATAGAACAGCGTCGCTACCCGTGGCGACCAGAAAACTGTGCTCCACAGGCCGACCATGAGCGCCCCGAGCAGGGCCGCCAGGCAGGTCGCTTCGGTCAGTTCCCCGCGTAACATGCGCTGCGCCAGCTGCAGCAACGCTGTCCCTAGCAGCAACACAAAGCTCAACAATCCAAACCAGCCCTGTTCGATATAAACCTCCAGCCACTGATTTTCGGCCCGGTAGGCTGAATAGTCATCTACAGCGTAGAACCAGTGGCGGGAACCCTGAGCAAAATCGCCGTTTTGCAGTATCTCGCGTTCGTCTGGCCCATGCAGACTTACCGTATCTACCTCCAGCATCCCAGCGCCGCCGTGCGCCAGCGAAACCGCGAGGCTGCGCCGGGTCATCCAGGAGCCGGTTCCCATGTCGCCGCTATTGAAGGCCCATTCTCCGGTTTGCCACTGGCCGTCTGGTGGCAACTCCAAAGTGAAATACCGGCAACGATAAGAATAGAGGATATGCTTTTCACACACGAAAAGCCGCAGGCTTGCAGTTTGATGAACGGCCCTCGCCCGTGCCTCTAACGAGTAGTCAGTGAACGGCTCCAAGCTGATGCGTTGATCGAAGTACAGCGCCTCGCCGGGTCTTAGTTGCAGACGCCCTGGTTCGTAACGGAAATTCAGCGGGATGGGCTGATCTAATCGATGCAGTAGGCGAATCCGTGGATAACTGCCCAACCCCTCGCCGAGCAGCGCCGGTAACAGGCCAGGTGAGCGCAAGGTCACCGCGTCGGACCAATGCGCATGTCGCTGTTCGATAGCGCCCTGGATGGCCTGCATGCGTTGCCGCAGAAAGCTGTTGCCCACATCCATCCCAACCAGCAAGACCAGTGCGGCCACCACCGGCAGCGCCATGATAGTCAGCGCCATGCCCCATTCCTGCCAGGTAGCCTTACGGGAATGCACCGCCAGCGCCACCCCGAGCGTCAGCAGGACTACAACCGTCCCCAGGTAACCGCCCCGCGAATAAGTAACCAGCGCCGCGTAGGCCACGCCAAGCAACAGCGCACCGGCAAGCGGCAGCGTCCAACCACGGTGGATTCGCCAGATCAAGAATAGCAGAAAGGGGAGGGTGAGCACCTGAAAGGTCTCGATGGTGGGTCCGCCCAGATGCATGTCGAAAAACAGCGCTGTTGCCCGGTAGGCGGCGCTAAAATCCAGGAATCCGGGGTAGGTGGCGCGCTCCCACAGCACCGCCGCGACGCTGCCCATGAGGCCCAGGGCCATGCCGGGAACGAACCAGTGCTCCAGGTCTTGATGTACCGGTTGCCCGCTCCGTCCCAGCAGGCTGGCCAGCAACACGGCCCAAGTCAGCCCCTTGGCCACGCGCAGGCCATTGTAGGGACTCATATAGGTGGTGAAGGCGTTGGCATCCAGGGGCGGCAACGGCCACAGCACGATGATGAGACTCAAGAACATGGAACTCATATACAGCGCCAGCGCCCAGAGGACGGATCGGGGCAGTTGCAACCCGGTTCCGGTTTGCGATGCGCTGTGCAACCAGCCCACTGCCAGGGTGGTCAGCACCAGCAAGTCCCATTCGTTGAAGAAGACCTGTCCGGTGTAGGGAGCGAGATCCAGGATGGGCGCCAGGGCGGGAATCACTACCAACCAGATCTGCGGGACACGCCATAGCCACAGTGCGTACCCCGCCAGACCTAGGGTCAGCGCCAGCGCTGCGACCGGCCAGGTGAAGGCCAGCAAAAACACCAGCGTCCCCAGCGCTATTCCCAACCCGCGCCGCCAGTGGAACCCGTGGCGTGACGGCGCTGCCGCTAACTGTTCAGCCCCTCCACCCCAGTTTTTATCCGCCAGGGGGTAGGGCACCTGGGCCGGCCCACTGGTCTGCGCCCGTAGCGCGAAGGCCAGCCAGTTGAGCAGTCCCAGACCGGTCCAGGCCGCGATGGCCGCAATTAGCACATTGGTCGGGTCGGGGCGTAGTCCGATGGCGAACAGCTTGCTGAATTCGACCACCGCCGCCAGAATCATGCCGGCGATGAGCGCGCTCCGGTAGGCATGTTGCAGTCGCCCCTGCCAAGGCCAGAGGGCGAAACCCAGCGGTAGGAAGGCGCCGAACACCTGAATCAGGCTGATCATGGCCATCGATTCGGTGATGTAGTAGTGGTAGTAGAAAGGTAGCAAGCGCAGGGTTGCGATCTTCTGTTCGGTAGCCCTCCAGCCGCCCCAGGAGGCGTTGCTCAGGCCGCTGAGGACGAAAAGGGCGAGTAGGTAGAGGGGAAGCAGGCCCAAGGTCCACGGTCGCAGTTGGAATCGGCGATGTTCCAGGGGACGGGCGAACAGCCAGCCGGATAACGCCCAGCCCAGGGTGACGCCCAGCGCGCGGGTGAGGATGGAAAGGCCCTGGCTGACGCCGGTATAGATGAAAAACTGGAGAGATTCGATGATCAGACCCAGCGCTGCGCCGAGCAGCAACGCCTGGAGATAGCCCCGTCCTGATCTCTGCATCCACCCCTTTGACAAAAGAAGGCCAGGGGGAATTTCCGTTCCTCGGCTTTGCCACAAAGCCAGAGCGATGCCCAAGGGCGCGACGGCGATGATTTCGGCAAGAAACGAGGCGATGCAGCGCGAGACTGGCGCGCAGGAGACTGGCAGGAAGCTGGGCGGGGAAGCCGTTAACTTAAGGCTGAGTTCCTGCGCATTGAGGAGAAAATCGTAGGGAAACAGGCTGAAGACGATGTATGCCAGCGTATAGAGACCGATCCCGGCCAGCAAGGTCTCCCGGTGCGGATGGGCGGCGGCCCAGGCCAATCGCCACAGTCGTGCGCCGGCCAGCACCCAGATCAGAATGCCGGTTATCCCGCCGAGCCAGCCGGCGGTGATGTCGTTTTGCGAGACGGTGCGCGGCGGAAACAGCACCTGCAGGATTTCGATAGCCACCATGAAGACGATGACCGTAGGGATGCCCAGCAGAAGGGCTTTGGCTTTGCCGAAGCGTGAAGAATGGCCCAGGGCGCTGGCCAGCAGGAAGCCGAAGGGCGTGGCCAGGAACAGGTTGGCGATCCAGTCGGCGCGCTTATCTACACCCAGATTCAGCCAGGGCATGGCCATGGCGCGTTGCAGCCATTCTTCGCTGGGCAGGGGTTTGAAGTCGACCGGGATCAGGCTAAGATAAATCAGGATTCCCGCGTAGAGCAGCGTGGCGGTCCACAGATGGGTTTTGGTGGAGGGAAACATCAGGCACCAAGCCTTGGCTATAGAGGACAGTGGGGAGCAGTAAAATGG
>JAGRHQ010000188.1 GCA_020444905.1 Candidatus Competibacteraceae bacterium
CGAAATTGCACGGCGCATTCAACAGGCTCGCGATGCCTGGAAGGCGCTGGATCATCGGGAAGGCGCAGCGCCCAAAGCACTCTGGAAGCGATTTAACAATACCTGCGAGCGTGCTTATGCGCCCTGTCAGGCTCATTTTGAAGCTCAGGCGCGTGAGCGCCAGCAGCATTTTGCACAAAAATCCGCGCTGTGCGCCCACCTGGAACAGTTTGAAGCGACTACAGACTGGCAACAGGTCGACTGGCGGGAAGCCGACCGGGTGCGTCGCCGCGCGCAGGAACAATGGTACAAACTGGGTCCGGTCAACCGTACCGACCGCAAACCTCTGGATCGTCGCTTTCAACGGGTTTTACAACGCCTGGACACCCATTTGGACGCTGAGCGCGATCGTGAAGTGCAACGTCGCCAGCAACTCATCGACCAGGTTCAGGGGATCGTGGATAGCGCTGACCTGCGCGTCGCTATCGAAACCGCCAAGCGCGCCCAGGCGGAATGGCCGCCGACCGTGCAAGCATCGCCTCGCCAGGAACAATCCCTTTGGAAAGCATTTCGCGCCGCCTGTGACGCAGTCTTCGCCCGCCGCCAAGCGGAACATCTAGCTGCTGATAACGAACGCCAGGCCCACCTGGCCAGCAAACAGGTGCTATGCGAGGAAATCGAAGCACTGGCCGAGGTCGACCACGAACATCTGCCGCAAGCGCAGGCGCGATTGCAGGCCGTCCAGCAGGCGTGGGGCGCTATTGGCTCCATACCCCGGACGGAACAACGCATCCTTGAACAGCGCTTTGAGAGCGCTGTTCGCCAGTTTACCGGCCATGAACAGGCGCTGCGCCGAAACCGCGACGAGCAAGTTTTCCAGCACTTACATCAATACTCGCGGTTGTGCAGCCGATTGGAGGCGCTACTCACAACGCAGCCGATAGATGCTGCGGTGTTGGAAGCTGTGCGACAGGAATGGGCGCCGTTGCCGGAACTACCAGAATCATTGAAGGAATCGCTGCAACACCGGTTCGACCGTGCCTGTCAGGCGCTGACCGGCTCCCCCGAACAAGTGGAGCAACTCTGCACAGAGCTGGAGCACAACCTGGAACGCAAGAAGATCTGGTGTGTGTGTATGGAGATCGTTGCAGGAATGGAATCGCCGCCCACTTTTGCTCAGATGCGGATGGAATACCAGGTCGCTCGGCTGTCGGCCTCCCTGGCCGGGGACATCACCAAACCCGAGGCGCTTTACGATCCAAAAGCGTTACGTGAGCAATGGTGTCTGACGGGCGCTTTACCTGCTGAAGAGGAAGCGGAACTGGATGCCCGGTTCCTGAACGCCCTGCAAACCGAGTGGCGCCGTGAGGAGGTCTAAACCCGGATTGGCGCGTCTTACCTGGCGCTGCCTGTGAAACCGGGTGATTTGTTGCTGACGCTGCTGGCAAATGTGGCTTGGTCGCTGAATTTCCTGGTGGGAAAAGCGGGCGTCGAGCATTTTCCGCCGCTGATGTTCTCTACTCTGCGCTTCACGGTGCTGATCCTGCTGCTATGGCCCTGGTTGCGCTGGTTGCCGGGAAAAATGCGGCCGGTGCTGGAAATCAGTTTTCTGTTGGGTGTCTTTCATTTCAGTATGATTTTCATTGGGTTGGATGTCAGCGGCGACATTTCTTCGGTGGCGATCGCCGCGCAGCTTTATGTCCCTTTCTCGGCGCTGCTGGCGGTGGCATGGCTAGGTGAGCGGTTGGACCGTTGGCGAATTGGCGGAATCACGGCCGCCTTTGCCGGTGTGATGATTATTGGCTTCGATCCGACGGTAATTGCCCATCTGGACGCCTTGGCGTGGATCGCTGGCGCTTCGCTGGTCATGGCGATTGCGACGATTTTGATGCGCCGTTTATCGAGCGTCAGCGTTTTTACGCTACAAGCCTGGATCGGTGCGGTAGCTGCTCCGAATCTGTTGTTGTTATCGCTGCTACTGGAACAGGGACAAGTTGAAGCGTTGCGCACCGCAAACTGGCTGGATTTTGCCATGCCGGTCTATTCGGCCGTCGGCGCTTCGCTGGTGGGGCACGGTATTGTCTATTATCTGTTGACCCGTTATCCGGTCAGCCTGATCACGCCATTATTGTTGCTGGCGCCGGTGCTGGCGGTCTTACTGGGCGTAATGGTGTGGGGCGATCAGCCGACCTGGAAATTGTTGCTGGGCGGGTTAATGACGCTGGCGGGCGTCGCGGTGATTACTCTGCGGGCGCCTGAATCTTCGCCTGGAGAAACCGGAAACCCTTCAATACTCCCGGCGGATCAGCTGCTCGATCAAAGGTTGGAGGATCAGTTCCATGGCAAAACCCATCTTGCCGCCCGGGACTACAATGGTATTGCGACGCGACATGAATGAGTCGTGGATCATGTGTAGGAGATAATGAAAATCCGGATGGGTTTTACGCGGCTCCTTGAAGCGGATCACTACGAAACTCTCATCCAGGGTCGGAATATCGCGGGCAGCGAAGGGATTGGAGGTATCCACTGTCGGCACCCGCTGGAAATTAATATCAGTGCAGGAGAACTGCGGCACGATGTAATGAGTGTAATCATACATCCGCCGCAAAATAGTGTCGGTCACCGCCTCAGCGCTATACCCTCGTTCAGCAGTATCGCGGTGGATTTTCTGAATCCATTCCAGATTGACAATAGGCGTTACGCCAATCAGCAAATCGACATAGCGCGCCACGTTGACCTTATCGGTAATGACCCCGCCGTGCAGTCCCTCATAGAACAACAGATCGCTATCCGACGGTAACAAGGTCCAGGGTGTGAAGATGCCGGGCTTCTGACCGTAGCGATCGGCCTCTTCCTGATCATGCAGATAGTAGCGCCGCAACCCGGTTCCTCGTTCACTGTATTCCATGAACAGAGATTCCAGCCGGTCGAACAGATTACCCTCAGGGCCGAAGTGACTGAAATTACGACCTTCTTGCAATGCCAGATCGACCTGTCGCTGCATCTCCTCGCGGTCGTAACGGTGAAAGCTGTCACCCTCGACAATCGCGGCATTGATCCCGTCTCGCCGGAAAATGTGTTCCATCGCGACCCGAACCGTTGAGGTACCGGCGCCGGATGAACCGGTAATGGCGATAATCGGATGTTGCTTGGACATGGCCGCTCCGCGAAGTGAATTCAAGCGGCTTTAATTATACCCCGAGTTATATTGCAGTGCAGCAAACAGGTTACCGCTATCTTTCACTCTGTTCTCTGAGTACAAGTACGCCCCGCCTGTTCCAGCAATCGCCTCAGCTGATAGCGATAAATAAATCCAGGTAGCGCGCTGACCGCGAACAGACACAGCGTCACCGTGTAAAACTCCCAGTCCCGTTCATGCATCGCGCCGGTCGCCTTATATTCCAGCCCCAACCCGATACCGATGATCAGACCATACAACAGACCCCATTCGATGAGCCGCAACCAAAACGGCTTCGCCCGCCGATCAGGGCGGGCGATTACAAACCACCAGCGTTCGGTCAACCAAGGCAGGTTAGCGGCGACTGCCGCCAACACCAGCCACAAACCGACAATCAGGCTTTGCGTCATCCGGTCAATTCAGCACCGCCGCCGCGCACCAGGTCATCAAGGCTGTCGGATACAAGCCGAGCAATACTAGCAACAAACCGTTCGCGCTGATCACGATCTCCGTATCCCGACTCATTTCAATCTCCGGCTCGCCCGCTTCGGACTTGTCGAAGTAGATGCATTTGACCACCCGCAGATAGTAGAAAGCGCCGATCACCGAGAACACCACGCCGACCAGCGCCAGCCAAACCAGGCCGATGTCCACCACCGCCTGCAACACCACCCACTTGGCGTAAAACCCCGCCAGGAACGGCACGCCGGCCATGGACATCATGATCATCATCATCAGGAACGCCAGCCACGGATTACGGTCGTTTAATCCCTTGAAATCGTCAATGTTCTCCGCCTCGAAGCCAGTACGACTCAACAGGATGACCATGCCGAACGCTCCCACCGCCATCAACACATAGACGATAGCGTAAAACATGGACGCTGCGTAACCCTCAGCGGTGCCGGCTAAAATACCGAGCAACAGAAAACCGACATGGGAAATGGTCGAGTAGGCCAGCATCCGCTTGATGTTACTTTGGACGATCGCGACCAGATTGCCAACAGCCATCGACAGCACCGCCAGAATAATCAGCATCTCCTGCCAGTCACCCTGCAACGTACCTAGACCATCGACCAGAACCCGCATGATCAGAGCAAAAGCCGCCAGTTTGGGCGCTGAACCAATGTACAACGTGACCGAGGTAGGGGCGCCCTGATAAACATCCGGCACCCACATGTGGAACGGCACCGCGCCCAGCTTGAACGCCAGGCCGACGACCAGGAATACCAGTCCAAACACCAGCACCAGATTCTCCATCCCCTGCCCAGCCACCACATCGGCCACGACCTGTAGATCGATGCTGCCGGTCGCGCCGTAAATCATCGAAATCCCATACAGCAACATCCCGGAGGCCAGCGAGCCCAGCACGAAATACTTCATAGCCGCTTCCGAAGCGACCGGCGAGTCACGGTCGGTCACTACCAGCGCATACAAGGACAGTGAGAGCAATTCCAGGCCCAGATACACGGTGAGCAGGCTATGCGCTGACACCATGATCATCATGCCCAACACCCCGAACAGGCCCAGCACGTAGTACTCGCCCTTGAACAGATCACGCTGACGCAAATAATCGCGCGAATACAGGAAACCGGCAGCAGTCGCCAAATAAATGAACAACTTGAGCAAATCGCCCATCGCGTCCTTGATGTAATGGCCAAACATGGTGGTCACTGGCGCATGGGCGTAAGTCACCAGGGTCAACAAAACTGCGCCCAGCAGGGTGAGTTGCGCCAACCCGTAGGTAATGTGCCGTTGCCGTTGTTCCAGAAATGCATCGATAACCAGAATCAGACAGGCTAGGGTCAGCACGAACAGTTCCGGCAGAACCGGCATGAAATCAGGGGCGACGAAATTCATTGGATTTTCCCTATTCTCCGATTTCTTCTCTGCAAGGAACGCTGATTACAACAACTTGGATACGGTAACATGCTGAAGCAGGTTATCCACGGAAGTATGCATGACTGAGGTCAGTGGATCAGGCCAAACGCCGAGCAGCAACACCGCCGCCGCCAGCAGGCTCAACATGATGATTTCCCGGGTGTTGATATCCTGCAACTCTGCAACGTGGCTGTTGCCGATTTCGCCGAAGATCACCCGCTTGACCAGCCACAGGGTATAGGCCGCGCCCAGGATCAGGGTGGTGCAAGCCAGAAAGGCGATCCAGAAACTAGCCTTGAAGCTGCTGAGAATCACCATAAATTCGCCAACGAATCCTGAAGTGCCGGGCAATCCGGCGTTGGCCATGCCAAACAACACCATAAAGGCGGCAAAAATCGGCATCGTATTGACGACACCGCCGTAATCCCTGATCTGACGGGAATGCACCCGGTCATACAGCACACCGACGCACAGGAACAACGCGCCGGAAATGAAGCCATGCGACACCATCTGCACCATGCCGCCTTCAACGCCCATAGCCGCGCCGCTCAGGCTGCCCGTATCGCGATAGATGCTGAACACGATGAAGAAGCCCAGCGTCACAAACCCCATGTGTGCGATGGAAGAATAGGCAATCAGTTTCTTCATGTCCTGCTGAATCAGGGCTACCAGACCAATGTAAACAACAGCGATCAGCGACAGCGTGATCACCAACCAGTCCAGCGTCCCGGCGGCATCCGGGGTAATCGGTAGGGCAAATCGTAGGAAGCCATAACCGCCAATCTTCAAAGTAATCGCCGCCAGAATCACAGACCCTCCGGTCGGCGCCTCAACGTGAGCATCCGGTAACCAGGTATGCACCGGCCACATCGGCACCTTGACCGAAAAACCCAGCAGGAAGGCAAAGAAGATCAGCACCTGTTCGGTCAGGCTCAGCGGCAGCTTGTGGAAATCGAGAATCTCAAAGCTACTCGACTGATTGTACAGGTAGATCAGAGCAATCAGCATGAACACCGAACCGAGGAAGGTGTACAGGAAAAACTTGATCGTTGCGTACACCCGACGCGGCCCGCCCCAGATGCCGATGATCAAAAACATTGGGATCAGCATCGCCTCGAAGAACACATAGAACAGAATCGCATCCAGTGCGGCAAACACCCCGATCATCAACCCTTCCATGATCAGGAACGCCGCCATGTACTGGGCAATCCGGTACTGCACCACTTCCCAGCCGGCGATCACCACCAGCACGGTCATGAACGCAGTCAGCAGGATCAACGGCATGGAGAACCCATCAACACCCAGATGGTAATTGACGCTGAACATGGGAATCCACGGCACGAATTCCTGGAATTGCATGGACGCCGTGGTGGCGTCAAACGACGAAAACAGTGGGATACCGATCAGAAAACTCAGGATCGCGACCGTCAGGGCCAGCGCCTTGGCGCGCGCGGGGTTTTCGTCACCCACGAACAACACCGCAATGCCACCCAGGATCGGGAACCAGATAACGAGACTCAACAAAGGCAGTTCCGACAGCATGGTTTTTCTTCTTCCAGGTTAGCGGGCGACGAACCAGGTCAACAGGATCAGCAGGCCGATGATCATGGCAAAGGCATACGTGTACAGATAACCGGTCTGTATATATCGGACGATGGCGGCGAACCAACCGACCAAACGAGCCGAGCCATTGACCATCACGCCATCGATCAACCCGGCGTCGGCATACTTCCACAGCGCCGCACCCAGTTCCCGGCTGCCGCGCATGAACACCGACTGGTAGATTTCGTCGAACAGGTACTTGCGCACCATGATGTCGTACAGCACCGCGAACTTTTGCTGGATCAGTTCCGGCAGATCCGGTCGCATCATGTACAGATAGAACGCCGAGCCGAATCCAGCCAGCACCAGAATAAAGGGCAACCCGGTTATGCCATGTGCGGCGAAGCTAACCGCACCGTGGAAATGTTCGGCGAGATGCTTGAGGACATCATGTTCCGGCGCAATAAAGATAGCATCCTTGAATCCTCCGCCAAACAGCAACGGCTCAATAGCCAAGGCGCCGATGATCACCGAGGGAATGGCCAGCATCATCAAAGGCACGGTCACCACCGCTGGGGTCTCGTGCAGATGTTCTTTTGTATGATGATCCATGCGCTCCTGGCCGTGG
>JAGRHQ010000189.1 GCA_020444905.1 Candidatus Competibacteraceae bacterium
GGTCTGGCGCGCTGAAGTCAATGTGAGCTACTGGCCGAGCACTGGCGAACGGTTTTTTGCCTTCATCCGCGACGTCGATCATCGACAACGCTCGGAAACGTTGCTAAAAATCCGTATGCGCCTGTCGCAGGCCGCGCTGACCAGCACTTTGGAGGAACTGATGAGAGCGGCCCTGGACGAAGCGGAGCGCTTGACCGGCAGCACGATCGGTTTCTTTCATTTTGTCGAACCGGATCAGCGACACCTGACCTTGCAAGCCTGGTCCAGCCGGACACTGGAGAATTGCAGCCGCCCGGCGAACGACAAGGGTCAACGCTACCCTATCCATCAGGCCAGTGTCTGGATCGATTGTGTGCAGCAACGCCAGCCGGTGATTCATAATGACGAAGCGCGTTTGACAGCGCTGTACGGCTTGCCCATCGGCCACGTCGTCGTCGTCCAGCGTGAATTATTGTTGCCTGTCCTGGTCAATGATCGGGTGGCTGCGATTATCGGCGTGGGGAACAAACCCGAGGATTACACGGCTGACGATATCGAAGCGATGCAACAACTGACTGATCTGGTAATGGATATCATTGAGCGCAAGCGCACTCAGGACCAGATGAACTACCTTGCGTATCACGATGCGCTCACTGGTCTACCGAATCGGGTGCTGCTAGCGGACCGCTTGCGGCAAGCCATGGTGCAAGCGCGGCGGAACCAGCGGCGCTTAGCAGTCTGCTACCTGGATCTGGATGACTTCAAACCGGTTAACGATACCTATGGCCATGACCAGGGCGATCAGATCCTCATTCAAGTCGCCCAACGTTTGACGGCCTGCGTCCGGGCCGGGGACACGGTCGCCCGCTTGGGTGGGGATGAGTTTGTGGTCTTGCTGGGCGATCTGGCCACGATTGAGGAAGGAGAGCGCGCCATTGACCGGATGCTGACCTCCTTGCAAGCGCCGTTTGGCCTCGCCGAGGGCGCGGCGCGACTCAGCGCCAGCATCGGCGTCACCCTCTACCCGGAAGATGGCGCGGATGCCGATGCCCTCCTGCGCCACGCTGATCATGCAATGTATCTGGCCAAGCAAGCCGGTGGACATCGCTATCTCATGCCCGATCTTGATGGGCATAACCTTGCTCGCTGATAGCCCTACCTTTCACCCCACCCGCTCCACCCCAGTGCGCAGCGCACCGTCCGGGTAAAGTTCGAACCAGCGATAACCGGGCGGCAGGTCGTCGACTTGCGGTTCCGGGACGCGCGGTTTGAATTGAACGCAGGTTGCAGGCGCCGCCAGCAGGTGAACACCATTCCGGCGGGCGCTGAATTCGGCGTGAATGTGTCCCCAGACCACTGCGCGGACCTGGGGATAACGATCCAGTACGCTGAATAACGCCGCATGGTTGCTTACCATCATCGTATCCAGCCAAGGCGTTTGGCTAGACACGGGATTATGGTGTAAACAAACGACGGTGTGCCTGTCCGTATCCGTTACCAACAGCGTGTCCAGCAAGGCCAGTTCGCTATAAGCCAGATGACCATCGGGCGTGCCGGGAAAGCTGGAATCCAGCAGCACGAATTGCCAGTGGTCGGTCACGATGTGACGCTTGCGCCGCACCCATCCATTGCGCAGCATCCAGCTCATGGTGGCGGGAAAATCATGATTACCCGGCAGGCAATAAACCGGCAACTGCAACAGTTCCAGTCGCTGGCGCACTCGTTCGTAGGCTTCGGGTTCATCTCCGACCAGGTCGCCGGTAACGAGCATGAAATCCGCGTCAGGATGATTTTCCTGAATATGCGCCAACACCGCATTCAGGCCGGTGTCCACATCCACGCCCCAAATCCGGCTACCGGGTTGAACTTTCAGATGAAGATCAGTAATTTGGATGACTCGCAAGGGAGCGGCAGGCGCGACGGTCAGCATGAATGATTCCTCGGTGATACAATTACATACGACTTAAAGGGACTTGATAAAGACTTTGGAACGGCGTTGCCAATTATAGAGTTCCTGCTTGCCCATCGGCAGGTCGCTCACTTCCGCAGACTCGAAACCGCGTTCCTGAAACCAGTGGGCGGTGCGAGTGGTAAGTACAAACAATCGCTGCAATCCCTGGGTTCGCGCTTGACGTTCAATAAAGCTGAGCAACGCATCGGCGCGACCCCGATTGCGGTAGTGAGGATGCATCGCAACACAAGCCAACTCCCCTAATCGCTCCTCGGGAAATGGATAAAGCGCGGCACAGCCGATGATGGCGCCATCCCGCTCCAGCAGGACGAAACGCTCGATTTCCATTTCCAGCCGCTCCCGCGACCGACGCACTAGCGTTCCATCATCCTCCAGCGGTTGGATCAGCTCCAATAATCCGCCCACGTCATCAATCGTTGCCGTGCGCAACCCTTCATAGGTGTCGGCGGCGATCAGCGCGCCCACGCCGTCGCGCGTGAACAATTCCAGCAACAGCGCTCCATCGACTCGTCGGCTGAGCAGGTGAACGCGGCGCACGCACGCCTGACCGGCGCGCAACGCCAGACGTAACAGACGAGCGGCTTCCTCGGGCAAGGCGGGATGCTCAGCGAGCAACTGTCCGGCTTCGCCAAGATTCAATTGCCGAACTGGCTGACCGGCGGTATCGCATAATTCCGGCCCCTCCGTCAGCACCAACAATTTGTCGGCTTGTAGTGCAATCGCGGCGGCAGCGGCCACATCCTCGGCGCTGAGATTGAAAATTTCCCCGGTCGGCGAATAGCCCATCGGCGACAGCAGGACAATGGCGTCCTGATCCAGCCATAGCCGAATGGCGCGGTCATCAATCCGCCGTACTTCGCCGGTGAAGCCGTAATCCACGCCATCGCGCACCCCCAGTGGCCGGGCGGTGATCAGATTGCCGGATACGACGCGCAGGTGCGCGCCGTGCATCGGCGAATTGGCCAGCCCCATCGACAAGCGGGCTTCGATGCGCAACCGTAGCCGCCCGACCGCTTGCTTGACGTAGCGCAGGTCATCGGCTTCAGTGACCCGTAATTCATTGACATAACGCCATTCCCGTCCCACTTCGCGTAACCGAGCTTCGATCTGATACCGTGCGCCATGCACCAGCGCTAGGCGAATGCCCAGACTGTGCAGCAGGGCCAAGTCGTGAATCAGGCTGGAAAAATGCTCGGCCTCCACCGCTTCGCCGCCGAACAAAACGACGAAGGTTTTGCCGCGATGGGCGTTGATATAAGGTCCGGCCTGGCGGAACCATTGAACAAAGGAATCCGTCATCATCGTTCAACCGTTCGGTTTCACTGCGGGTTGCGACAGTATCGGTTTCCCGGTCAATCCCGGCTCCTGCGCCAGCATCTCCCGCACCGGCTTTAAATCCGGCAGGTTCAGGGCCTGGCAAAGCGCCTCATCGATGGCCTGGCGAACCGGATCAATATTCAGTTTGGCCAGCGCCTGTAATTCACGGTCGCACAGCGCATCATAAGCCGCCGCTAGATGCGCCGCTTGCGCATCGCTCAAGGCGCGCACGTCCAAAACCGGCATCGTGGCCCAGGCCGGTTTTTTCACCTGCATCCAGGCTCCTTGCGTCACTACACGATTTCCGAAAAGCGCCAGCAAAGCTAGGCTGCCATTCAGCCAGAGCAGCAGCGCCTTGCGACGTTCCGGTTCCAAATCGGTCTTAAACGCCCACCAAGTGTTGCCAATGACCGGTTGACTGAGATCAACGGCTAACAGTCGGTGGGTATTAGCGCGCAATCGCCAAGCTAATAGCAAATCCGAGGCGGTTTCCCAAACTTTTTGGGCATCTTTCAGCGGGCGTTTCGCAGCAGCCTGAGTGCGCGGATGTAACCAGGCGTTGGCCGTTTGCCGCAGCGTCCTGACTTTTTCCGAAGCGTGATTCCAAAATGCGGGATACAGCGACCAGACGTCGTCCGATACAGTAAAAGCATCATGAATATCCCGCGCATCATAACCGAGCTGTCCTAAATCCTGGATCGCGCACAACGCAAGAGCCTGGCTTTTTGCAGGTAATGTGACGTGTCCCTGCTCCAGCGCCAGAAATATCCTAGTCAACTGACTGCGGGCGAACATGGCCCCATACCAGTGTTCCTGACCGGTGGTTGCCGGCAAGATGACCGCTTCGCCAAACACGCCGGGCAACAGGCGGATCACTCCTTCCGCTGTAGTTTTCATCCACTCCGCAATACCCAACGCCTCAAACACATTAGCCGGGTTGCGCCACAAGTTGATATACGTGGTCAATTCCGGCGTTTCGCTATTCTGCCGCTTACGCGCGATAAACAGAATTTCTGATAAATCCGTATTTTCTGAAAAATTAGGACGACGGGCATCATAGCTGGACACCACCAGTTCCAGATGATAACGGTCTGCGAGTAATTGACGGGTCGGTCCCCAGGCTTCGCCAGAAGCCAATGCATGGGGCAACACGAGCGCGAGCCGTCCACCCGGTTTAAGCGACTGGTCAGCCAACGCGACAAACACCGCGCCGAGTCCGGCGGTAATGTTAGCTGAGACATTTTTAACCCGCTTTTTCAGCTCATTTTGCAAAGTTCCCCGGTCATCCGGCAACGAACCAAACAGCAGGTTATTGTTCACGCTCCGCACAAACGGCGGATTCATCACGCACAGATCCAGTTTTGGCGCGGCTGCGCTGACCACTTG
The DNA here is from genome assembly GCA_020444905.1 of Candidatus Competibacteraceae bacterium. Taxonomy (GTDB): domain Bacteria; phylum Pseudomonadota; class Gammaproteobacteria; order Competibacterales; family Competibacteraceae; genus UBA2383. The sequence continues at coordinate 4,655 of JAGRHQ010000189.1, forward strand.
CGTTTGGCCCGCGTCGGTTTGCACGATTTCCACCTGCGACTGATCCAGCGCAATCTGGGTTCGCACCACATCCCGGCCCAGGAAATCCAGACTGCCCAGGCGCGGCGTATTGCCATCCAGTCCCAGCGGCATGATGTAGAGATTCATGTGGGCAAAAGTGACTTCCGGAGCCAGCAGCGCCAGTGTGGAGGCGGTCAGATGAACGGCGGTGGGCAATACGTCATAGCCATGCAGGACGTTTTCCATCAGGTTCCGATGCAGGGCCTGCAAGACCTCGGGCTTTAGATTGCGCTGATTGCGCGCCCGCGCCAGGATATGGGCATCGGTCAAGGCTTCGGCGGCGGCCATCAACAGCGTGCCGGTACCGCAGGCCAGATCCGCGACCTTGAAATCCGCCAATTGCGCCGGGTCGCCCAAGTCTTGCCGCCAGGGCCGGTTCAACGCCAGCTTGAGCAACAAAGTCGCCGCTGGAACGGACGTGTAATAAGCGCCCAGATATTTGGCGTAATGCAGCAGCCAGTGGTAAATCCGCCCCATCAGGTCATGGCGCAATGCCGACTGATGCTGCTGGATGGCGTGAACTTCCTGAATCAGAAAGCCCAATGCCCGGTTAATCCAGGGACTGTCATAGAGATGAAATAGCACCTGTTCGCCCAACTGGAAAATGGGTGCGTAATTGATGTTCTGCCAAATCCAGCGCCAGTGATCGTAAGCGGCTTTCACCCGGTCGTCTTGCCCCTCCAGTTGCTGCATGGTCATGACCCGGTTATCCGTCTTGGCCAGTTGCGCCTGAAAAATCAGGGCGTTGGTCATGATCAGCGCCGCGATTTTAGCGGCGGTCAATCGGCGGCCAGCGGTCTGATCCGGGGTTTCGCCACTGGACGCCGACATCCCCAGGGTGATCGCCAGCCGCTCGCAGGTTCCTGTTTCTCCCTGCCAGAGCAGGGTGGTGTTACTGATCCGCTCCGCCAGAGAGGCAGCGGTAGTGGCGATAATATCGTCCTCAATCAACATGGCCTGGGTGCGGCGCAACGCATCCAGGATCGCCGCTGGCGTTCCCTGAAACCAGGGGGTTTGCTCATCCAGCGCCAGAATGCAGTAGCTCAAAGTCGCCTTGGCCAGTTCATCGGATAATTGTGACGTGGGCGTTTCGCGTAAGATGGGTGGATAAACCGCAGCGATGGCGATATGCGCGACGCCGCGCTGCACCCGGCCCTGGGCGTCAGCCAGCACCGCATCCTGGGCCTTGGGGTGGTCGGCAAACTTGCCCTCGATCACCACGCGCAAACCGCGCCAGGGAAACAACACATCGGGACGTTCACGGCCTCCGGCGTGAATCGTTTCAGCATCAGCGTCCAGCCCGAAATCAGCCAGCACGATGGCCAACTGGGTATTGAGGGTTTCTTCACGATGGCGATAGGTCGTCATGGTCTTCTATCAGGCTTTCAACAGCCGAATTTCCGGCGCAATACCCAGCGCCCGCGCCGCCTTGCAGAATTGCTGATCGAACGTATACAGGGTGGTTTTGCCACAGGCGGCAAGATGCAGAGCGTCGGCGAAGTCCGCGCCAAGACGATACCATTGGAGCGCGCTGGCGACGGTTTCATGGTCCTCAATCACGGCGTTTTCGGTGTCCAGCAACTCAACGAAAAACTGATTGATTTGCTCTCGCGTCTTGCGGTAGCTCTTGCGCAGCACCCATTCTGTTTCCATCAAGACTGTCTTGGGGATGAAAACGGTATGAGAAGCCAGTAGTGCTTCAGCTACATCGGCCTGCGCCGGCGCATCGTCCACAAGTAAACGCACCAGCAGGTTGGTATCAAAAGCGATCATCGACTGCGCCTCTCCGACTCTTCCCAATCTTCGCTGTAATCCACCGGCTTGCATAGTTCTTCGATAGGAATAGGCGGGCCATCATGCTTCAACATCCCGCGTAAATCCTCAAGGCGCTTGCCGGTCTTTTTCGGCGTGGCCTTCAACACCACGAGATCGCCGGCTGAAGTGACGGTGAGTTCAACACCGGCTTCCCAATGCAGCGCATCGCGGATTTCCTTGGGAATGACGACTTGTCCTTTGGTAGAGAGCGTGACCGTAGGCATGATGATCTCCAGTAAGATAATAGGTAAGATCATAGTATGAACAAACAGTGATGAATGCGCAATCTGCTTCCTGCCAAAAGTTTTTATGGAAATTCAAAGCGATCAGGGTTTAAGAATCAGCCGATGTTGTGCTGGCCCCGGCTCTAGCGGCGTCGGTAAACCTTTGACCCAGGCATCATGTCCAGCCCGATAATAAGGCGACAGGGGATGACCGCTCTGCCCGCCGGGCGTATGCAGAAGCGCGGATGCTTCATGGCCGGGGGCCACGACCAGCCGTTCCGATGCGCCATTGGTCAGCGTCTGCACCCGTGGCATGTAAAGATCGCCC
>JAGRHQ010000018.1 GCA_020444905.1 Candidatus Competibacteraceae bacterium
CCCGCCACACATCCAGGAATACACGCTTGTCGGAATAATCATGCCGCACATGCAGCCAGGGTTCAGCGGATTCCACCGTGACGCCCAGTTCTTCATGCAATTCCCGGCTCAGCGCCGCGGCGACCGGTTCGCCTTCCTCCACCTTGCCGCCAGGGAATTCCCATAATCCACCTTGATGGACGTGTTCCGGTCGGCGGGTAATCAGCACTGCGCCGACGGCATTGATGAGAATGCCCACCGCGACATGAACCGTCTTCACGTCCGATACTCGGCATTAATGCGCACATAATCGTAAGACAGATCGGTCGTCCAAATCCGCGCTGTTTCCATCCCACGCCCAAGCTCAATCCGAATAGCGATGTCGGAGCGCGCCATGATTTCTTGCCCACGCGCCTCAGTGTAATCGACGGCCCGTTCACCAGCACGAACGATGCAAACCTCGTCCAGATAGATGGTCACCTGTTCCAGGTCGAGATCGGCCAGCCCGGCGCGGCCTACCGCCGCCAGGATTCGTCCCCAGTTGGGATCGGAGGCGAAAAAAGCGGTTTTAACCAGCGGCGAATGGGCAATGGCGTAAGCCACCTGCCGACATTCGGCGACATCCTGCCCCCCTTCAACCTGGACGGCGATGAACTTGGTCGCGCCCTCACCGTCACGGATAATCGCTTGAGCCAATTCAATACACACGTCGCGCACGGTGCAGGCAAAAAGGTCGCGGTCCTCGCCTTCCAGGGGGATGTTCACCCCGGATTGGCCAGTCGCCAGCAGCACCAAAGCGTCATTGGTCGAGGTGTCGCCGTCCACGGTGATGGCGTTGAAGGAATTAGCGACTGCCTCATTCAGCGTCCGCTGGAGCAATGCCTGATCGGCAACGGCGTCTGTGGCGACGAAAGCCAGCATGGTGGCCATGTTCGGGCAGATCATGCCAGCGCCCTTGGCGATGCCGGTCACCGTTATGTCGCGCCCGCTCAGATTCAGCCGCTGCGACGCCCACTTGGGCCGGGTGTCGGTGGTCATGATGCCGTGCGCCGCTTCCATCCAACCGTCCGGTCGCAACGCCGCCAAAGCGGCTGGCAAACCGGTGACTAATCGTTCCAATGGCAAAGGTTCGCCAATCACTCCAGTCGAAAAGGGCAGGACTTCTTCAGGCCGGCAGCCCGTGTGTTCGGCCAGCGCACGGCAGGTCGTTTCAGCGTCGGATAAACCCTTAACGCCAGTACCCGCATTGGCGTTGCCGGTGTTGATGACCAGGTAACGGGGTGCGGTCTGCTGCAAATGTGTCCGCGCGACGGTGACCGGGGCGGCGCAAAAGGCGTTTTGGGTGAACACAGCAGCGGCACGGGTTCCAGCGGTAGCCTCGATGATCACCAGATCACGGCGGTTTGGATACTTGATACCGGCGCAGGCTGTCCCCAGCCGAATGCCAGCAACCGTTAAAGGCTCCATAAACTCTCCCGGCAAAGAAGAACGCAATTAGTCTAACTGTCCATGGCAATGCTTGTACTTCTTGCCCGAACCACAAGGACAGGGTTCGTTACGCCCGATTTTGCGGCCATCGCGGACAAACGGGATATGCGCGGCATCCTCCGATTGCCGGCGGATTTCGATGCCGGAATCGTCTTCGTCGCCTTCCGCCAGGGCTGAAGCGTCCGCATGAACAAAATGCATGGCGCCCGGAGCCGGTCGGCGCGGTTCAGGAATCGGTTCCGGTTCGGCCTGGAATTGCGCCCGCACCAGAAAGGTGACCGCTTCCTGGTGAATACGCTGCACCAACGCCTGGAACATCTCGAAGGACTCACGCTTATACTCCTGCTTGGGATTCTTCTGGGCGTAGCCGCGCAGGTGAATGCCTTGGCGCAAATAGTCCATCGCTGCTAAATGCTCGCGCCAATGGCTGTCCAGTACTTGCAACAACACAGCCTTCTCGAACTGCCGCATCCAAGCTCCGCCGACCTGCGCTTCCTTCGCGGTATATGCTCGTTCCAGTTCGGCGTGAATGCGTTCTCGAAGGGGTTCCTCATGCAGGTCATGATCCGCATCCAGCCAGGCGCGAATCGGCAACTGCAAATCAAAGTCCTTGGCCAGCGCTTCTTCCAGACCCTGAGTATTCCACTGCTCCTCCAGACTCTGCGGCGGGATATAGTGATCAATCGTCTGTTTAAGCACATCGGCGCGCATCTCTTGCAAAGTTGCCGAGATGTCTTCCGCTTCCATTAATTCGTTGCGCCAGCGGTACATAACCTTGCGCTGGTCGTTGGCCACGTCGTCGAATTCCAGCAGGTTCTTGCGGATATCGAAGTTGTGCGCCTCGACCTTGCGCTGGGCGTTTTCAATCGCCTTGGTCACCCAGGGATGTTCAATCGCCTCGTTCTTCTCCATGCCCAGCTTTTGCATCAGCCCGGCCACCCGGTCAGAGGCGAAGATACGCAGCAGATTGTCTTCCAGCGACAGGTAGAAGCGGCTTGATCCTGGATCGCCCTGGCGACCGGAACGTCCGCGCAACTGGTTATCAATGCGCCGTGATTCATGGCGTTCGGTGCCGATGACGTGGAGTCCGCCAGCGGCGACCACTTGCTCATGACGCTGCTGCCAAGCCTGGCGGATGTCATCGTGAACCGACTGACTGGCTTCCAGGCCCAGCGCCTTCAGTTCAGCTTGCAGGTTGCCGCCCAGGACGATGTCAGTACCGCGCCCCGCCATGTTGGTGGCAATCGTGACGGCGCCGGGCCGGCCGGCTTGAACAATGATTTCCGCTTCCCGTTCGTGTTGCTTGGCGTTTAGCACCTGGTGAGGAACATTCGCTTTATCCAGCATCCTGGCAAGCAGTTCAGACACCTCGATCGAGGTGGTTCCCACCAGGGTCGGCTGGCCGCGCTTTTGGCAATCGCGGATATCTTCCAGCACCGCCTGGTACTTCTCCTCCTGGGTGAGAAACACCAGATCGCCCATATCTTTACGGATCATCGGCAGATGCGTGGGTACAACGACGACCTCCAGGTTGTAGATTTGCTGGAATTCAAAAGCTTCCGTATCAGCGGTGCCGGTCATACCCGCCAGTTTGCCGTACAGGCGGAAGTAGTTCTGGAAGGTGATCGAGGCCAGGGTCTGGTTTTCCGCCTGAATCGGCACGCCTTCTTTGGCTTCGATAGCCTGATGCAAACCGTCCGACCAGCGCCGACCGGGCATGGTGCGCCCGGTAAATTCATCAACGATGATCACTTCGCCGTTGCGCACGATATATTCCACATCACGGTGGAATAAGGAATGAGCGCGCAGGCAGGCGTTCAGGTGATGAAAGACGCCAAGATGAGCGGCGTCATACAGGCTTTCGCCTTCACGGAGTAAGCCAGCTTCCAGCAGTAACTCCTCGACTTTCTGGTGGCCGTCCTCAGTGAGGTAGACCTGCTTGACTTTCTCATCCACCGAGTAGTCGCCCGGTCCCTCTTCCTCTTTCTGGCGAGTCAGCGCCGGAATCAGCGCATCGATGCGCCGGTACATTTCAGAGCTTTCTTCCGCCGGCCCGGAAATGATCAGCGGGGTGCGCGCTTCGTCAATCAGGATCGAATCCACTTCATCCACCAGCGCGTAGTGCAGTTCCCGTTGCACCTTTTGCTCCAGGCTGAACGCCATGTTGTCGCGCAGGTAGTCGAAACCGTACTCATTGTTAGTGCCGTAGGTGATGTCGGAGTCATAAGCAGCGCGCTTTTCTTCGGGACTCATGCCAGCGATAACCACCCCAACGGTCATGCCGAGGAAGCGGTAGATCTGCCCCATCCAGTCCGCGTCGCGGCGAGCCAGGTAGTCGTTGACCGTGATGACATGAACGCCTTTGCCGGTCAGCGCATTGAGGTAAACCGCCAGAGTCGCCACCAGGGTTTTACCTTCGCCAGTGCGCATTTCGGCGATTTTTCCTTCATGCAGCACCATGCCGCCGATTAACTGCACATCGAAATGGCGCATTTCCAGGGTGCGCTTGCTGGCCTCGCGCACTACAGCGAAGGCTTCGGGCAACAAAGCATCGAGCGTTTCACTCTTGGCGTGGCGGTTTTTAAATTCGTCAGTCTTGGCGCGCAAATCGGCGTCGCTCAGAGCAGCGATACCCGGTTCCAGAGCGTTGATGGTCGTAACGACCTTGCGCATCCGACGGAGTACGCGGTCATTGCGGCTACCAAACAGGGTTTTCAAAATATTCATCAAAGACTCTCGCAAAGAGGGGGTTCAGCGTGGCGGGGGCGACAATTGACATGCTACGAAAGATCACGGATCAGGCAGGGAGCAATGATACCCCAATAGCAGGTTTTTGGCTGAAATGCGCATAACAAGACAAACGGCTTTCCGGGATTGGTTCCCGGAAAGCCGTTAAAAAATAGGGGGAAGTTAAAGACACTAGCCAGCCGTATTCAGCGCGTCGCCTGGGCCGGTTGAAGATAGGAAATTGGCGCCTGTCGTTCATCACTGAACGTCACTTCTTCCCAGGCGGCGCGATCGGCCAGCAAGGTGCGCAGCAACCGGTTATTTAACGCATGACCGGATTTGTAGCCCGTGAATGCGCCAATCAGACTGCAGCCCAGCAAATACAAATCGCCAATCGCATCCAGAATCTTATGCTTAACGAATTCGTCCTCGTAGCGCAGCCCATCCTCATTGAGGATCCGGTAATCATCCACCACAATGGCGTTGTCCAAGGTGCCGCCCAGCGCCAGCCGCCGCTCGCGCAAATACTCGATATCGCGCATGAACCCGAAAGTACGCGCCCGACTGACCTCCTTGACAAACGACGTCGTTGAAAAATCCACCACGGCGTTTTGATTGCGCCCCCGGAACAGCGGGTGATCAAAGGCAATGGTAAACTCGACCTTGAAGCCATCGAAGGGATCAAACCGCGCCTGTTTGTCGTCGTCTTCAACGGTTACTGACCGCTTGATGCGGATAAACCGCTTGGGCGCGTTCTGTTCCTGAATGCCAGCGGACTGAATCAAAAAGACGAACGGCCCGGCGCTGCCATCCATGATCGGCACCTCGGCGGCGCTCACATCAACGTAAGCATTATCGATGCCCAATCCTGCAAAAGCTGACAGCAGATGCTCGACCGTAGAAATGCGGGCTTTTCCCTTGATCAGCGATGTGGAAAGCTGCGTATCTCCAACATTCTGCGGACAGGCCTTAATTTCCACCGGTTCAGGCAGATCGATGCGCCGGAATACAATACCAGCGTCGGGCGCTGCTGGCCGCAAGGTCAAGTAGACTTTTTCGCCGGTATGTAACCCGACCCCCGTCGCCCGAATAGCGTTTTTCAAGGTTCTCTGCCTAATCATCTTAGGTCCCCCAACACGTCAATTGATCTAAAGCATGATGTCGTAAGTTATTGCCCTGGATACCGATAATCTTCGCTCAATGAACCCGGGCGGTTAGTAACGCCAGATCGCTGTCACCGTACCTTCATGCACTGCAACGAATCTACCACATTACGTGGTGAGACGGCAACTTTTGTTTCTCTTTCGCAACGGCGTTTGTTGTTAACTTGCGAAAATTTTATGCTTCAAGTCATTATCCAGTCATGACCGCATGATTTACACGGCCATGGCCGAACAATAACGGGGGACAAGAGACACCAAACTATTCAGCTTGACGGCGCAGGAACGCTGGAATATCCAGATATTCCAGATCAGCTTCACCAGTAGCATTGCGTTGCGGACTCAACCCATCCCCGACGGCCCGGGGCAACGTTGATGGCGACCGCGCCGGCTCACGCGGTGAATACGAATCCGGATCGCGAACCAAGTTAATGTGGGGAATTCTCGATTCCCGCTCACGCCCCATCGCCGTTTTAGCCGCCGGAGCACCCTGACCAATACCGGTTGCCACGATCGTCACCCGCAACTCGTTTTGCATCTCGTGATCAATCGTCGTGCCGACCACTACATTGGCGTCATCAGAGGCTAGTTCCTTGATCGTGTTCCCCACCTCGTCAAACTCGCCAATGGTCATATCCATGCCGCCGGTGATGCTGACCAACAATCCCTTCGCGCCCGCCAGATTCACATTTTCCAGTAATGGGCTGTTAATGGCCGATTCCGCCGCTTCGCGGGCGCGGCCATCGCCGACAGCCCGACCGGTGCCCATCATCGCCATGCCCATTTCCGACATCACCGTGCGCACGTCAGCAAAGTCCACATTGATTAGGCCCGGCTTGGTAATCAGTTCGGCAATGCCCTGCACCGCGCCCAGCAGCACGTCGTTGGCGGCCTTAAAAGCATCCAGCAGACTGGCGGCTTTGCCCAGCACCGTCAGCAATTTCTCATTAGGAATGATAATCAGGGAATCGACCGCCTTGCTCAGTTCGGCAATGCCGCGCACCGCGACTTCCATGCGTTTCTTGCCCTCGAACGGAAACGGCTTCGTCACCACCGCCACGGTCAGAATGCCCATTTCCCGGGCCAGCTCCGCCACGACCGGCGCCGCGCCTGTTCCGGTGCCACCGCCCATGCCCGCGGTAATAAACACCATGTCGGCGCCTTGCAGGATCTCCCGGATGCGCTCGCTGTCTTCCTGGGCCGACTGCCGACCGACCTCTGGATTGGCCCCGGCGCCCAGTCCCTTGGTGATATTTCCGCCTATTTGTAAAGTTACTGGCACTGACGAGGTCTTCAGCGCCTGCGCATCGGTATTGGCGCAAATAAACTCCACGCCTTCAATGTTGGCACCCAGCATATGCTGCACAGCATTGCTGCCGCCGCCGCCCACGCCAATCACTTTGATAACCTCATTCTGCGATTTACTATCCACCAGCTCAAACATAACCGTACTCTCCTCAAGCAATGGTTCTCAACCCAAACGTTCGTCGACTCAACCGCTAGAAATTCCCCTGAAACCAGCTTTTCATTCGCGTCCACAACCCTTTGCGGCTCGCTCTCGACACCGGCCCCACTTTAAGTGGCCGGTTCTCATTCCCAAACAGCAATAACCCTACCGCGGTGGAGTACACCGGATTCCGCACCCGATCTTCCATGCCCGTTACATCATGCGGCAATCCCAAGCGCACCGGCATGTGAAACACATCCTCGGCCAATTCCACCACGCCTTCCATCTTGGCGCTGCCACCGGTTAACACCAGGCCCGCCGCAATCAGATTTTCAAAACCGCTGCGCTGCAACTCCTTCTGGGCGAACTCAAAGAATTCCGCATAGCGCGGCTCCACGACCTCAGCCAGGTCGTACCGGGAAAACGACCGGGCCGCCCGGTCGCCGACGCTAGCCACATCGATCCGCTCATCCGGCCCGGTTAAATGCTTAAGGCAACAGGCGTGCTTGATCTTGATATCCTCCGCCGACTGGGTCGGGGTGCGGAAAGCAACGGCGATATCATTGGTCACCTGATCGCCAGCGATGGGAATGACCGAGGTGTGGCTGATCGCGCCGTGAGTGAACACCGCCAGATCGCTGGTGCCGCCGCCTAGATCCAGCAGGCAAACGCCCAACTCCTTTTCGTCCGGATTCAACACCGCCCGGCTGGAGGCGAGTTGCTGCAGAATAATGTCATCCACCTCCAGCCCGCAGCGCTGCACGCACTTGACGATATTTTGAGCGGCGCTGACCGCTCCAGTGACAATATGCACCCGCGCCTCCAGCCGCACGCCGGACATGCCAACCGGGTCCTGGATGCCTTCCTGATTGTCGATGATGAATTCCTGCGGCAGGATGTGCAGGATCTTCTGATCCGCTGGAATCGCCACCACCCGCGCCGCCTCAATAACCCGCTCCACATCTTCCGGGGTGACTTCCTGACTCTTGATCGCGGTGACGCCATGCGAATTCAGCCCGCGAATATGACTGCCGGAAATGCCGGTATAGGCCGAATGAATGCGGCACCCCGCCATCTGTTCGGCTTCATCAATCGCATGCTGGATCGACTGCACGGTCGACTCGATGTTGACCACCACGCCTTTTTTCAAACCCCGCGAGGGATGACTGCCAATGCCGACGACCTCGATACCGCCATTCACATCAACTTCGCCGACGATCACGACAACTTTTGAGGTGCCGATATCCAGGCCGACAATCAGACTCTTATCTTCTTTTTTAGACATAACCGCTCCATTTCGCGCAACAACCTAACTAGCGGTCGGGGCTGCTGGCGCTTCCCCGGCTTTCCACCGCACGGCAAAGCCGTTGCCATAACGCAAATCCACGACCGCGATCTGGTCGATCCGGGCCGATAGAATGCGCGGATAAAGTTGTGCTAACCGTTGTAAACGTTGCTCAAACTGATCGCGCCCGACATACACCTCCAGGCCATTATCAAAAGTCAGCCACCAGGCTCGTCGTTCATCCTGCCGCAATGTCGCCAGTCGCAACCCCATCGGCTCAAACAACGCGCGCACTTCCCCATAGGTTTTAATCAGCGCCTTTTCATGACCGCTAGGACCTGACAAACGCGGCCAGGGACCCGGTTGACGCACCACTGGCGGCTGGAAGCGTTGACCGTTTACATCCACCATTTCATCTTTGCCCCAATAACCAAAAGCAATCCGCTCGCGCAACTCGATGTCCACGACATCCGGCCACCAGCGGCGGACGGTAATCTTTTCCACCCAGGGATTTCCGGCCAGCGTCGCGCGCAGCGTATCCAGATCAGCCGTGAAAAAGTTTTGTCCCAATACTCCAGCGGCGACCGGTTGCAAATCCGCCTCGGCCAAATTGCGCAACTCGCCTTCAATGCGCACATGGCGTAAGGGAAAAGCATTGGGATCGCGCAATTTCTCTGCGCCGATCCACAAACCGTAACCCACACCGGCCAGCACCAGCGCAACGCCCAGCCAGCGCAGCGGCGCTCCCCAGAACGTTTTCCACTGCCCCGGCGCATTTGCCGACCGGGATTTGAGTGTGGTTGCGCCCCGCCGGCGCCGCTTCTTGGCGAACCACATAATGCACTCCGTTCAGTCCGATGATGACAAACTGGTTTCCAGAATCCGCCAGACCAGATCCTCGAAACTCAGGCCGGCGACCCGAGCCGCCATGGGCACGAGGCTGTGATCGGTCATGCCGGGCACGGTGTTGACTTCTAGCAGCCAGGGCCGATCCTGATCATCCACCATCAAATCCACCCGTCCCCAACCCGAACCATCGACCGCGACAAAGGCTTGGTCCACTAAATTCCGCAATTGGGCTTCTCGCGCCGTGGGCAACCCGCAGGGACAGCGATAACAAGTGTCATTTGCGTGGTACTTGGCTTGATAGTCATAAAATTCTCGGGGCGTTTCCAACCGGATCAGCGGCAGTGTCTCGCCTTGCAGCCAAGCGCCAGTGTACTCCTGGCCCTGAATCCACGGTTCCGCCAGGATCGGCGAGTGACAGCCGGCTGCCCGTTCCCAGGCCGCTTGGAACTGCGACGGCGCGTTGACCCGGCTGATGCCAATGCTGGAGCCTTCGCGGGACGGCTTCACCGCCAGCGGCAGACCGAGTTCATCGGCGGCGGCGGCCAAATCCGTTGCGCTTTCCACCAAGCGGCCAGCAGGGGTCGGCAAACCGATGCCTCGCCAAATCTGTTTAGTGCGCAATTTGTCCATCCCCAACGCCGAGGCGAGCACCCCGCTACCGGTATAGGGCAGGTTCAAGATTTCCAGCGCGCCTTGAATCTCGCCATCCTCGCCGCCGCGCCCGTGCAGGGCGATGAAAACGCGATCAAAGCCGCCGTTGGCCAGCACTCGGGAAATTTGCCGGTCGGCATCGATTCCATGAGCATCCACGCCGCGCGTCTGCAAGGCGTTCAGCACCGCCTGGCCGCTTTTTAGCGAGACCTCCCGTTCCGCCGACCAGCCACCCATTAAAACAGCGACTTTGCCGAACTCAGCCGGGTAGGTCGCTGTGCGTTGTTGTCTCTGTTGCATTGATCCCCCTAACCATTCACGAGCCGCGCCGCCATTGCCCCAATGTCGCCCGCGCCCATGATTAACAGCAAATCACCGTCGCACAGCAGGTCCGGCAACACGGTTGACAGATCAGCCGCTTGTTCCACAAACACCGGATCGACCTTGCCCCGGGTGCGGATCGCCCGACTCAAACTGCGTCCATCGGCGCCGGCGATCGGCTTTTCCCCGGCGGGATACACCTCCAGCAGAATCAGCGCGTCCACTTCGGAAAGCACCTGAGCGAAGTCGTCGAACAGATCACGGGTGCGGGTAAAGCGGTGTGGTTGAAAGGCCAGCACCAGCCGCCGTTCCGGCCAGGCGCCCTGCACTGCCTCCAGCACGGCCTGAATTTCCCGGGGATGGTGGCCATAATCCTCCATCACTGTCGCGCAGCCGCCATCCGGCAGGGTCAGTTCGCCGTGTTGCTGGAAACGCCGCCCGATCCCCTGGAAATTCATCAATGCCCGGCGAATAGCGGTTTCCGATACGCCCAGTTCATGCGCGACTGCGATGGCCGCCAGCGCATTGAGTACGCTATGCCGGCCTGGCAGATTCAAAGTGATCGGCAATGGCCCCGTGAGGTGCGGCAAGTGCGCCAGAAATCGGGTGCGCAGCCCTTCCCGCATGATGTTGCTGGCCCACACATCGCAATCTTCATCAAAGCCATAACTCAACACCGGACGGCTCAACAACGGCAAAATAGCCCGTACCTGGGGATCATCAGCGCACAGCACCGCTAGTCCGTAAAATGGCAAGTGATGGAGAAATTCAATGAACGTCTCGCGCAACCGTTCAAAATCGCCGCCATACGTCGGCAAATGATCGGCGTCGATATTAGTAACCACCGCCAGCATCGGCTGCAGGAACAGGAATGAAGCATCGCTTTCATCCGCCTCGGCGACCAGAAAATGACCTGCGCCTAATCGAGCGTTCGCCCCCGCGCTGTTCAGCCGCCCACCGATAACGAAGGTCGGATCCAAGCCGCCTTCAGCCAGCAGACTGGCGATCAGGCTGGTCGTGGTCGTCTTGCCATGCGTGCCGGCGACGGCGATGCCATAGCGAAAGCGCATCAGTTCAGCCAGCATTTCGGCGCGGGGCACCACAGGAATTCGGGCCGCCCGCGCCGCGATCACTTCGGGATTGTCCTCAGCCACCGCGCTGGAGATCACCACAGCGTCACAACCGGCAATATGCTCAGCGGCATGGCCAGGGCGAATAGTTGCGCCCAATTGCGCCAGACGAGCAGTGACTGCGCTGGCGCGCAGATCCGAACCGGACACGCTATAGCCCAAATTCAGCAACACTTCCGCGATGCCGCTCATGCCTGCTCCGCCGATGCCGACGAAATGCACATGGCGAATCCGGCGCATATCGCGCCAGGCTTCTGGAATAGTGGCCAGTACAGGTTTGTCCATTTTTTTAGGGATCAGGGGTTAGGGGTCAGGCAATGGATTTCAAACAAGCCAGCGCCACTTGTTCAGCGGCGTCCACCTTGGCCAAGCGCCGCGCTGCTTCGGCCATCCGTAACAATCGATCACGGTCGCTCAATAATTCTCGCAATAGCGCAGCCAATCGTTCAGCCGTCAATTCTGCTTGCTGAACAACCAGAGCTGCGCCTGCCTTCTCCAGAAATCGGGCGTTTGCGGTTTGATGGTCGTCCACCGCAAAGGGGAATGGCACTAATACTGCGCCGATGCCCGCCGCCGCCAGTTCGGCAATCGTCAACGCTCCGGCTCGACATAGCACTAAATCGGCCCAGCCATAAGCCTCGGCCATGTTTTCGATAAATGGCGTCAATTGCGCCGTTATGCCCGCATCCCGGTACGCAACTTCAGCGGCTTTATGTAACTGCCCCCCCGCCTGGTGCCAAACCTCCGGGCGTTCACGCGCATCCAGTAACGCCAAAGCTTGCGGAACCCGTTGATTCAGCGCCAACGCGCCCTGACTGCCCCCTAAAACCAGCAAGCGCCGCCGTCCTGCACGACTGGCGAATCGCACTGCTGGCGACGGTAGGTTGGCAATGACTTCCCGCACTGGATTGCCCACGGCCACCGCTTGCCGGGTCGAGGGAAATGTCCCTGGAAACGCCTCGAATACCCGTCCGGCAACCCGCGCTAGCCAGCGGTTCGTCAAACCGGCAATGGCGTTCTGTTCATGCACGACCAATGGAATTCCCAATAACCGCGCCATGATTCCGCCGGGACCACTCGCGAACCCGCCCATGCCCAACACGACGGCAGGCCGCAAGCGGCGCAAAATTCGACCGGCTTGCCACAACGCCTGGCTTAACATGACGGGCATTAATAAACGCTGGCGCAGACTCTTACCGCGCAAACCGGCGACTTCAATCCATTCCATGGGAATGCCGGCTTTTGGCACCAGGGTCGCCTCCAAACCACGTCGAGCACCCATCCAAGTCACCGCTGCGCCATGAATACGCAACCGCTCCGCCACCGCCAGCGCCGGGAATACATGGCCACCTGTACCGCCGGCCATGATCAAGATTGCAGGTTGCCCGCTCATTTCTCGATCACCTTGCCGGTCCGGGTTTCCACATCGACCCGTAACAACAGCGCCAGCGTCATGCACATCACCACGATGCTACTACCGCCATAACTCATCAAGGGCAGAGTTAAGCCCTTGGTGGGCAAAACCCCCATGTTGACGCCCATATTGAACAGTGACTGGATGCCGAACCATAAGCCGATACCATAAGCCAACCAGGCCGAGAATTTTTCCCCCAACCGCTCCGCTCGCTGGCCGATATGAAACGCCCGCCAGACTAGAATCGTGAACAACGCAATGATGGTCAAAATGCCCATGAGTCCTAACTCTTCGGCCAACACCGCGAACAGGAAGTCGGTATGGGCTTCAGGCAGATAAAACAATTTCTGCACACTCTCGCCCAGTCCGACGCCAAACAACTCACCGCGCCCGATCGCAATCAATGATTGGGTCAGTTGAAAGCCGCTCGCGAAAGGATCTGCCCAGGGATCAAGAAAGCTCACCAGCCTCGCCCGCCGGTAAGGCGAAGACCAGAGCAGCACCGCCATCACTGCCGAAGTGCCGATCATCAGGGTTCCGAACTGCCAGAGATTAACTCCGGCCAGAAATACCATACCCATCGCCGCCGCCATCAACACCACCACGCTGCCAAAATCCGGCTCCAGCAACAGCAACACCGCCAGTACCGCCAGCACCGCCATGGGCCGCAGGAGCGCCAGCGCCGAAACCCGGAAATCGGCGGTCCGCAATTCTTCGCCATGCCGCTTGAGGTAGTCGGCCACGTAAATCAGCGTAAACAGCTTGGCGATTTCCGATACCTGGATATTGATCAGGCCGATGCGAATCCAGCGCAAACTGCCGTTTACTTCGGTGCCAATGCCCGGTATCAGCACCAGCACCAGCAAACTCATGGCCGCCATTAATAGCAGGGGACTGACCTGCCGCCAGCGCGCCAGCGGAATCTGAAAGATCACACTGGCCGCGAACAGGCCAATCAGGACGAAAGCGCCCTGGCGAATCAGGAAATAGAACGGTTGGCCGGTCTCGCGAGAGGCAATCGGCATCGACGCCGAAGTCACCATTAACAGGCCCAGCGTCAACAGTAGCAAGGCCGCCATCAGAATCCACGGATCGGGAAACGGTAACGCGGTCCGGCCCTCGCCGGCTGGCGGCGTTTTGTCCCGGCGCAAGACCGCGGCGACATTCAGCATGGCGCAAGCTCCCTCACCGCATGAGCGAACACGGCGCCGCGTTCCTCGTAACCGCTGAACATGTCGAAACTGGCGCAGGCGGGGGAAAGGAGTACGCTATCGCCGGGTTGAGCCAGCGCCGCCGCCTGCGCCACCGCTTGTTGCATATCAGTAGCGCGATGCAGCGGAATTCTGTCACCCAACGCGGTAGCGATCAGCGGCGCATCACGACCAATGAGCACCACGGCCCGCGCCTTGCCGGTCAACGCTGCGCGTAATGGCGTAAAGTCCTGACTCTTGCCTTCGCCCCCGGCAATCAGCACCACCTGACCTGGCAGACCGCGCACCGCCGCCACAGTTGCGCCAACATTCGTGCCTTTGGAATCGTCGAACCAGCGCACGCCATCACGCTCCCGCACCAGAGCCGTGCGGTGCGCTAGGCCCGTGAATTCCCGCAGCGCCGCAAGCATTCCGTTTCGCTCCAAGCCGAGTGAGTGTCCCATCGCCAGGGCCGCCAGGGCGTTAGCCAGGTTATGGTCGCCACTGATTTTTAACGCCGACGCTTCAATCCACAGTTCCTGACCGCAAGCCAGCCAGGTCTCGCCGCTCGCCCGGCGCAGACCAAAGCCGCCTTCATCCGGTTCTTCCAACGTGAAGCACACTTTCTTACGACCCGGCTCCATCATCGTCATGACCACCGGATCATCGGCATTCATCACCATCGCGCCATGGCCCCGAAAAATCCGCTGCTTGGCGGCGATGTAATCGTCCAGACTGTCGTAGCGATCCAGGTGATCGGGACTGATATTCAGCACCGTCGCCACATGCGCATTCAGACTATGCGTCGTCTCCAGTTGAAAGCTGGACAACTCCAGCACATATAATTCAGGTCGACCCGTCTCTAACCACAAATCCAGCGCTGGCGTTCCAAGATTGCCGCCCACCGACGCCCGCACCCCGGCCCGTTCGGCCATCAAGCCCAGCAGAGGCATCACGGTGCTCTTGCCATTGGAGCCGGTAATCGCCGCGATGGGCGCATCGGTCAAACGCGCCAGTAATTCGATATCTCCCCAAACGGGCGCGCCGCGCGCCGCCGCTTCAGCAATGACCGGTGTTTTCACCGAGACGCCGGGACTAACCAGCAACCGCGTCGCTTGGGCAAACAGCGCTGGATCGAAGTCGCCAAGATGGCAGGGAGCCTTGGGAAACGCTGCCTGAAAAGCAGCCAGACCGGGAGGAGCAACCCGGCTGTCGGCCACGGCGAACGATGCGTCCAACGCCTGTAGCGCCCGCGCCATCGACAAACCGCTTTTGCCGAGTCCAACCACCAGGGTCATTCCGTCCAGTTGCAACATGGGTAAAAACTTCAAGTTTTGAGTTTTAAGGCGCTATCGAACTTTCAGCGTCGCCAGCCCAAATAGCACCAGCACAATGGTGATAATCCAGAAGCGAACGATCACCCGAGGTTCCGGCCAGCCTTCCAGCTCGAAATGGTGATGCAAAGGCGCCATGCGGAAGATGCGCCGACCGGTGAGCTTAAACGAGGCGACTTGCAGGATCACCGATACCGTTTCCATCACGAAGACTCCGCCCATCACAAACAGCACCAGTTCCTGACGCACCGCCACCGCGACTACGCCCAGCGCCGCGCCTAACGCCAGCGCGCCGACATCGCCCATGAACACCTGGGCCGGATAGGCGTTGAACCAAAGAAATCCCAACCCGGCGCCCACCAGCGCCGCACAGAACACCGTGAGTTCGCCGACGCCTGGCACATGCGGAATTCCCAGATATTCGGCGAAAATCCGGTTACCCGAGGCGTAGCAAAAGACCGCCAGCGCTCCAGCCACCATCGTGGTCGGCACAATCGCCAGGCCATCCAGACCGTCGGTGAGATTCACGGCATTACTGGAGCCAACAATCACGAAGTAAGTCAGCGGGATGAACAACCAGCCAAGATTAACCGCTACGTTTTTGAAAAAAGGGACGATCAAATCGGTTTCCACCGGAGTTTGCGCAGTGAAATACAGCAATAGCGCCGCCGACAAGCCGACGCAGGATTGCCAGGAATATTTAGTGCGCGCTGACAAACCTTTGGAGTTACGAAGAATTAATTTCTTGTAATCATCCGCCCAGCCAATCGCGCCGAAAGCCAACGTGGTCAGCAGCACAATCCAGACGTAGCGGTTGCGCGGATCCGCCCAAAGCAACGTCGCCACTGCGATGGCCACCAAGATTAGCGCCCCACCCATGGTCGGCGTGCCCGCCTTGGAAAAGTGGCTCTTGGGTCCGTCCTCACGGATGTGCTGGCCGATTTGATAATGGCTCAAGCGCCGGATCATGGCCGGCCCGATGATCAGGGAAATGAACAGCGCTGTCAGCGTACCGAGAATCCCCCGTAAGGTCAGATACTGAAAGACATTGAAACCGGTATAGATATTTTCTGTCAGCCACTCGGTGAGCAAGACCAGCATCAGCCGTGCCTCCCCTGTTCCCTGTATTCACCCGGCGCTGCCAGCGCCATGACTACCCGTTCCATTCGCATCCCCCGTGAACCCTTCACCAGCACCACTGGCGCTTTCTCTTCATTCTGGAGCGCGCGATCCAGCTCTGCGATCAGCGTCTCCACCGTTGTAAAATGCGCTCCGCCCATACCGAAGGCATCGACCGCCGCCCGGCTATGTTCGCCCAGCGCATACATTTTCTTGAATCCTGCCGCGCGAGCATCCTGTCCGGATTGCGCGTGCAACGCCTCCGCTGTTGGACCTAATTCCCGCATATCGCCCAGCACCAGCCATTTGTTACCGGGTTCAGCGCCGACCGCCTGCAACGCCGCCGCCAGCGAGGCGGGATTGGCATTGTAGGCGTCATGAATCACCGCGCCGCCATACTGGCCGCGCAAGCGCTGCATCCGTCCGCCAACACCCTGCAACCCTTCCAAACCCTGACGCACCTCATCCAGAGTCGCGCCCACCGCCAGCGCCGCCGCCGCCGCCGCCAGAGCATTACGGATGTTATGTGCGCCGGGTATCGGCAAATGAATCTCGATCTCACCGGCGGGCGTGGTGAGTTGAAAACGCGCGGTCGCCGCGTCCAGAATGCGTCCACTCACCGCCGCTGGTTGATCGAGGCCAAAATCGACGACTTTTCGCCCGGCGTTCAAACCCATCCAATAATCCGCATAAGGATCATCACGATTGATGATCGCTACGCCGTCTGCGCCCAGTCCCTGAAAAATCTCGCCCTTGCCGTACGCCACGCCGGCGACATCGCCAAAACCCTCCAAATGGCAGGGGCCGGCATTATTGATAATCGCCACATCTGGCCGGGCTAATCCGGTCAGGTAAGCGATTTCGTCATGATGGTTGGCGCCCATTTCAATCACCGCGTAAGCGTGTTCTCCTTGCAAACGCAACAGGGTCAGCGGAACACCGATGTCGTTATTCAGATTGCCCTCGGTCGCCAGGGTCAGCCCGCGCACTCGCAAGATGGCGGCAATCATTTCCTTGAGCGTGGTTTTGCCATTGCTGCCGGTTAATGCGATCAAGGGTTGCGTAAACCGGGAACGCCACGCCGCCGCCAGTTGCCCGAGCGCCAACCGGGTGTCGGCGACCTGCACCTGGGGCAATGAGTCAGCCACCGGACGGCCGACCAACGCTGCGCAAGCGCCCCGCTCACGAGCGGTGGGAACAAAATCATGGCCGTCGAAATTTGGCCCGGTCAGCGCGACAAACAATGCGCCGGAGGGTAACTGGCGAGTGTCCGTACTCACTCCGGAAAAAGCCAAATCGTCGCTGGTTAACCGCCCATCCAGCAGCTCCGCCGCTTCCCGCAAGCGCAGTGGTGAAAAAACGTTAGTCACTTAGGCGGCCTCGCGCTCGGTTGCATACAAAGATTCATACACCACTGCCTGATCGCTGAACGGCAAGCGCTCGCCGCCGATGATTTGATAGTCCTCATGGCCCTTGCCGGCAATCAGCACGATGTCGCCGGCTCCCGCTTCAGCCAGCGCCCGGTGAATCGCAGCGCGCCGATCACGGATGACCAGCGCGGCAGAGGGATGCTGCATCCCGGCCAGAATGTCCGCGACGATACGCGCCGGGTCTTCCGTGCGTGGGTTATCGTTCGTCACGATCACCCGATTCGCCCACTGTTCAGCCGCCGCGCCCATCAAAGGCCGCTTGCCGGAATCGCGGTCGCCGCCGCAGCCGAAGACGCACCACAGCCGATTGCGACCGCCATGCTCGCGCAAGGCGCGCAAGGTTTGCTCTAGGGCGTGGGGCGTGTGGGCGTAGTCGACCACGACCAGCGGCTGGCCGACCTGACCGCCCAACCGTTCCATCCGCCCCGGCGCAGTTTCGGTCCGCGCCAGCCGCGCCAGCGCCTCGGCGAAGGGTAGGTCCAGCGCCAGTAAAGCGGCTAGGCTTGCCAGCAGGTTGCTGGCGTTGAACCGACCCAGCAGTCCTGCCTGCAACTCACCATCGCCCCAAGATGAATGGATTTGCAGGCGCAAGCCGTTGGCCGTCAGTTCCAGATGCTCGCCCCACACAAAGCGCTCGATCGAGGCCGGACGCGCGCCGAGACCATAAACAATGATTCCGCTGTGCGCCCGCGCTTCCAGCGCCAGTTCCCGACCAAAAGCGTCATCGCCATTCACCACCGCCCAAGCCGGTCGATGTTCAATGAACAATCGGCGCTTGGCCACTGCGTAGGCATCTAATGTTCTGTGGTAGTCCAAATGATCGCGGCTCAACTGGGTCAGCACCGCCACGGCGAACTCGACGCCGTTCACTCGGCCCTGATCCAGAGCGTGCGAGGAGACTTCCATCACCGCATGGCGTCGACCGGTTGCGACCAATTCCGCCAGCCAGCGCTGCACGGCCAGCACCTCCGGCGTGGTATGCATCAAAGGTTGCGTTTGACCGTAAACGCCGCCGCCGACCGTACCCAAAATGCCGCAGGGACCGGTTTCGGCATCGCTCAGCGCTTGCGCGAGAAAATGCGCGCAGGAAGTCTTACCATCAGTGCCAGTAATGCCCACCACAGGGATATGCCGGGAGGGTTCACCATAAAACCGGCTGGCGATCCAGCCCAGTTTTCGTCGCAATTCAGGCACAGCCAGCAGCGGTAATGAATCATCAACTGGCAACACGCCATCCCAGGGCGGTTCCCAAAGCACCGCCAGCGCTCCGGCGGATCGCACGGTCTCCAGAAACTCCAGACCATGCCGCTGACCGCCGCGCACCGCGAAAAATACCTCTCCCGGATGGACCTGCCGACTATCAGTCGCTAAACCAGCCACGCGCTGGTCAGCCCATGACGCTGGCGTCTCGGCAAATCCCGTCAGCAATTCGCCCAAGGTCAGCGAAGTCAAGCGGCTCATGGAGTCGTCCTTGCTACGGGTTGATCCGTCCCAGCGATTTTCATAGTCGGCATATCATCCGGCGTGATGTTCAAAATGCGTAGCACGCCGCCCATGGTTCGACCGAACACCGGCGCCGCTACTGCGCCGCCGTAGTACGCGCCTCCCTTAGGTTCATCCACGATGATGACCATCACCAGCCGGGGATCGCTGGCTGGAACCATCCCGGCAAACAGCGAAAAATAGCGGTGTTTGGCATAGCGACCGTTGACAATTTTATGCACCGTGCCGGTCTTGCCCGCCACCCGATAGCCAGGGACATCGGCCTTGGCGCCGGTGCCGTGAGTCGTTACCGCCTGCTCCAGCATCACTCGCACTTGTTGTGTGGCCTTGGCCGACAGCACCCGCCGTTCATCGGCTGGATCAAGCGGCTTCTCGCGTTTGAGAATGGTCAACGGTCGGCGGACGCCATCCGCCGCCAGTACGGTATAAGCCTGAGCCAATTGCAGCATATTGACCGACAGGCCATACCCGAAGGAGTGATTGGCATGGCCGATTTCGCCGCCCCACTTGCTCGGATGGCGTAATACGCCCGGCTGTTCGCCAACCAACCCCAAGCCGGTCAGCGCGCCAAAACCGACATCCTTAAATACTTTCCACAATCGTTCCGCCGGCAGCGACAGGGCGATCTTGGTGGTGCCGATATTGCTGGATTTGCTGATGACGTGGGTCACATCGAGGGTCCCGTAATTATGGACATCGCGCACCGCAAAGCGACCAATCCGCAATGGTCCCCGAGTATCGACCAGACTGGTCGGCGTCCATTTACCACTCTCCAGGGCCATCGCGATGGTGAAGGGCTTCATGGTCGACCCCGGTTCATAAGCATCCGTAACCGCCCGGTTGCGCAATAAATCACTCTTAAGGTCGGCGCGATTGTTGGGATTGCCAGCCGGTTGATCGACCATCGCCAGAATTTCTCCGGTCTTCACATCCACGATCACTGCGGAACCAGCGCTGGCGTTATGCTCGACAACGGTTTCCTTGAGGGCGCGATACGCCTGGTATTGCAAGCGCCGGTCGATGCTGAGCGTCAGCTTCTGGCCTGGTTGCGGCGACCGGATGTTTTCGACATCCTCGACCACCCGACCCAGTCGATCCTTGATGACTCGCTTTTGGCCGGGAATGCCTCGCAACTGAGCGTCAAAGGCTTTTTCCAGGCCCTCCTGCCCCACGTCGTCGATGTCGGTAAATCCTAAAAGATGTGAAGTCACTTCGGCGTCGGGGTAGTAACGGCGGTATTCGCGCTGCGCATAGACTCCAGGGATGTTAAGTTGCAGAATGCGCTGCGCCTCGTCAGGCGCCAGATGCCGGCGCAGATACACAAACTGGCGAGGTTTTTCATTGGTCTGCTGCCGTTCAATGTCCGGCGCCAGTTTTTTCTCCAGATCGCCTGTCGTCATCCCCAACGCCGCCGCCAGTTGTGGCCAGCGGGCGCGCTGTTCGAGGAAATCCTTCGGTTCCGCCCAAATGGAATCCACCGGTGAACTTACCGCCAGTGGTTCGCTATTACGGTCGACGATCATGCCCCGGTGGGCCGGCGCCTCGACCACTCGCAGAAAGCGCTCATCGCCCTGCCCTTGTAGAAAATCCTTATGGAACAGTTGTAAGTAAGCCGCGCGCGCAAAAATGCCGCACGTCGCTAACGCCAACAGACTCAAAGCCAGTCCAGCGCGGGTCATCACGCGGGCCAGGGTTTTTCCTGACAGGATTCCTGGCATGCGGCTTCCAGGGCGATTAAAAACGCTATTTTTTGCCCGTTTCATTTGGGCGCTTCGGTTGATTGAGTTCATAAGGCGCGATATATAAAACTTCACCTGGGTCCGGGATCCGCATGTTCAACCGGGTATGCGCTGCATCTTCCACAGCGATATCGGTTACTAGCGTGCTTTGCTCGAGTTGCAACAATTCCCATTCGATTTCCAGTTGATCCCGCTCCGCTTGCAGCTTCTGTAGTTGAATGAATAGTTGCCGGTTCGTATGTTGCGTGTAAACCACACCCACTCCAGAAGCGAACACGGCGCCAGTCAATAACACAATCTGACTGAATGGACTGATCATGCCAGTCGCTCCGCCACGCGCAGGAGCGCGCTGCGCGCGCGTGGATTGGCCGCCGCTTCGACCTTGCCGGGCCGCAAGGGTCGCCCCACCAACCGCAAAGTTTTGCCTTCCGGCTCGCCGGTAACCGGCAAATCGAGCGGCCATTCCCGCCCATGCGCCTGTTCCCGCATGAATTGCTTAACCAATCGATCCTCCAGCGAATGAAAACTGATCACTGCCAATCGTCCACCCGGCGCCAGAATCCGCACCGTTTGCGGCAAGGCCGTCGACAACTCCCTTAATTCGTCATTAATCACAATCCGTATCGCCTGAAAAACGCGCGTCGCCGGATGCTTGCCGGGTTCGCGGGTCGGCGCCGCCGCTGCAACAATCCTGGCCAAACGCCCTGTCGTCGTAATCGGCGACTGCTGACGGGCGGCGATAATCTCGCGAGCAATGCGCCGGTGAAACCGCTCCTCGCCAAATTGCGCCAATACTCGCGCCAGTTCAGCTTCCGTGACGCACGCCAGCCATTCCGCTGCGCTATAGCCACTCGTCGGATCCATGCGCATATCCAGCGGCCCATCGCGGGTAAAGCTGAAGCCGCGCGCTGGGTCGTCCAGCTGCGGCGACGATACGCCGAGGTCAAACAGGATGCCGTTTACCCGACCGATCCACCCCCGTTCAGCCGCCCCTTCAACCAACTGGCTGAAGGGGCGCCGCGCGAAGATCAGTCGGCGATCCTTGCCAAAACGGAGGTATGCGTATTCTTCCGCTGCGGGATCCCGGTCCAGGGCCAGCAATTGTCCATCCGGACTCAGCCGCTCCAGAATGGCCTCCGTATGACCGCCCCGGCCAAAGGCGCCATCCACATAGCGCCCGTTAGGCAAGATTGCCAGAGCTTCCAGCGTCTCGGTCAACAGTACCGGACGATGCAGCCGTTCTCCGACGATATTCACGCCTCAAAACGCCAGTGAATCCAGATCTGGCAATGGTTCGTTGCCATCATCTCCACCCCCCGCTAACAGCGTCTCGCGCCAGGTATTCCAGGCGGGTTCATCCCAGATTTCAAATTTGTTACCTTGCCCCACCAACACAACCCGCTTATCCAGATGTGCAAATTCCCGCAATGGCCCTGGCAACAGAATTCGGCCGCTGGCGTCCATGCCGCATTCCTCAGCATGCCCCAACAACAGTCGTTTCAGGGCGCGGGCGCGCGGGTGGGTGCTTGAGAGCTGAAGGAGCTTACGCTCAACGTCTTCCCAGATTGGCAATGGATACAGCAACAGGCAACGATCAATATCCACCGTCAGAATCAATCGACCTTCGGCTGCATCCAGCAGAGATTGACGGTAGCGAACCGGCATCGACAACCGGCCTTTGGCATCCAGCGACAGTGAAGCGATACCCCGAAATACGCCCATCCCCCTCATCCGCCTAGGCGCCCGCACGCCCCACTTCCCCCCACTTTCTACCACTAAACTATAGGAAGGGTTACCCTATACTGTCAAGAAAATCCATGTAGCCGATTTATCAAAAAAACTTTATATATAATCAGTTACATTGATTAACAAAATCAGTAGCCAGCAAATTTTTCGTTAAGCGATCCGACTCGAAATGTTTTACCACCCTGAAATTATCCGAATATGCGACAATTCCAAAATAGCCTGTTAGCCAACATAACAACCTTAACTTCCTCATACCTTGTTAAAGTTGTGACTAACAGGTAATTTCATGCTATCTGCCATTCATCGTTAATTTTCCATGCAAGCCTTGTTCAACCTGTTCCTGGATATCTGTCTGTTCCGTAAAGGTCCGCAACATGTGCCTTTCTCGGTGGTGTTGCTCAAAACGTGTCTGCTGGCCTATGGCTTATCCGGTCTGGTGGTCCTAATTCTCAGCACTCCCGTTCCGGTCGCGCTCCTGCAAATTCTGCTGGATTTAGTGCTGCTTAGCGGATTACTGTATTTGGCGTTGATACTTTATCGACGCCCTCGACGCTTTGAACAAACGCTGAGCGCCCTGACCGGCGCGGGCACACTGATAGGATTGTTGGCCCTGCCGCTAATGAGCTGGATCGCCCATCAGCAACCGGACGGCGATACCCAACTGCCTTTGTTGCTGTTACTGGCGCTCATGGTCTGGAGCATCGCCATCATGGCTCACATCCTGCGCTACGCTTTCGAAACCTCGATCTGGATTGGCGCGCTATATGCGTTGGGCTATACCTTCCTGTCGTGGACCTTGACCGGCTGGATCGGCCCGGAAGCCGGTTGAACAGGTCTTTGCGACGTTATCAAACCGGACAGCGAGATTTTTCCGTAATGCATATTCACATCCTGGGCATCTGTGGGACCTTTATGGCCGGAATCGCCCTGTTGGCCCGCGCCGCTGGACACACCGTATCCGGTTGCGACGCTGGCGTTTATCCACCCATGAGCACTCAACTGGCGGAAGCCGGCATTGCGTTGCGAGAAGGCTACGATCCCGGGCAGCTGACCGAATTCAAACCGGATGCTGTCGTAGTCGGCAATGTCATGAGCCGGGGACGGCCAATTATCGAGGAACTGCTAAACCAGGCGTGGCCCTATACATCCGGACCGGCCTGGCTGGCGGAGCATGTATTGCAAGATCGGAAAGTCCTGGCGGTCGCTGGCACTCATGGCAAAACCACGACCAGCAGTTTGCTGGCCTGGATTCTTGAATACGCTGGGCTGGAGCCAGGCTTTCTCATTGGCGGCATTCCCGCCAACTTCGGCGTCTCGGCGCGGTTGGGTCAAGCCCCCTTCTTTGTTGTCGAAGCGGATGAATACGATACGGCATTCTTCGATAAGCGCTCGAAGTTTGTTCACTACCGACCACGCACCCTGATTCTTAACAACCTGGAGTTCGACCACGCCGATATTTTCCCCGATCTGGCGGCGATCCAGCGGCAATTTCACCATCTATTGCGCACAGTGCCTGGCGCCGGACTCATCGTCGCCCATGGCCAGGATGCTCATCTAACCGAGGTACTGGCCATGGGTTGCTGGACCCCGGTACAACGATTCGGAACCGGCGACTGGGAAGCGCGTGAGATCGTCCCTGATAGCAGTGCTTTCGATGTGGTCTTTCAAGGCAAGCTACAGGGTCGCGTAGAGTGGGGGCAGTTGGGAATGCACAGCATCCACAATGGGCTGGCGGCCATCGCCGCCGCCGGCCATGCGGGCGTCCCTCCCGCGACCGCCATTGAGGCGTTACGGGGTTTTCAGGGAGTCAAGCGCCGTCTGGAAGTGCGTGGCGCGGTTCATGGGGTCACGGTTTACGATGACTTTGCCCATCATCCAACGGCTATTGCTACTACACTCTCCGGATTGCGCGCCCGAGTTGGCGCAGAACCGATCATCGCCGTGCTGGAGCCGCGTTCCAACACCATGAAACTGGGTGTATTCAAGGACAGCCTCGCCCCAGCGCTGGCAGTCGCCGATGCGGTCGTGCTTTACCAAGCGCCGGAATTGGGTTGGAATCTCGCGGCGGTAGGGGCAGCGCTTGGATCAAAGGGACACGTCAGCCACTCTCTTGATGAGACCCTAGCGGCAATCCAGGCGCAGGCCAAACCGGGAACTCATGTTTTGATCATGAGCAACGGCGGTTTTGGCGGTATTCACGAGCGATTGCTCGAGGCGCTACGAGCGGTTGACCACCATAATAAGATGTAGCGTTCATCAACAAGGCTCCGGTTTGCCGCAACCAGCAATCCAGCTTTTTTATCAGACCGGTGGGCGAAAACCGACAGTTTTGCTAAATTATTATCGACCATCGCCAGTCGATCCCAATTAATCAACCCAGGGAGAAGTCCGAACATGATGCAGTTGAAGGAAATCCTGAAGAGAAAAGGCGACCAGCCGGTCACCGTACCCACCACCGCCAGCGTTGCCGACGCCATCCACGCCATGAATGAGCGTAAAGTCGGTTCGGTCATGGTGCTGGAAGCCAGCGGCGCGCCAGCGGGTATTTTCACCGAGCGCGACGTACTGAACCTGTGCGCCGAAAACCGGACCGATTTCGCCCGGATGTCGATCCGGCCCTGCATGACCTGCGATATCACCACGGGCCAACCCGAGGAGACCATCAGCGCCGCATTGACAGTCATGACGGCTAAACGTTTCCGCCATCTACCCGTGGTGGAAGACGGTAAACTCACTGGCGTGGTCTCCATTGGCGACCTGGTCAAGGCCAAGCTCGAAGAAACTGCTCAGGAAGCGCAAGCGCTGCGTGAATACATCACGACCTGAACGGTCTTCAATCAACAGGTTCGGCATGACCACGCGCCCTTCGCGCCAATCAACGGCGACGACCAATGAAGAGCGTTTCTGGGAAACCAGAACACTCGCTGATCTGACCGAAGCTCAATGGGAAGCGCTATGTGATGGGTGCGGTAAATGCTGCCTGCATAAGTTGGAAGAGGAGGAAACTGGCCAGCTGTTCCACACCAACGTCGCCTGCCGTTTGCTGGATCTGCGCAGCGGTCGTTGCACCCGCTATGCTGAACGGTTCCGCTGGGTTCCAGATTGTGTGCAACTCACCCCTGCCGAGGTGCGACGACTTCACTGGCTGCCGGTCACCTGCGCCTACCGCCTTCGGGCAGAGGGCCAACCCTTGCCCGACTGGCATCCACTGCGAACCGGCGATCCACACTCCACGCAACGCGCCGGCATGAGCATCATTCACTGGGCGGCGCCGGAACAACGGGTCCGTCGTTTGGAAGATCATATTTTGGAGCGAGCGCCATGAAAGTCCGTTGTCTGACGCTGGGTTCATTCCAGGTCAACGCTTATCTGCTGGAAGACCCGGCAACTGGAGCCTGCGCTGTAGTGGATACCGGTGAAGGGCCGCAATTGGCTCATGCCCTGGCCAGTATGACGCCGCGTCCGAATCTACAGGCGATTTTACTGACCCATGCCCACTTCGATCATGCCGGGGGATTGGCGGACCTGCAACAGGAATTTCCCGAGGCGGTCACCTGGTTGCCTGCGCTGGAGCGGCCAATGTTCGACGCCCTGCCCCAGCAAGGTTCGCTACTGTTCGGGATGCCGGATTTCGATCGGCCCTGTGGGCGGATCGACCGGGAAACGCAGGACGGGGAAACGGTTGACGTGGGTCCCCTGCGTTTCAAATTTCTGTCCACGCCCGGTCATACGCCTGGCCAAGGTTGCTATTACGACGACACCTATGTTTTTGTTGGCGATACTCTGTTTGCGGGCAGCATCGGCCGCACCGATTTTCCTCTAAGCGATCCGGAATTAATGTGGCGGAGCCTTCGCCGCTTGCTGGAACTGCCTGACCATCTAATGGTATGCAGCGGACATGGACCAGTGACCACGCTGGAACAGGAATTGAAAACCAATCCCTATCTGGATTACCTTCGTCGCGAACGAGGCATGGAGCCATCCTCCAGCGGATCATTGCCGATCGGACCGCGCTGGAGCTGAACCGCTAACCACTTGGCTTGTCGCTAACCAATGCGCGGCGCGCGACAGGAACGTCGCCAGCGCCAAGGAACGTCGCGCCGCTGACCATGCGTTGGCGCCAGTAGCGTTGATTGATTTTGACCTTGCGCACTTTTCGGCTGCTCGAGGAGGCATGAATCATTTGGCCGTTGCCCGCATAGATGCCCACATGAGAGACTTGACCGCTGCGTCCTGTGCGAAAGAACAGGAGATCGCCCGGAAGCACCCGACGCTGCGGTTGCGCCGCCTGGAATTGCGCCACCGAGGTGCGCGGCAAGGAGATGCCCGCCTGTAGGTAAGCATATTGCACCAAACCACTGCAATCGATCCCGGCGGGCGATTCACCGCCAAGGACATAAGGCGCGCCGATCAATCGTTCCGCTGTGGCAACAATGCGCTGGCGAACTACCGCATGAGGATCATGTGTAGAGACCGAAGGGGTCGCACATCCACCAAGCCACAACGGCCCGGCAAGCAACAGCAGAATAATAGAGAGACGATTAGAATACAGCGGTATCGACATAAGGGCTATTCCGGTTGGTTTCAGGGTCGATCACCACACCCAAAGGGGTGACCATCCGTATGGCCTCGCCTATTATAGAAGGCGATTCGCATCTCGCCAAAATATAAAACTGGATATTCCAGGAGCCAGACATATACTTTTCGCGCAGACACGGACAAGATCATCTATAGTAAAAAACACCTTATCCGACACCCGCGTTCTCGCTAATCCCTCCGAGAGGAACGAATGAAGGCAACTCAAGACAGAGTCGTATCATTGCACTACACGCTTACTGATGACCATGGTCTGCTACTCGACTCCAGTCGCGGGCGCGACCCGTTGGCTTATCTGCATGGTCATGGTCATATCATCCAGGGCCTGGAATCTGCGCTCGAAGGTTGCGAAGCGGGTTTCAACGGATCTGTGAGGGTGCCGCCAGCGGATGCCTACGGCGAATACGATCCTCAAGGCGTGTTTGAGGCGCCGCGCGATCAATTCCCACCGGGCCAAGATATTCAGGCGGGCATGCGCGTCCAAGCCGAAGGTCCCCAGGGAATCGTAAATTTCACGGTCTTAAGCGCAAACGATCAGGGCGTCATGCTGGACGCCAATCATCCATTAGCTGGCAAAACCCTAAATTTTGAAGTCGAAGTGCTGGAAGTGCGGCAGGCGACTGATCAGGAATTGGCCCATCGCCATGCGCATGCGCATGGCCACGACCATTAGGCGTTCACCTGATCCAACGCGCGGGGACTATTCCCTTGTGTGAATGGACATGTAGAATAAACCTGGAAAATTAAGCGTTCAGTTCGAGGTCTCTCGCGCCATCATGTTGCTGCGATCCCTTCATTTCGCCGGCGAGGAAGCACCGCCCTTTGAACTCAAAGGGAGCCTGTTCACGCTAACGGTTCTACATCTTTTCCAACTGGATCGAGCGGCTATCGAGCGGCACTTGGCGGAGAAGATTAAGCAAGCCCCTAGCTTTTTTAACAATACTCCGGTCGTTATCGACCTGGAGGGGATGGCCGACTCGCCGGATGGTCTGGATTTTAATGGCTTGTACGAGTTATTGCGCGCGCATGGCATGGTGCCGGTTGGGATTCGCAATGGGACGCCGATGCAGCAGGCCGCTGCCCGCCTGGCCGGATTGCCCGTGCTGCCGGAGAGTCGCGCCGCTAACAATGACAAAAAAACCGAACGAGCTGAAGCTGCGCCAATGCACAGCCGGATCGTTAATCATCCGATTCGTTCGGGTCAGCAGTTTTACGCGCCAGAAGGTGATTTGATTGTATTGGGAGCGGTCAGCGCTGGGGCTGAGGTGATTGCCGATGGCAATATTCATATTTATGGCGTGCTGCGTGGACGCGCCCTTGCTGGCGTCAGGGGCGATGCCGAGGCCCGGATTTTCTGTCAAAGTCTAGAGGCAGAGCTGGTTTCTATCGCCGGTCGCTATCGAATCAGCGAACAGATCGAATCATCTGACCGAAGTAAGGCCGCACAGATTCATCTGGTGGAAGACCGATTGATTATTGAACATTTAAACCGCTAATGAGTCACGTTGTAACAAAATCGGATTAGACTCACCGGTTATTTGATTATGGCATACAACCTTAGCAGGATAATCGCTTGGCAACCATTATCGTCGTGACCTCCGGCAAAGGAGGCGTGGGCAAGACAACGACCAGCGCAAGCTTCGCTACCGGTCTGGCTCAGCGTGGCTATCGGACTGTGGTCATCGACTTCGATGTGGGGTTGCGCAACCTGGATTTGATCATGGGTTGCGAACGGCGGGTGGTGTATGACTTCGTTAATGTCATCAATAACGAAGCCAACCTCAACCAGGCTCTGATTCGTGACAAGCGCGTGGAGAATCTGTATATCCTGCCGGCTTCGCAGACGCGCGACAAGGAAGCGTTAACCAAGGAAGGCGTGGAGCGGGTGCTGAATGAACTCAAGGTGGGATTCGATTATATTGTGTGCGACTCACCGGCAGGCATTGAGCGCGGCGCACTGATGGCGCTGTACTTTGCTGATCAAGCGCTGGTGGTGACTAATCCGGAAGTCTCATCGGTGCGCGATTCCGACCGGATTCTCGGCATTCTGGCCAGTCGGTCATTACGTGCTGAACAGGGCGATGAGCCGGTCAAGGAGCATTTAGTGCTGGCCCGCTATGCGCCGGAACGCGCCGATCGGGGCGATATGCTAAGCGTGGACGATGTGCTGGAAATTTTGGGGATCCCACTGCTAGGCGTTATCCCTGAATCCCAGACCGTATTGCAATCCTCGAACGCCGGGGTTCCGGTGATTCTGGAAGACAGCAGTGAAGCCGGCGCTGCCTATAGCGATCTGGTTGATCGCTTTCTCGGCAAGAGTTTACCACACCGGTTTATCTCAACCCAGAAAAAGGGTTTTCTCCAGCGTTTGTTTGGCGGGAGCTAAACCATGAGGCTGCTAGACTCAATATTTCGCCCGCCTCCCAGCAAGTCCGCCGCGCTCGCCAAGGAACGATTACAGATTATTGTCACCCATGAGCGGGGTAATCGACGCAACAGCCCTGACTATTTGCCGGCGCTCAAAAAAGAACTGTTGGAGGTTGTGCGCAAGTATGTGCCTATCGATCAAAGTCAGGTCAAGGTGCATCTGGATCGTGAGGACGGCTACGAAGTGTTGGAGTTGAACATCACCCTGCCGGAAGAAGAACAGCGTGTGACTCAACCGCGTCCGAACGACGGTGGAGCGTAGACGGGTAGCGCCGTGACCGATGCGCATAAGAATCAACATCGGGCTGAGGCCGGCGAAGAGATCCGGGTTCGCCTCGACAAATGGCTATGGGCGGCGCGATTCTTCAAAACCCGCGCCCTGGCGACCGAAGCCGTGAATGGCGGTCGGGTTCACGTCGGTGGTCAACGGGTTAAACCCTCCCGGGCGGTTCATCCAGGCGAAACCTTGTGTATTCAGCGCGATTCCAGTGAATATGTTGTGATAGTCCGTGCGCTTAGCGACCGGCGTGGACCGGCCAAAGAAGCGGCCCTGTTGTATAAGGAAACGGCTGAAAGCTATCAACGACGCGAGGAATACGCTGAACAGCGCCGCTTGAACGCCAGTGTCTTCCCCCGGCCCGAGGGCCGCCCCACCAAGCAGGATCGTCGGCGCATTGTTCAGTTCACTCGAAGCGAAGAATGACTCTACAGCTCGCGCTGATTCTGCGCTCACCGCCAACACACCGCTCGGGCCGGTGGAAAAATCAGATGCAACGGCACCTTAGGCTATCGTCCAGCCCGTCCAGCGCAATGGAGGGAGTTAAATTGCCATCAATCATCGCTATCACCTCTATCCCTGTTAATAATGCAATTCCACCTCAGCCGGAAACTGATGCAGGGTTGCCGTGTGATCGGTAAAGGTCGTGATTGACCGACCGTTGACCGTCACCTTTCGCAACGGACGATCGACCGGGGAATACAGGACAATCCCGCCCGGCGGAGCGATCACGTCGCCTGACAGATGCACCTTCAGCGTATCTGCATCGGCCATCACCATCCGGTAGTTCAGCGTGCCATGCCAGGTCGGCATCCGTTTGACGCCAACGCCTTCCGGACTTTCCACCCAGGCGGCGGGAATGCCGGCGCCGATCACCAGCGCCTGATCGGCCTCGCGTTCGTAGACGAAGAGACTGCGCACCGCTCGAATAAAATCGGAGCCAACCCAAGTATGCGGCATGTCGCCGATAAAGCGAGGAAGACGCGGCTCGCGCCAGACCACTTCCGCCCAGTGATTCCAGGCCGCGGGACGCTGGCCTTCCAGAAAGAAATTTAATGCTTCCAACGCCTGATCGCGGAGACCGAGCCGGATCAGCGCGCCCACCGACCGCCATTCATAAGGCGTATAAGCCTCCCAAGTTTGTTCCTGGCGGCGTTGCTGGAAAAACTCAAGATAGCGCTCAAAGGTGCGGTTCAGCGCCGGTTGCGGCAACCAGCCCAGTTCCCCACCCGGATCAATCGCGATCGTCGTCGATGTCGGATCGAAGTCACCCAACTCCACCGCGCCGGGAATAAAGTCGATCTGACGTAAATGCAATGTAGCGTCCAGCGAATTCCACAAATCCCGACGGAACCCATCACGCAGGGCGCTGATCCGTTCTGCTTCCGCATCCTCCCCCAGAATCGTGGCCATGGCCGCGGCGTCCTTTAATCCCCGCAGGGTAAAGAAATTATCCCAGTAGGAGTGCTGGGGCTGGCTGGCGTAGCCTTCGTGGCTGATCGACTCGGGAACCAGCCCGCCATAGGGCATATACGCCGGGTCGGTGCGGTACTTGCCGTCCGAACGCTGCTGACGCAGGAAATCGATATAGCCAACCGCCTTGAGCGCATAGGGCCACATCTCGCGCAAAAAGCCCACATCGCGGGTATAGCGGTAATACTCCATGATCGCGTAGATCAGCTCGCCATGACTGTCATGCTCAGCGGTCGGATCAGAGCCGCGCCCGTCCACGCAGCAGGGCACCTTCCCATCCGGGAACTGATAAGGCGCATACCATTGCAGAAATTGCCGCACTTCTTCGGTGTAGCCCATGCCGAGCAAGGCTGCGGAGGTCAACGCGCCATCGCGAATCCAGGAACGGGCATAAGCGCGTGAACCGGGCTGGATCGCAGGGCCATCGCGGTTGATCAAAATGTACGCTAGATTGCTTTTGATGCTGTTCGCCAGTCGTTGCGCAACCGGCGGCAGCTCCAATGCAACCCGATCCAGTCGCGTCGCCCAGTCGCGCCGGGTTTGTTCCAGCAGTTGATTCGCTTGCGCCGCAGCGTCCGCATCCGGCAACGTGGGCGTGGGGTCTGGACGGTCGTGGAAGGGAATGTGCAGGTAAACCTCCCGAGATTCGCCAGGCGGCAAATCCCAGCCGTATTCCAACACCCCGGAGGCGTACCCAAACGGCGCATCCTCAACCCGCTCCTGATGGGGCAGACGACCTACCACCAGGTCCGCGAGAATCGGCCCCTGATCAAAGGTGGCGGCGCGAAACCGGTCCGGTGTCGTTAGAACGAAGATCTTTTTGCCGGAAGGATTCACCTGGAGAGTCCGATCGGCATAATGCAGACCGCGAATCGGGGAAACGCCGCTGCTGATATTCAGCGATTGCCAGGGCGGATTGACCTGGAACGGCCGCACGACCAGAAACAGCGTCAGGTGGCGGGTTTCCGTGTTCAGATTCTCGACCCGGTAGCGGGCGTACAGCGTCGATTCACCCGGCGGGCCAGCGGCAAAAGCGGTCACGGCGAACCAAAAGTGTTCGAGTTCCCAGCGCACGGTGGGAATAGGCAGATAACCCTCGGCCAAATCCTGGACGGGTTCGACATCGGCCCAGGTAATCAACCGGCCATTGGCGAACAGGAAGGGTTCAACAGTGAAGCTGCTCTTGTCGATTTCCAGCGCGCCATCCTCATTGAGCAGGGCTTCCTTGCCATCGCCGCTGACCCCGACCACGGTCCAATAGCTTTGTTCGCCCTGGAAATAGCGGGGATACCAGCCACGCGGCGCGGCGCGCGCAATGGCTTCA
>JAGRHQ010000190.1 GCA_020444905.1 Candidatus Competibacteraceae bacterium
CGCCCGTCAACTGATGTCACATATAGTTCTGGCAGTGTTGCTTCTTCCGAGCCGGTTCCGCACGCCGAACCCCCCAGTCGCAGCGGCAATCCCGATAGCTATGTGGTGTTCGGACGGCGCTATCGCGTCAAGGAGACCAGTGAAGGTCACCGGGAAATCGGCGCGGCATCCTGGTATGGCTGGGATTTCCACGGGCGCAAGACCTCCAGCGGGCCGCCGTTCAACATGTTCGAGCTGACCGCCGCCCACAAGAGTTTGCCCATCCCAACCTACGCCCGAGTGACCAACCTGGAAAATGGCCGCAGCGTAGTTGTGAAGGTCAACGACCGGGGACCCTTCGTGGGCGAACGGATTATTGACCTGTCCTTCGCCGCCGCCGCCCGGTTGGACATGCTGGATCATGGGACGGCCCAGGTGGAAGTGGTCGCTTTAGAGCCGTATCAATATCTGCCGCAACTGGCGGCGCGGCGGGCCGAAGCGCAGGAGCGGCTGGCCCGGCGCGCGGTCGAACCCGCGCCTGACAAGGAGAAGACGCTATCGCGGTTAGCGAGGAATACTGACCCGGTCAAGAGCAATCTGCGGGGCAAGCCTGCGGCAAAAACGCAGTTAGCCTCGGCAGCCCCCCTTGCTAAACCGGTCAAGAATCAGCGTGAGACGGTCAGGAACAGCGCTGCGCCAGCTAGCAAGAGCAATGCGCTTTACGTGGTAGGGACCATCACTGAACGCAATAACGTCCGGCAGGTGCAAACCTGGCTGAGTAACCAGTTGCAGCGCAATGTCCAGGTTGGATCCGGCAAGGGTCAACATTACGAAGTGCGGGTGCCGCTGCGTAACCCTGGCGAAGCCCGACAGGTCGCGATTCGTCTGGCGAGTTTGGGGGTGAGCCGTTCCCGGATTGTCGCTGATTAACCAACGCTAACCCATGACCGCTGGCCTGTCGCTTGCTGGCCAGACGGTTTGCTTCTCTGAGGCTTCTGGCTAGAATCGCTGCTCATCACTCTTTCACCACGGGACTTGTCACGGATCATGTCGTATTCGATTCCAGTTCGTCTTTTTAGGCTGCTCGCGATTCTGATGTTTACCTGGTTGATGCTGGGCGGTGCAGGCGCTCAAGCGCAAACTGAAACCCAGGCGATTCCCCCACCGCCGCAGGTTCCGGTGCGCGGCTACATTCTGGTCGATTATCAGAGTGGCAATATTCTGGCGGAGATGAACAGCGGGGAGCGGATGGAGCCGGCCAGCATCACTAAACTGATGACCGGTTACATCATTTATAAGGCGCTGAAATCAGGTAAGATTACCTTGAATGACCAGGTTACTATCAGCGAAAAGGCCTGGCGGACGCAGGGTTCCAAAATGTTTGTCAAGGTCGGCAGCCAGGTGTCGGTGGACGATTTACTCATGGGCATGGTGGTGCAGTCCGGCAATGACGCGACCGTGGCGCTGGCTGAATATGTGGCGGGTTCGGAGGAAACCTTCGCCAGTCTGATGAATCAGGAGGCGGAACGGCTCGGTTTGACCAGTAGCCACTTTGTCAATGCATCCGGGATGCCCGATCCTAACCACTACATGTCGGCCCGCGATATTGCTTTATTGACCCGGGCGATCATCCGGGAATTTCCTGAGCAATACGTCCGCTATTCCGTGCGCAGCTTCAAGTACAACAATATCGAACAGCAGAATCGCAATCGGTTGATGTTGACTGATCCGACGGTCGATGGCGTTAAAACCGGCCACACTGAATCAGCGGGTTACTGTCTGGTGTCCTCCGCCAAGCGCGGCGATACGCGGCTGATTAGTGTCGTGTTAGGCGCGCAGAAGGAGCGCGAGCGCTTCCAGGCTAGCCAAGCTTTGCTGAATTATGGATTCAGTTTCTTCGAGAGCCATAAGTTGTACGATGCGGATACGCCCATTGTGACGGAACCGCTTTGGAAGGGCGAGGAAAGCGAATTGCCCCTGGGAGTAGCGCAGGGACTGTATGTGACTGTACCCAAAGGTCAAGCGCAGCATGTCAGCACCGTGACTTCGGTGCAACCGACCATCGTTGCGCCCATTCAGAAAGGTCAGCCGTTTGGCGAGATTGTGGTCCGGTTTGGCGAACAGGAGGTTGGCAAAGCGCCGCTGGTTGCATTGAAGGACGTGCCGGAAAGTGGTTGGTTTGGACGCATGATTGACTCGATTCTGTTGTTCTTCTATTCATTGTTCCATTGAAGGGCGTCGCCGGGATGAACAATGAGTCGCTGTTGCAGTTTCCCTGTGATTTTCCGATCAAAATCATGGGAGATGGAGGTTCCGATTTTCGTCCGCTGGTGGTAGATCTGGTGCGTCGACACGCACCCGATCTGGATGAAACCCGCATTACCTTGCGGGATAGCCGCGCCGGGCGTTATCAGTCGGTCACTATCGTTGTTTGGGCGCGCGACCGGGGACAACTGGACGCCATCTATCAGGATCTCAGCGCTCATCCGCGCGTGACCATAGTGTTGTGATTGTATTTCGCCGACTGGGACGCCGCGAATACCTGCCAGTCTTTGACGCCATGCGGGCGTTTACCGATGCCCGTGATGCGGATACCATCGATGAACTCTGGCAGGTTGAACATCCGCCGGTGTTTACCCAGGGACTGGCCGGCAAGGCGGAGCATCTGCTCAGCCCCGGCAATATTCCAGTCATCAAAGTCGATCGCGGCGGACAGGTCACCTATCACGGTCCGGGGCAGGTCGTGATTTACTGTCTGCTGGATGTGCGACGGTTGAGGCTCAGTGTGCGGGGACTGGTGACGGCTCTGGAGCAGTCGGTGATCGAGTTGCTGGCGGCGCATGGGATCACGGCTCAAGCCCGGCCCGATGCGCCAGGCGTTTATGTCGATGGCGCTAAAATCGCTTCACTGGGTCTGCGCATTCGTCAGGGCCGTTCTTATCATGGTCTCAGCTTGAACGTGGACATGGATCTCGAACCGTTCAGCCGTATCAATCCCTGTGGCTATCCCGGTTTGCGGGTTACTCAGTTACGCGATTTGGATGTTCATCTGACCCCGGATGCCGCCGCTGAAGCGTTGTTGGCTCGTCTGGGTTGTAATTTGGGCTATGCAAATTTTGGCTCCTGATATTTGGAACCTCTATCAGTGAGGAACCGAAAGATCGGCTCCGATGGCCGCCTCCAGTCGATACGCAGTCGCATCCACCGCACCGCCAATGCGTTTGATCCACGGATCGGCGTAGAGTCCAACGCCAATCATTACCGCGCAGAGCAGGCCAGCCATCAGCAATTCCCGGTGGCGGAGATCAGCGAGAAGTGGCGCTGCGCCCCGTGGATGGCGGGCGAGAAAGATGCGCTGATACGCCCATAGCAAGTAACCGGCGGCCAGCACATTGCCCGCCGCCGCCAGCGTGGCGATCCCCCAACCTTGGGTTTCCAGCAATCCT
This sequence comes from Candidatus Competibacteraceae bacterium, assembly GCA_020444905.1. Lineage (GTDB taxonomy): Bacteria > Pseudomonadota > Gammaproteobacteria > Competibacterales > Competibacteraceae > UBA2383. The sequence goes on from JAGRHQ010000190.1 coordinate 3,426, forward strand.
TCCAAAGCCAGATGCGCTGCCTCAAACCCAGGCGTACCCGGCATGGCGATGCTGCCCAGCACCACTACCAGGAAGGTCAGTCCCAGCAACGGCGCAGTTTCAAACAGACCGCCCAATCGCTGAAAGCGCGTTGTCCCCAAACGTCGATAGAGCAGTCCGGCGACGATGAACAGGCCGGAAGCGGCCAGTCCCAGGTTCAAAGCCAGCAGCAGACTGCCTCGTAGGCCAGCGGAATTCAGTGAAAACAGACCAGCGACCAGTACGCCGCTCTGACTGATCACGGCGAACGCCAGCAACCGCCGTAGATCGTTCTGGCGAAAAGCCAGTAGCGCGCCATAGAGCATCCCAGCCAGGCCCAACGCAATCACGCCTGCATCCCATTGCCCGGCGGCCTCGGGTAAGAGCGGGAACACCCAGCGCAACAAGGCGTAAACGCCCACCTTGACGCCGACCAGGAACACCATGCCAATCGCGACCGTGCCATGTCGGGCTACAATCGGCAGCCAGGCATGGAAGGGGAACAACGCCAAGCGCACGGCCAGACCGGCAAATAACAGGATAAAGATCAGCGATTGTTGACCCGCCGCCACCGGCGTTTCCAGCAAAGCCGGCCAGGCGAAAGACCATCCTGCATGAGTCACGGTGGCATGATTCCAGCTTAGCAACAGGATTCCAGTCAGTAGCGCCGCCAGACCGCCGAGCATGAAGCGCAGGAAGTAGCGCGCTGCCCGGTCGCGCGCTGGGCTGGTTCCATAGCGCGCAATCAGGAATGTAGCCGGGATGACTTCCGCAAGGGCGAAGAGCCAGAATTGCAGCAGGTTCAACGCTGTGAACATGCCGATCAACACTGTTTCTAAGGCCAGAAGGTTGGCGACGAACACGCCGGGATGTTCCTGCTGCTGGCGATGCGACTGGGCGTACAGCAGCACAAACAGGGTCAGCAACGCCGTCAGCGGCAGGAACAGCACGCTGACGCCATCAATGCCCAGATGAAGGGCGAGCCACGGCAGAATTTCGTATTGTTCAACGAACTGGGCGCCGGGAATCTCTGGCTGAAAATAGCTCAGTAACTGGATCGTCAGCATCAATTCCACGACGGCCGTGGCCAGGCCCAATGCAAAAGCGGTGTGCGCCTGGCGCGTCCGAAACGCGGCGAGCATTCCGGTCAGGGGAACCGCCAATAACAGGCTTAATAGCGGAAAACCGGTGGATGTGGGGCCGGGTTCCGCGCTGGTCATCATGCCGCTGACGCCTGCGAGCGTCGCCAGCAAGGCGGCCACAACGGTTATTCCGATCCAGGAACGGCCCATCAAGCGTTCCAGCCGGTTCAACCCCTGTCCCAACCGCTGGCTCAGAACCGCCAGCCCGTGACCGGCGGTCTTCAGCATTAAGCGTTCTTCAACCCAGTGGAACGCCGCCGCCGCCCATTCCGTCGCCCGTCCCGCCAGACCCGGTTCCTGATCGATGGCGCTGGGCGCGCGCTCCAGGGTGCGTCCAGAACCCAGATGATGTTCTTCCCATTGCGCCATGGAGGACAGGGCGTTGACGGCTGGCGCGGGCAACCCGGTGGCGCGATCAATCACTCGCGCGTCGAAGTGTCTCAGCAATCCGGCCAGCCGTTGTACGGGACGGACGATTAGCGCGTCAGCGACTTCATCCAGCCAAAAGCGTTGCAGCGCCGCTGTATAGACACCCCGTTGTTGCGCTAGAACGTGGGATACCGGGCGAGTGCGGTCGCCGTGGAGTTGGCGCAAAATCGAAGGGGCGGTAAGAAATTGGTAGCCGCGAAAAATGGCGTGGCAGCACAGATAAACCAGCGCCAGCCGCCAAAACCCCAAACCACAGGCCAGAAACATCAAGCCGACCTGGCCGGTGGTCGAGAAGATCAGCGCGCTCTTGATGTCGGTCTGGGTCAATCCGGCCAGGAACCCATACAACGCGGTCGCCAGCCCAATCATGGCCATGAGCGCCATGACCAGGGGCGATTGCTCGAACAGGGGATGTAAACGCAGCAGTAAGTAAACGCCGGCATACACCATGACCATACCGTAGAACAGCGCGCTGGAGGGCGTTGGTCCCTCCATCGCTCGCGCCAGCCACGGCGCCAGCGGAACCTGGGCCGATTTGGCGACTGCCGCCAGCAGGAAACAACCGGCCAATATCTTGATTTGCCCTGAATCCAAGCCAGCCGCCGCTGCATTGACCGTGGACCAATCCACGCTGCCCAGCCAATGGAACGATAAGGCGATGCCCAGCAGAAACCCGGCGTCGCCCACCCGGTTGGCGACGAAGACACGAGTAGCGTTGCCGGCGGCGACCGGGCGATCCTGGAAAAAGGAGACCAGCAGATAGGAACAGAATCCGGCAACTTCCCAGCCGATGAAGGTCAACACTGCATTCCCGGCCATAACCAGCATGGTCATGGCGGCGGTGAACAGGCTGAGGATCATGAAGAAACGATGAAACCCGGCTTCCCGGTGCATGTAGTTCACGGCAAATCGGGTAACAAGCAAGCAACCCAGCGTCGTGATCGCCAGCAGCGCGAGCGTCAGGGAGTCGGCGATAAAGTTAAGATGGATTTGATAATGGCCGCTGGTGAGCCAGTGGCCGAGGGTGATTTGATCGGGCAACCATCCCGCGAGCCGCGCAGCGATCAGCGCCAGCGTTGCCGCCAGCGAACCGGCGCTGGCGGTCAACGCAATCCGGCGGGTGTGCGGTTCATGAGCTTCGCCGCGCGCTTGGTCAAATAAGATCGTCAGCCCAATCCACACAGCGGCGGCCAGCGGCAGGACGAAAATGAGGGTGATGATTCCTTGAAGCATGGTAAATCCTCGATCAGCGTTCAGACTCTGAAACTGCTACTGCTTTACGATTTTTTACAGTAATATATTGTTCTACATGATTGTTATTGTTGTTATTTTTTATATGAATTCTCGCTTACTCCCTGGATAATGACTCAATCATCTCCTGACTCAACCCGGTCTTCTCGGCAATCACCTCGACGCTGAGCAGGCCGATCAGGCTCCGGGCCAGCGCCAGAGTGGCCTCCTGACGCCCTTGATCAAGGCCCTGTTGCAAACCCTGTTGCAAACCCTGTTGCAAACCCTGTTGCAAACCCTGTTGCAGGCCCTCGCCTAATCCTTCCTTGCGCCCCTCATGAAACCCATCGCCATACGACGATAGGAACATACTCGCCTGATAATGCAGATCGTCTGAATAGCGTTCATAGGCCGCCCGTTCCTCCGGAGGTAGTTTCAGAATGTCCAGTTTCTCCCGCGCTGCCTGCAACCCTCGCGCGGTGAAATTTTCCTTGATCTCTTCATGCTTGAGAAAGTAAATCCACTCATCCAG
>JAGRHQ010000191.1 GCA_020444905.1 Candidatus Competibacteraceae bacterium
TGATCTGGACATGGCGGGCGCTCAGGAAGCCGGAACCCCGCCGGAACGGGCGCGGGCCGCGTTGATGGCCGGTTGCGATATGGCTCTGGCCTGCAATGACCGCCGCGCTGCCGTGGCGATTCTCGATCATTTGGGTCTAAAGCCTGATCCGGTGAGTCAGGTGCGGTTGATCCGCCTGCATGGGCGTGGCCGTCCCAATCTCAAACGGTTGCATTACAATCCCGTCTGGCAACGCGCCGTTCGCCTGGTTCAGGATTATGATGCGTCGCCCCTGCTGGAAATGGATATTTGATTTGAAGCAGGCTTAAACTGGCGTTTGCCATCTATTTCTGCTTTTCGGAGTTCGCCATGTCCTCGATCATTACCCCTGAACAGGCGCTTGTCGTATTACGCGATGCAGAGCGGCTCTTTTCGCCCGAACAGGTGCAGTCCGCCCTGGATCGCTTGGCCACTCAAGTGACCGCTCGTCTGGAACAGCGCGATCCGCTGGTGTTGATGGTGATGAATGGCGCGTTCATTCCCACCGCGCAACTCCTGGCGCGCTTGCCATTTCCTTTGCAAGTCGGTTATGTGCATGCCACCCGCTATCGCAGCGGCACTCGGGGCGGCGAGATTGACTGGATTGCCCAACCACGTCCGGCTGTAGAGGGTCGGGTCGTATTGGTGGTCGACGATATTTTCGATGAAGGCGATACCCTCAAAGCCATCGTTGAAGAAGTGCGTCGGCAAGGCGCGATGGAGACCTATAGCGCGGTGCTGGTCAATAAGCAACATGATCGGAAGGTTGCAGGATTAACGGTCGATTTCATCGGTCTGGAAATCCCGGACCGCTACGTATTCGGTTGTGGCATGGACTATAAAGAATATTGGCGGCAACTGCCGGGGATCTACGCGATTCGTGATTGAGCGCATAACTGCTGCCTAACGAGGTATCACACTATGGCGCCGACGATCGCCATTATCGGAGGCACTAGCCTCACAACTCTGGATACCCTGAAGATCACCCATCGGGAAACCTTGTCTACTCCCTATGGCGAACCTTCCAGTCCGTTGATTTACGGTGAACTCAGCGGACGGAACGTGGTGTTTCTGTCCCGGCATGGCCAACACCATACTTTGCCGCCACACCGGATCAATTACCGGGCTAATCTCTGGGTTTTGCATCACATTGGCGTCGAACAGGTGCTCGCGACTGCGGCGGTTGGCGGCATTCGCGCCGACATGGAACCCGGCAGGCTGGCTTTTCCTGATCAAATCGTGGATTACACCTGGGGCCGGCATAGCACCTTCTTCGAAGATAATCTGAAGGAGGTCACGCATATCGACTTTACCGAGCCGTACTGCTCTGCACTCAGGGAAAAACTGATTCAGGCCGCCCGCGACCTGGGGATGACTGCTCATGAATCATGCGCTTATGGCGCAACTCAGGGGCCGCGCCTGGAGACGGCGGCGGAAATCCGCCGGATGGAGCGGGATGGCTGCGACATGGTCGGCATGACGGGGATGCCGGAAGCAGCGTTGGCCCGCGAGTTGGGTTTATCCTACGCCGCCTGCGCGGTGGTGGCCAACTGGGCGGCGGGCAAGTCATCCGGGCCAATCACCATGGCGGAAATCGAACGGAATCTGGCCAGCGGTATGGACCGGGTTAAGCTGTTGCTGGCCCAGGTGATTCCGAGGCTGGAAGCGGTCTGATCCACCCTTTGAAAAAAGACCCTGGCGCTCCTGCGGCGGACCTCATGCGGGTTTGGTTGCGAACCCGGTCGGACAGGGACGAATCGAATCCATTTTGACGCCCAGCTTACGATTGAGAGAATCATGGCCACCCATCTTGATGCGCTGGTTGCATCCGACTATGTGATTTGCGCGACTCTGCGCAAGGTTCCGGACGTCTTCAACGCCGAACTGCTCTGGGAGCGGGTTCGCGGTGGGCAGGAAGGCGTATGCCTGATGGAAGCGCTCAAGCGCCATCCCCGCACCCCCCGCGCCCGTCAACGTAAGGAAACCCGCTACAGCCAGATCATCATCCGAATTCCTGAACGCGATTACATCCGCGATGACCGGTTGGAGGACAGTTTCGGGCGGCGTGCGCTGCTGCGCGAATTGCAACGTTTGCACGAGCAGGAACTGGGCCGCTATCTGGCCGAAGAGACTGTGATTCGCTACCAGGTGGAGCCAGATACAAGTTTACGGCCTGGCGAGGTGCAATTTCTGTTCGGTCGGGCGATCCACATTCCGGCGCATGGCGAAAGCCCCTTGTTCCGCATCGATGCGGCGACCGATGGCCAGAGTGAATGGCGGCAACTGGGACTGATCTATCCCGGTCAGCGCTTGACGTTGTTAAATGGCGACCGGCGGGCCAGCAGTATGGCGGTTACGGCCTGGCCTTTTATGAGTGGCGAATCCGTGCTGTTGATGTTACGGCCTGGGCCGCCGATCGCCGTGGATGTAGTGGCGGAACCACCGGCGTGTCTGACGGTGACCGGAGATGGTAGCGGTCGCTTTCTGGCGCGCGATCGGCGGGGTCGCGGTTTACGGTTATGGGTCGCGGCATTGTCCGGCGTTGAGGAGTCACCCGTCAAACGGGAGCCGGTGGTCCAGCAAACGCTGTCGCTCCCGCAACCTGATGATGAACCCGAGGAGGCCCCGGAAAGGGAGCCGTCAGAATCCGCTGTGGAATCGGTGGAATACGTGAATTCACCCAACGTAGACGTTCACCTTCCCCCTTTGAAAAAGGGGGGCCGGGGGGGATTTCGCACGGGTGACGGCTCCAAAATCCCCCATCACCCCCCTTTGCCAAAGGAGGGGACTGAACGGTTATCACCCGACGAGGATTATCCCCGGATCGACCCTTGGGGACGTCGCGAACCGGTTTTCGGTATCCCAGTCGAGTTTGAGGAGCCAGTCGTTGCTTCATCGTCAGTCAACACGCCCGCCTCCCTGATAGTAGAAGATACAGGGAGGGAGGATGAACCTGAAAACCCCCTGGAGCCTCCCACTCCGCACCCGCTGCTACCGTTGCCCGCGCCAGCAGTAGATCAACAGACCTGGATTCCCCGACGACCGGCTGCCTCTCTGCAAGTGTCTGGAGTCGCCTTGCAACGCCTGTCGACCTATGCGTCTGCTGGAATCAGCGATTGGCGACTGAGCTTCAACCGGGCAGGTAGCCTGGCGCCGGACCATCATCCGGAGGCGGTGGCCTGGTTGCGCATTGACAGCGCTGATCAGGTGTTTGGCGAAGTCGCGGGATTGTCGACGCCGCTGGATTTACCCAGCGTATGGCGACCTTTTCCAGAACTGGAATTGGAACTGTATGGCGTTCCTGGCCCGATGACCGCGCATTATCTGGGCTGGTTGCGTCTGCCTACGCCATTAACGCTGCCCGTGCCGCGAGAACGGGCCGTCAGCTTTGGACGCGGTTCGGAAGCGGACATCGCTCCACGGCTGCTGGCGGACCCCCGGTCGTTACGCTGGGACGGCAGCCCGGCCAAAACCGTGGGGATTAGCGCCGAATATCTGGGCCTGTCGCGCCGTCACCTGCGCCTGCAAGTGCGTCGCGATGACTGGTGGGCGCAACTGGAAAGCCAGAACATGCCCGTTTACCGGTTGACGCCGTCCGGCGATCTGCTCGATGTACTGACGCCGGGCGTGAATACCGCAACCGAGGCGAAACCGGGTGAACTGCTGGTTGCAGGAGGTTACGTGCTGACGCTAGGGGCCGTGAGTTGAGCAAAGCCGATTTGTCCAAACTTAATGCCGCGAATCCGGCGGCATCAACGGGAACTGGCCGAACCCTGGCAATCCTTCTTGCTCTGGATGATCCGCATTCCCCATAATTTCCTCGGCTAACCGAGCGAAATCAGCCGGCTCATCGGACAACAGGTTTTCGTACAGGGTCGGATCCCAGCATTCAATACGGTTGGCGTAGGCCAGTAAAATCACGGCGTCCTGAATGCTGGCATAGCTCAGCAGTCGCCGGGGCAGCAATAAACGGCCATGGCTATCCAGTTCAAGTTCGGTTGCGCCCCGATGGAAATAGCGGACAAACTCACGATTTTTCCTGACGAACAGGTTGAGCCGGTTAAGTTCAGCGGTGATTCTTTGCCATTCGGTGAATGGATACAGCGCAAGGTATTGCTCAAATCCACGATTGATGACAAAACGCTCTCCGGCTTCTGGGGGAAGCTGTTTTCTCAGTGCGGAGGGCAGGGCCATTCGAGCCTTGGCGTCGAGCCGGCATTCGAATTCACCCAGAAAATTTGTCATAACGTAGGGAAAGCAAACAAATTGAACGATGCAATCGCAGATTTCTCCAGCGAGCAGGTGACATTGTTTACCGATGGCGCCTGCTCTGGCAACCCCGGACCGGGTGGTTGGGGGGCGTTGTTGCGTTATAAAAGGAAGGAACGGGAATTGTCCGGCGGCGAACCACAGACCACCAACAATCGCATGGAGCTACTGGCGGTCATTCACGGTCTGGAAGCATTAAAGCGTCCGGTGCGGGTGCGGATTTGCACCGACAGCCAATATGTGATGAAAGGCGTTACTGAATGGTTGGCGGGCTGGAAACGGCGCGGTTGGCAAACCACCGACCGCCAGCCGGTCAAAAATATCGATCTTTGGCAGCGTTTGGAAACCGCGCTGACTCCACACCAGGTCGAGTGGGAGTGGGTGCGTGGCCATAGCGGGCATCCGGAAAACGAGCGGGTGGACGCGCTGGCGCGGGCAGCGATTTCCCCAGCGCGATTGACCATGACTTCAGCGGTGAACTGATATGCCAACCCGACAAGTCGTCCTCGATACGGAAACAACCGGCCTCGATCCCAATCAAGGGCATCGGGTCATTGAAATCGGCTGTCTGGAACTCTTGAACCGGCGACCGACTGACCAACGCTTTCATGTGTATCTGCAACCGGATCGATTGATCGATGAGGAAGCGATCAAGGTTCATGGCATTACCAATGAATTCCTCATCAACCAGCCGCGTTTCGCCGATGTCGCCGATGCATTCCTGGACTTCGTCCGGGATGCGGAATTAATTATTCACAACGCGCCTTTTGACGTGGGTTTCCTCAACCATGAGTTGCAACGCTGTGGGCGCGGTCACCTTCTGATCGAGAATCTTTGCAAGGTTGAGGACACTCTGCTGTTAGCCCGGCAGCGCCATCCGGGTCAACGCAATAACCTGGATGCATTGTGTAAGCGCTACAATGTCGATAACACGCAGCGCACTTTGCACGGCGCGCTGATGGATGCGGAGATTCTGGCCGACGTGTATCTGGCGATGACCCGCCAGCAGGATTCATTGTTTATTCGGGAGAGTGCGGCAACGGCGCAACGCCATGAGTCGACTCGACGGACGACGCGGCCCCGCAACCGTTCGCCGTTGCCGGTGCTCCGCGCCGATACCCAGGAACAGGCAGAACATGTCCGCTATCTGGAAATGCTGGACAAGACCAGCAGCGGGTCATGCGTGTGGCGGCGATTGGAGACAGCATGAAATTCGGCAAGACTCTCTAAACCCGGTAATACTCCCGATACCAGGCCACAAAACGCGCTACGCCTTCCTCAATCGGCGTATCGGGCTGGTAACCGACATCCTCAACCAGGGCCTCGACATCAGCGTAGGTATCGGGTACGTCGCCTAACTGCATCGGCAACAGATTTTTGGTGGCCTTGCGTCCCAGACACTCTTCCAGCACTTCGATATAGCGCATTAATTCAATCGGTCGGTTACTGCCGATGTTATAGAGTCGGTAGGGCGCTAAGCTGGTGGCGGGATCAGGCGCATCGCTGGACCACTCGGGATTAGGCGTCGCCACTCGATCCAGCACCCGGATCACTCCCTCGACAATGTCATCAACATACGTGAAATCGCGCCGGTGGTGACCGTAATTAAAGACATCAATAGGTTCACCCGCCAAAATGGCGCGAGTGAACAGAAACAGCGCCATATCCGGACGGCCCCAAGGACCATAAACCGTGAAAAACCGCAAGCCGGTGGTCGGCAGACGGTATAAATGGCTGTAGGTGTGCGCCATCAATTCATTCGCCTTCTTGGTCGCGGCGTATAGGCTGACCGGATGATCGACATTGTCATGCACCGAGAACGGCATTCGGGTATTAGCGCCATAAACCGAACTGGTCGAGGCATAGACCAGATGTTCGACCCCGTGATGGCGGCAGGCTTCCAGGATATTGACGAAGCCGACCAGATTGGAATCGACATAGGCGTGCGGATTTTGAATCGAATAGCGTACCCCGGCCTGAGCCGCCAGGTTCACGACTCGCTGCGGGCAATGCTGGGCAAACGTCTCTGTCAGCATCGCCCGGTCCTCAAGGCTGGCCCGCACCTCCGTGAATCCCGGATACGCTTGTAATCGGGCCAACCGCGCATGCTTCAGGTTTACATCATAATAATCATTGAGATTATCAAAACCGACGACCTCATCGCCGCGCTCCAGCAGTCGCCGGGACAACGCTGAACCGATGAAACCAGCGCTGCCAGTCACCAAGATTTTCATAGCCGCCCGTCCGCTGAACCCATAGGCAACAGGTATTTCACGTCAAATAACACCGCCCCCGGCTTGCCCAGCGCCCGAATGCCCTCAGCGCCCAGTTCTCGAAACTGCCGGTGAGCGACCGCCAGGATGATAGCGTCGTAATGCCCGGCTTGCGGTTGACTGACCAACTCAACGCCATACTCATGCCGGGCTTCCTCGGGATTGACCCAGGGATCGTAAACATCCACTTGGGCGTTGTAGTCGCGCAGATCGTG
>JAGRHQ010000192.1 GCA_020444905.1 Candidatus Competibacteraceae bacterium
GAGGGCGCATAATAATCTCTCACATTGACATTAGAGAGATTATTATAGTTAATACTTTTTTGACCGCAATTTGGTATGACCAGAGCGAATGGCCGCACCTGTTGGAACATCTGGTGTTTGAAGGCACGGCGGCGTATCCCGAACCCGGCACCTGGGAACGGCAAATCAGACACTGGGGCGGTTCCAGTAATGCCGAGACGGATCTGCATCAAACCGTTTATCAAATCAATATCTACGGCCCGCATGCTCCGCACGCCGTCGCCGCGCTCCATGAACTGGCCCAGGACGCCTTGCTGGACGACGTCAGCCTCGCCCGCGCGCAGCGGACGGTGCATCGCGAGCTGGGTAGCGATGCCTCCGCGCTGCAGCGCGGGCTGTACGCGCACGGCATCAGCCAGTCGGGTACGGACAAAATCCGCGAAGCCCTGGGGGTCGAATGCCCGGGCATGGAACGCGTCGATTCGGCGGACCGGGCCGGCCTGCTTGAACTCTATCGGCGCTATTACGTGGCCGGCAATATGACCCTGGTGGCGGTTGGCCGGTTTGATGCCGCCGAACTGCTTGCTCAAGTGGAAGCGACTTTTGGCGCGTTGCCTGACGCCCCTCCGCCCCAACGCCGATCGTGGACCGTGGGGTTGCCCACCGCCCCGATCACCGTGCAGAGCACCCTGGCCCCGATGTTGGGTTCGGAGGCGACCGTGCAGATGGCCTTTCCCGCTGCCGGCTACCTGTCCGCAGACTTTCCCGTCCTGATGGTCATCAGCGAATACCTGAACCGCTTCCTCTATGATCGGCTGCGCCGCCAGGCCGGTTGGTCTTATACCCCGAGCACCGGCTGGACCACCTATCCCCAAACCGGGTATTTCTACCTTTCCACGGATGTCGCACCCGCCAATACAGAGGCGGTCGCCGCCGCGTTGCGCGAAGACCTCACCGAGCTGGCGCACGAGGGGCTGTCGCCCGAAACGGTCGAGGAACTGAAACGCGGGCTGTTGCTGGGCTACGCGCAGGGGAATGAAACCAACGGGGACATGGCGGACTACTTTGTCAGTCTTCTGGCTGAACTCGATGTCTACGGCCGGTTTCTGAATTTTGAAGATCGGCTTGAGGCGGTGACGGCGTCCCAGCTTCAAGAGGTTGCTGCGCGCATCTTGCGTCCAGACAATGCCATCACGGCGTTCAATGCGCCCACGCTGACCTACGGCGCCGCTCTCCTGGGGGCCGGCCTCCTCCTGCTGAGCCTGGGCGTGATCCTCTGGGGCCTGCGGAGGAAAAACCGGGCGGTCCTGCGGCAGTTTCTGACGCAGGGTGGCCGTCGCGCGTTCGGACGAGTCCGCCCCTTGATCGAGCGGAAAGGGGGCGCGTGGAATGCGCAAAAGAACGAGGCATCGCCATGACCCTTTACGCCGTGCTTGCCCGCGATCCGTCGCTGCTGTGGATCGGCGCGGCGGATTCACCGGAAGGCGCATGTGAGAATGCTCGGATGCAGGGTAAAAATCCGCCGGGACCGCGCAACATCCTCGTGGTGATCGCCAGTGAGGAGCATTGGGTCTATACCGTTTACGAGGTGAGTGCGCTTCTTAAGGAAACGCCAGAACCCTCTATGACCCAGATTCAGCGCTGCCCAATTGCAGGACAATATTTTGTCGATTATTTGTAGAAGATTGAGGGTGACGATTCATGCTTATTGTGATATCGACAAACTTCCCTCGTGTAAATTTTCCTGTGATGGCGCCCTACGAATTGGCAGCGAGCGGTAGCGGCTCCGAATCATTAGCGGCTTCGTCAGGAAACCAGAGGTGGTTCCATTCGTGATTGAGTTCTGCAACCCGTAAAATGCCGAGACTCCGGCTTCCCGCTTCCCGCCAACTCATCCCTTTCTTCTTTTGGCGATGACCAATTACTTGATCGCAACCTTTCTCGATATAACCAGAACCGATCATTTTACCCGCTTTTTTCCGGCGTCGATAATCAATAATTTCATTTCGATGCTTGTCCAAGTAATTAATCAGTTCACGATGCTTTTCTGGATTTTTTGGTTTCACTTCGGTTTCCAGATAGTTGATAACCGTACTTACTTGACCCACCCACAAATGATGAAAGATAAACTTTAGATGGATCGCTTTCTCTTCCTTGTTTTGAGCAATCATACTCATTAACTCACGGACTTTCTTACCTAAATGATACCCATCCAGGATAATGATGAGTACGAGGCCAAAAACAGCATAAAGATGTTGGCGAATGACTTTTGCACCATCCGTGATCGCTACAACAGGGAGCGGTTTTTCTTCGTCGTGATATTCTTCGATCACGCGAGCTTTTAACCGATCAGGGAAGGAAACCGTTTCTTGCCCTTTTTCATCAATAGGTGCCACAATAAATTCAAATTCCTGGTTTTTCTTTTGGAGCATGGCGATATTCGTGAAGACCGCAGGCGATTTTTCTTTTTTGGCTGCTTTTGGCGGATTTTCTACCGAATCTTCGACTTGATCTTCTTTAACAGATTGTTTGCGAACACGATTTTCTTTCTGCCCACGAACTTGAATGGCATCCTCCAGGACCAGGACTTCTCGACTTGTGGGGTCATAAATATCAATGTCTTCCTGAATTTTTGGAAATGACCATTGGGGATCATTCAGCGTCTTTTCTGTTTGCGTTTGCCAAGATTGACTGATTTCTACGGCTTTATCATTCACAATCTGCCACGCTTTCTGGTCACTAATTTGTTTTTCTCCGGTCATTCTGACAATTAAATGATCAACTTCTTTATAACTTAAGAGTGTGCTGTAATGTGCGGTTAATTCTTGTAATCTCGGTGTAATATAGACCTCTGGAAATTGCCCCGTGAGATCAAAATAGCTTTGTTCCTGATCGATAGCGTTTGTGGTATCGATAAATCTCTGAACTTTGAAATGGATTCGACCGTGGAGGGTCTTGATCGTCACCGGCATCTTACCATTACAGACTAATTCTTTTTTTTATCTTGAATAAATGAATTCTGTGCGGCTTCTAACAAGTCTAATTGAATATCCGACAGGGCAAGATTCTTAAATTCATCAACCGCGCCCTCGATATTGTGAACCGTTTGATTATTAAAACTTAATGCGTATTTTTTATAAGATCTTTGACCAATAATTTGATTATTATCATCCCGTAAAATGAGTTCAATAGTCGCCATTGATGATGACCTCGATGATCAATTAGATGAGAACTGCTTTGAGAATCAGTATACGCTGAGATTTCATCACAGGAAATTCATAGGAGGCATTTTTCTGTGGTCGAAACGGCGAGTAGGTCAGCCAGCGCGGATTTAATTTAATTAAAACAACCGGTTAGCGATCAGGTCTTGTCCAGCGAACCCTTGCCATCACAGGAAAATTTACAGGACCCAAACTTCGGTGATATCGATGAGGCGTTCGCGAGTCAGGCGGTGTCGGGCCGCGCCAACCGCTGGATCAAGGCATCATACGCCTCGCCCCGGGGTAATTCCTGATCCACGATCAGCCGGCGGCGAGTGGTCGTCACCGTCTCACCGCGCCGGGGATCCTGACCCGGTTTGGCCCAGGTCTCCCAGTACACGCCCATCCCGCGTTTCTGCCAGGCGGGCAATTCGTTGAAATTCACGCCGTGCTGAAACAGCCACTCGTTTTTCTCCGCCACCGAGCGCCCGAGCAGGGCCTGCGTCGCGGCGCGGGCGTCCAGACCGGTCCGGCGCAACGCCCAGTAGCTGTGCGCGTTGAGCGCGTTGCGGTGCGCGTCCTCGCTTCGCCAGCGGAAGTAGTCCACGACGTTCTCCAGCGTCGGCAACTGCGAAATACGGCAATCGAAGCACGCCAGGGATCCCAAGCGCAGCGCAAAGCAGGCGCTGGCCTCGCCCGCCAGGATCGACAGCCATTTGCGCAACTTCCGCCCGAAACTGTCCTCGTCCGGATGGAACAGCAACGAAATCTCGTCGCTTTGTGTGTAGCCGTAGACCACGCGAAACCCACAGTCCATCAGGTGGCGCACGGTCGCGATCATTAAATCCCGGAACCGTTCGTCAAACGGCGCGGCAAAGTGCTGTTGCTCCCGCGTTAAATGCGTGAAGCTCCGCCCGTCCAGCCGAGCAACCAAATACAGACCCGGCAACGCACAGTGATCGTGGGCGGTCTCATACACGCGCAGCCGTCGATCCAAATCATCAAAGCGCATCCCGCCACCCCTCCACGATAAACTGCTCCCCACCGACCGCCCGCACCGCGTGCAAGGCATCGAAGCCTTCCGCCCAGGTGGGCCGTTGCAAGCGCCGATACGTGGCCCGCACCCCTTTCTCTGGAATGCATTGCCGACCTGCCCGCTGAACATTTCGCTGCAAGGCCGTCTCCAGGCGCAGCGCAAAATAATAGCCCACCACCCGAAATCCCGCCGCTTTCGCCGCCGCGATGTAGCGCGCCCGATCCTCGACGGTCGGGTTCGTATTGTCCACCACCAAGGGCTGTTTCATGCGCAACCCGGCCTCCAGCAGGATCGCCTCCCGATGACGGGTTCGTAACCTATCCAGATTGATCCGCAGATGCGTATCCCGGAACCGCTGGTGATAGAACGTGGATTTGCCGGACGCCTGCCCACCGATGAAAAGAAGGAGTTCCATAACGATCACCCAGCACGCCACGACCGATTGTGGCGTCTATACTTTACTGGAAACCGTCCGCCCGCGTCTCCCATGCCCGCCCGCTTCCTGCCTGATGACGGACGGTATCTGCTGCGCAAGGGTCTTCGCCCAGAAACTGGGCGGGTGTTCTTTGAATTGAATTGGAACACGGTTGCCCTTTATGCGCGGTGGTCGGCGTGGCTTTCGTTGTCGCAGTCCGCTGAAGAAAACGGTCACTGATCGAAGTGATAAAAAATAACCGGTATCGCAAACCCTTTTTGGTGGTGACTTGAATGACGGTTGACGTTTCTCCCCCGATTTCACGCCAGCCAGAAGGGAAGGCGTTCAATCATGCGCAATTCCTGCGCGTTCGCGGGTCCATTTACGCCATTTTGGCGGCGGCTTACATTCTGGTGTTCTTCCAGCGGATGGCCCCGGCGGTGGTCTCTGCCGATCTGATGCGGGCCTTTGGAGCCACCGGCGCGGCGCTGGGATCGCTCGCGGCCACGTATTACTACCTTTATACCGCCATGCAGATTCCGGCGGGCGTGTTAGCTGATACCTTGGGGGCGCGTATCTCGGTCACGCTGGGTAACCTCGTGTCCGGCATGGGCTCTATCGTCTTTGGCCTGGCGGGAACCTTCTGGGAGGCCTCGATCGGGCGCGCCCTGGTGGGACTCGGGGTGTCCGTGGTGTTTGTGGGCCTGATGAAAAGCAACACGCTCTGGTTCCGTGACCGGGATTATGGCTTCATTAGCGGATTCACCATTCTGCTGGGTAATGTGGGCGCTCTCCTGGCGGCGGGGCCTCTGGCCAGCGTGCTGACGCTCTGGTCATGGCGCACGGTGTTTATCGCGCTGGGCGTGATGGCCCTGGCGCTGGCGGCGTTGTCGTGGCTTGGGGTGCGCAATACGCCGGAGGATGCGGGTTTTCCCTCCATTCGCGAAATGGAGGGCCAAACCCGGCATGCCCGTCGCCAGCAGCACTGGTGGCATGATCTACGGGGTGTGCTGGCCACCCGGCGGGTTTGGCCGGGCTTCTGGATTAATCTGGGCATGACCGGCAGTCTGCTGGCGTTTCTGGGTTTGTGGGCGATCCCGTTTTTGCGCGATCTCCATGGTTTGGAGCGCTCCGCGGCTTCGGTGTACACCAGCATTGGTTTGGCCAGTTTTGCCGCCGGTGCGTTCGGTTGTGGCTGGCTATCCGACCAGGTCGGGCGGCGCAAACCGTTCCTGGCGGCCGGTACGCTGCTGTATGGACTGGCGTGGTTAGGTATCGTTTATCTGTGGACGCCGGGCGTGTTGGGCGGGGCCTGGTTTGCGCTGATGGGGTTCAGTTGTGGGTCCTTTATCCTGACGTTTGCCGGCGCAAAAGAGGTGGTGGTTCCGGCGCTGTCCGGTATGGCGATTGCTCTGGTGAATACCGGTCTCTTTCTGGGCGCGGCGATTCTCCAGCCCTTGTTTGGCTGGGTGATGGACTGGCGCTGGTCGGGCGCGCTGGTCCATGGCGTTCGCGTGTATAGCGCCGCCGATTATCACGCGGGGTTTTTCCTGATGCTGGGCGGCGTGGCGCTGGCCCTGGTCGCCTCGACCTTCTTTCACGAAACTCGTTGTCGCAATATCGCGCAAGGCGATTGAGACTGGATCGTGGCCGGATGTAGGCATTCATTTCGGATCATGATAAAGAAAATGGTGGCCATGTTGGCTTTTAGCGCCACACTCGCCTCTGCAGGGCTTCCCGATCCACCGTTCAAGGTCGAACTGAAGAAGGCGGAGGATGCCGCCACCGTGACGTCGACACACGCTTCCACGGTACTCACGATCACGAGCCCGAGTGGGATTGGCCGTGCCACCCTGGTCCGCATCGGAGACGAATGGCCGGCCCCATTGATGATCCGCCTGACGATCAGGGGGCTGGAATCACTCCGCATGGAGAATGGCATCCTCTACTTCAGAACATCGCTGAAGCGACCGAAGCGGACGCCCTACTGGCGCGTCGGGAAAAACACCACAACCGTTCCCGAGGGTATGCTCGAAATCACTTTGCTCAAGACCAAGGAAACCGTCGATATCCTCGTCCCGGGCGAACTGATGGCCGATACTCCAGAGGAA
>JAGRHQ010000193.1 GCA_020444905.1 Candidatus Competibacteraceae bacterium
CATCGCGGTAGGACGCGACGGGCGATTGTCCAGTCCGGCGCTCTGCGCTGCGCTCAAGACGGGCATCCGCGCAGCGGGCCTGGATGTCATTGATCTGGGTGCGCTCTCCACCCCCTTGCTGTATTACGCCACGCACACTCTTGATGATACCCACGCCGGTGTCATGGTCACCGGCAGTCATAACCCGCCCAACTATAACGGTCTGAAAATCGTTATTGACCGGATTGCCCTGCATGGCGAAGTGATTCGAGACCTGCGCCGCCGCATCGAAACCGGCCATCTACGTCAGGGTCACGGCGGTGAGCGATCGGCGGATGTTTGCATTGAATATATTCGCCGCGTCAGTGAAGCGTTGCCTCTGCCTCGAATGCTGAAGGTGGTTGTGGATTGCGGCAACGCCATCGCTGCGCACACTGCGCCGCCGTTGCTGCGCGCCCTCGGTTGCGAGGTTGTGGAATTGTACTGTGAGGTCGATGGCCGCTTTCCCAACCATCATCCCGATCCCAGTATTCCGGAAAATCTGGTCGATTTGCAGGCGGCGGTGCTCGAACATCAAGCCGATATAGGTTTGGCGTTTGACGGCGATGCCGACCGGCTGGGCGTAGTCACCGACACCGGTGAAATCATCTGGCCAGATCGGCTCTTGATGCCACTGGCCGAAGAAGTGCTGACCCGCTATCCCGGCGCGGCGATTGTTTATGATATCAAATGCTCCTGGCATCTCACCCGGTTGATCGAACGGTTAGGCGGCCAGCCGATTCTGTGGAAAACCGGTCATTCGCTGATCAAGGCCAAGATGCGCGAAACCGGCGCTTTGCTGGGCGGGGAGATCACCGGCCATCTGGCGCATGCCGATGACTGGTTCGGGTTCGATGACGCCTTCTATGCCGCCGCCCGGTTACTCCGATTGCTGGCTGGGCAGCGCGGCTCCAGCACCGAGTTCTTCGCGGCCTACCCGACCGGCTTGACCACTCCGGAATTGCGCTTGGAGATGGCCGAGGGCGAACCATTCCGTTTTATGGAGAAAGCTTGACAAGCCAAGCCGATTTTGGCCCGGATGCGCGAGTCATTACCTTGGACGGGTTAAGAGTGGAATTTCCGCACGGCTGGGGACTGGTGCGCGCTTCCAATACTACGCCGAGTCTGGTGCTGCGCTTCGAGGCCGATCACGCAGAAGCAATGACCGATATTCAGGAGCGATTCCGTCGCATCCTGCTGGGATTGCAAACCGATCTAACACTGCCTTTTTAGTGAACTGACGCAGAAATTTTCGCAGGTTCAAATAGATGCGTGGGCTGGATCATTGGCATCAGCCACTCTGCTATTGCCGTAAGGCTTTTTTGCGCCGCATCAAGGTCAAACAGGATGAAGCAATCGGTATTTTGACATCCTGGAATTACCGCGATCAAGGAGCCTTGCCCATGAACGCATTGACCTCCCCAACCCCTCCTTTCTGGCACAGGCTCACTCCTGAACAGGTCTTGCAGGAACTGCAAACCACCACCAATGGCTTGAGCGACGAAGAATCCGCCCGGCGTCTGGCAGCCTGCGGCCCCAACCGGCTACATGCTCCGCAACGGCGCGGCCCCGTGATACGCTTTCTGTTGCAATTCCACAACGTATTGATCTATCTGTTGCTGGTTTCCGCCACGATTACCGCCACCCTGGGGCATGGCGTCGACACCGCCGTCATTCTGGGAGTGGTCATCATCAACGCTATGGTTGGCTTCGTGCAGGAAGGCAAGGCGGAATCGGCGATGGCGGCTATCCGTAAGATGTTATCGCCTCGCGCCATGGTGTTGCGTGAGGGCCAGCGCCGGGAAATTTCCGCCGAGGCATTGGTTCCCGGCGACTGGGTGCTGCTGCAATCCGGCGACAAAGCGCCTGCCGACCTGCGGTTGATCGAAATCCGCAATCTGCGCATTCAGGAAGCGATCCTGACCGGCGAGGCCGAGGCGGTGGGCAAGCAATGCCATCCTGTTCCTGCCGAAGCCGCGATCGGCGATCGCACCAACATGGCCTATTCCGGCACGCTAATCACCTATGGCCAGGGCGCAGGCGTGGTGGTGGCCACCGGTGAAGCGACTGAAATCGGACGGATCAGCGTCCTGTTGGAACAGGTTGAGGAAATCGCCACGCCGTTGCTGCGGCAGATCGCCCAATTTGGGCGCTGGTTGAGTCTCGCCATTGTGCTGATTGCAAGTTTCACCTTCGTCGCTGGCGTGTTCTGGCGTGGCCAGTCCATGCAGGAAATGTTCATCGCCGCCGTAGCCCTGGCAGTGGCGGCGATTCCCGAAGGATTACCTGCGATCATGACCATTATCCTGGCCATCGGCGTTCAGCGCATGGCTCAGCGCAACGCGATCATCCGCCGCTTGCCCGCTGTGGAAACCTTGGGTGCAGTCACCGTTATTTGTTCAGACAAAACTGGCACCCTGACTCGCAATGAAATGACCGTGCAGCGCGTAATAACCCCCGATCGCCTGTTCGAGGTCAGCGGCGTGGGTTACGCGCCCACCGGCGGTTTCACCAACGAAGCGTCTGCAATTAACCCTAGAGAAGCGACTGACTTGCAGCATATCGCCCGCGCGGTTCATCTATGCAACGATGCGGCGTTGTACGAACGCAAGGGTGAATGGCGCATGGAAGGCGATCCCACCGAAGGCGCGCTGCTGACCTTGGCGTTAAAAGCGGGGCTTGATCCCGTCGATGAAAAGGCGCGGTTCCAGCGCCTCGACAGCATTCCTTTTGAATCCGAACATCGCTTCATGGCCACCCTGCATCATGATCATCACGGCGAACACGTCATCTACGTCAAAGGCGCGCCAGAATGCATCCTGGATATGTGCGCTGACCAGCAACATCTTGAAGGACTGCAGCCGCTGTGTCCCGACGAGTGGCGGGAACGGATCGAAGCCTTGGCGGCGGCAGGGCAACGGGTGCTGGCCATCGCCGTTCGACCGGTTCCCAACATCCAGCGGGAATTAACCTTCGCCGATGTCGAAGCGGGCTTGACCCTATTGGGTTTGATGGGCATCAGCGATCCGCCGCGCGAGGAAGCCATTCAGGCAGTGCGCCGGACCCAGGAGGCTGGCGTCCGAATCAAAATGATCACCGGCGATCACCGTGCGACTGCGCGGGCGGTTGCAACCCAACTCGGCATCGGCAATGGAGAAGACGTTTTAACCGGTCCGGAGTTGGAGGCGCTGGACGATACCGCACTGCGCACGCGGGTGCTGGATACCGACGTGTATGCCCGCGCCAGTCCTGAACATAAATTGCGCTTGGTCGCCGCTCTGCAAGACCGTCATCAAGTCGTCGCAATGACCGGTGACGGGGTCAACGATGCGCCGGCGCTCAAACGCGCCGATGTCGGGATCGCGATGGGCCTGAAAGGCACTGAAGCCGCTAAGGAAGCGGCGGAGATGGTGTTGGCCGATGACAACTTTGCCTCGATCACGCACGCCGTTGAGGAAGGCCGCACGGTCTACGATAATCTGCGCAAAGCATTACTGTTCACCCTGCCGACCAATGGCGCCGAGGCGCTGGTGATCATCGCTGCAATTCTATTTGGATTAGCGCTGCCGATCACGCCCGTGCAGATTCTATGGGTCAACATGGTCACCGCTGTAACGCTCTCACTGGCGCTGGCGTTTGAACCCGCCGAAGCGAATGTGATGAAACGGCGGCCTCGCAATTCCGAAGAGCCGCTGGTCAATGGCTTCATGCTATGGCGAATCGTCTTTGTGTCGGTGTTGGTCGTGATCGCGCCGCTAACCCTGTTCCTGTGGCAAACTGCGGAGGGCGCATCGCTTGAAACCGCCCGCACGGTCGCAGTCAACGCCCTGGTGGTCAATGAGGCTTTCTATCTGTTCAACAGCCGTTATCTCTACCATCCGGTCCTGTCGCGAGAAGGTCTGCTAGGCAGCCGCCCGGTGCTGGTGACCGTCAGCATCCTGTTGGTGATACAACTGGCGTTTACCTATCTACCGCCCCTGCAATATCTATTGGGTACTACGCCGATTAGTATTGTCGACTGGATGCTTGTAGCGCTGGCGGGACTGGCGTTGTTATCACTGGTAGAGTTGGAAAAAATGGTCTGGCGTCGGTTTCATCGCGTAAACTGAGGAACGCCATTCAATGATCGATCGCAGGAGATTTTTTCGTGAAGCTCAACAAAGAAATGCTCATTGCCAGCATCGCCCTGATCGTGATTCTCGTCTTCGCCGCGATCTGGTTCATGCCCGCCGGTCTGCGCGAAGCGCCGCCCCTGGTCGGAACAACGCTGGACGGACGCACCCTGACCTTGGAACAGTTGCGCGGCAGGCCCGTGCTGGTAACCTTCTGGGCCACGACCTGCCCGTCCTGCATCGAGGAAATGCCCCAGCTGATCGAGTTATACCGGGACTTAAACCCCAAAGGACTGGAAATCGTCGGCGTAGCGATGGCTTATGATCCGCCCGCACAAGTGCGGGCAATGGCCGAGCAGCGCCGGATTCCTTATCCCATCGTGCTGGACAGCGAGGAACGCATTGCCCGCGAGTTCGATAATGTGCAGGTTACGCCAACCACGGTGCTCATTTCGCCCGAAGGGCGGATCGTGCATTACCGGCTCGGGCTGCTAGACATGCCAAAACTGCGGGATGCCATCGAAGCCATGCTGTAGAAGGAAACGAGCGGCAAGTAACGAGAAGCTACTCGCTACTCGCTGCTCGCTTCAATTAAAACAGGCGCTGGCCCGCTCCAGGCACTCACAGGCCTGGTCGAGATCAGAATGACAACGCATCACCCAGGCGTCGCCCCAAAAGAAGTTGCAACTGGTTTCCGCCCGCAGGACCCGCCAGCGCGCTTCCTCCAACAAAGTCAGCAATTCCGGGTTATGCGAACCGATATTCGTAGCGTTGCTCAGTGCGCCGTGTATCGCCTGGCTGACCTCGTCCACCCGGGTCAGCGCATCTTTCTGCGCCTGGGTTCCAGTCCATTGCACAAAATCACTGCCGTCATGCCAACCGGTATTCCAGGCGCCCGGCCCGACCGTGACCTCGCCCCGTGCGCCGAATTGGTCCAGATAATCCTTGATAAAGACCGGTTGAATAGCGCCCGCTCCAGTTCGCGCTTTTTCCATGAGCGGTTTGTAGAACGCATCCCAGAAGTTGCTGCCTGGCGTGACGTTACGGAACCAGCCGCCATTCTGGCCATCGCTACAGGTCGTCACCAAGGGCGGGAAGTTGCAATTCTTAGTGCGTTCCCGGACTTCCTTGTCAAACCACTCAAACTCCATGCCTGACTCTTGGGCGTTCGACAGATCGCGATCACGCACAATAACGGTTATTTCCTCGCCGCCGTACTGCGCGATATGTGGCCGATAGCGCACATCTTCCCAACGCATCGGCTCCACCGGTTTGACATGTTCGCTGTCCACCAGGACATAGCGATAACCCAGTCGCCGCAATAATGGGATCATCTCCATGCAAAAGCCCATTTCCGGCGGCCAGAATCCCTGGAAGTCGCTGTTATAGAACAGCCGGCGTGCGAATCCCCGCCACCGCTCCAATTGCGCCGGCCAGTCGGCTGGCGGAATCAGTGGCATAACCGGGTGATAATAGGCGGTGCCCAGCATGTCGATCGCCGAGCTATTGCACAGGCTCCAAATCAGCGCGCTGCAATCGACGATGCCATAGGCCCGGCTCTGAAAATCCGAATGGGTCAAAGTTTCCAGCAAAGTCGCCGACAAGGCCAGGTGGACCCGGCCTACATCCTGATAGTCGGTCAGCGAGCGGGGAATCCGATCCGTAGCGAACAGAATTTCCCGCGCTTCCCATTCATTGTGCTGCAGCAGATGTTCCAGATTACCGTGCGGTTGATGAAGGTTCAGCACCAACGCATGGTAGAGTGTATCCGCCATGATTCAGCCTCCTCCTGTGAGCGGATTGCGGTGGATGCGGCGGATAACCGTATCTCCGTTAATCCAGTATTTTTATCGTGATAAATCCAAATCCGGCCCCGATGGAATGATTTGGAGTGGCTAAATGCTCTCAGCAACGGCGCTGGCCCGCCGACAGATTTCACGACCGTAATCGGTCCACAATCCCTGTCCCCAGTACCGGTAGCAACTGGTCTGCGAGGACATGAGATGGAACAGCGCATTGCGATAGCGTGGATCGGTCGTCGGCACTTTCGGTTTCAGCACCTTTTCATAAAAGGTCGAACTGGCCTTTTCCATCGGACCGAGGACATTATCGTAGCCGCGCACCCAGGAAATATCATTGGTCCAACTGCCGCCTTCCATGTGGAAACGACCGTCTTCCTTTTTAAGTTCAGCAATAGTTTGTTCCAGCTTCTCCGGACCGTCGCCCGGTTTAAACCGCTCCCAGATGCGCTTCTGGAGCAACGGTTGCAAAGTGGGCAGATCACTTTCCTTAATGCCCATCGCGAATAGATGTTCGAGATATTCGGTGGCGTTCATCATCGGCACATCCGACCCGGAAGCTTCGTGCATGACCTGGAAGAACATGCCGGGGAACTCGTTCATCATCACGCCGCCATTTTCGCCATCGGCAATCTGGGTCACCAGCGGCGGCACAGACTTGCCCGCCAGTTCCCAGCGCGACAATCCCTTGGCTTCGTAATAAGGCTGCATTTGCGCCACAAGTTTAGTGTCGCTGCCCTGGGTTTTGATCACAGCGATAATGCTGACCGTTTCGCCCTTGGAATTGGTGC
>JAGRHQ010000194.1 GCA_020444905.1 Candidatus Competibacteraceae bacterium
CACGCCGATGAGATTCGCGCCTACGAGATTCGCCGGCGCGAGGAAGCTCCCTGGCTCTTTGCTTGACAGCCTCAAATCCGGAAACGGTCATGACTCATAAGATATTAATCCTCCCCGGCGATGGGATTGGTCCTGAAATTATTGCCGAGGCGGCGAAAGTGCTGGAGTGTCTGCGCCAGGAATGCGGCTTGGACGCGACGCTGGAATACGGTCTGCTGGGCGGTTGCGCGGTCGATGAACTGGGCGACCCGTATCCTGAGGCCACCCGCCGCCAGGCTCGGAATGCCGACGCCATTTTGCTCGGCGCGGTCGGTGGCCCGAAGTGGGAGCAAATTGACCGGCCTTTGCGCCCGGAACGCGGTTTGCTGGCGATTCGCGCCGATCTGCAATTGTTCGCCAACCTGCGCCCAGCGCTGCTCTACCCGCAATTGGCCTCGGCTTCGGCGCTGAAATCCGAGATCGTCGCTGGCCTGGATCTCCTGATTGTCCGTGAACTGAATGGCGGCGTTTATTTCGGCCAGCCGCGCGGTGTTCGCACCCTGGAAAGCGGTGAACGGGAAGGGTTTAACACTATGACGTATCGGGAATCCGAGGTCGAACGGATTGCCCGGATTGCGTTTGAAGCCGCTCGCAAGCGCCAGCGCAAGGTCTGTTCGGTGGATAAGGCCAATGTGCTGGAAACTTCGGAGTTATGGCGGGAGGTCGTGATCCGGGTGGCGAAGGACTATCCCGATGTCGCTCTGTCTCATCAATATGTGGATAACGCTGCCATGCAACTGGTCCGTGCGCCGAAACAGTTTGACGTGATCGTCACCGGCAACTTGTTTGGCGACATTCTTTCCGATTGCGCCGCCATGTTGACCGGCTCAATTGGCATGTTGCCCTCAGCCTCGTTGGATGCGCATGGCAAAGGCTTGTATGAGCCGATTCATGGTTCTGCGCCGGACATCGCTGGTAGGGGTATGGCTAACCCATTGGCAACGATTCTATCCGCAGCGATGTTGTTGCGCTACAGTTTGAATCAGCCACAACTGGCCGAGCGGATTGAGAACGCTGTAGGCCGGGTATTGGATCAGGGTTTGCGTACCCTGGACATTACGGCAACCGGAATGACGGCGGTGGGTACCCAGGCGATGGGCGATGCGGTGGTGGCGGCGTTGCTGGAGTAGGTATCAGGCGTCAAGGTTTTATGTATCCCGAACAAGAATCAACAGTTTGATGAGTTGTTGTAGAGTATTCAGGGCATGGGGCGTCACATGCATGGAGAGACCGTTGAGGATATCAGGGTCCAAGAGTGCAAAATAAGCAACTTTTCCACAGAATGGCTGGCGCTGCGTGAACCAGTAGATGCGGCGTCGCGTAATGTGGAATTGACGGCCCGGTTGCTTGAATGGCGGGAGCAGCTAGATACGCTTGCAGCGTTGGATCTGGCCAGTGGAACCGGCGCTAATTTCCGCTTTCTCGCGCCTTTGCTGGGCGGCGAACAGCACTGGCGGCTGGTTGATCATGATCCAGCGCTATTAGCTCAGGGCAATAGCGGCTCATCAAATGCTTTCTGGCAGGTTGAGCGACAGTGCCTGAATTTGGTTGATTGGGAGTCGCTGGATTTTCAGAGCGTGCAATTGGTGACTGCTTCCGCGCTGATTGATCTGGTCTCGGCAGACTGGCTGGGTCAATTGGCTCAGCATTGCCGGGTCGCCCAGGCGGTGGTGTTCATTGTACTGAGCTATGATGGAACCATTGTTTGGGAACCTGCGCTAGAGGGTGACGAGAGGGTCCGTGGGTGGATCAATCGCCACCAGCGCACTGACAAGGGCTTTGGCCCGGCGCTGGGGCCGCGGGCCGCTCCCGAATTCGGGAAAATGCTGGAACGCTTGGATTATCAAGTCGAGTTATGTCCCAGTCCCTGGCGGTTGGAGCCTGAGCAAATAACGCTACAGGCGACGCTATTGGCGGGCTGGATTACCGCGGTCCGTGAGATCGCGCCTGATGCAACAGATTGGCTGGATCAATGGGCGGCGCGGCGGCGCGATTTGATCGAATCGGGTAATTCGCGATTAACTGTGGGACATTGGGACTTGCTGGCTTTGAGGAGTAGGGAAGCGGATCTATTGCCATAGCGGCCTGGCCCATCAGGCATGGTCGTTCAGTGCCGCCGCCAGCAATCGCGCAGTCACGTCGACCACTGGAATCACTCGATCGTAAGCCATTCGCGTCGGGCCGATGACGCCGAGTACGCCCAGCACCTGTCCTTCTACGCTGTACGGGGCTGTGACCACACTGCAACCTTCCAATACCTCGAAACCGGATTCTTCGCCAACGAAGATTTGCACGCCTTCGGCATGCAAACACTGGTCGAACAGGTGCAATAAATCACGTTTGTGATTAAACGCTTCAAACAACTGCCGCAGCTTGTCGAGATCGGACAGGTCCGTGTATTGCATCAAATGGGTCTGGCCGGCCACCACGTAATCCTCGCCATCTGGCGCTGTCTCAAAGGTTTGTTCCGCCATTTCCATGACGGTCTGCATCAGGCGGTCGAGGCTGTCGCGGGCCTCGCGCAGTTCCCCCAGCAAGGCTCCCCGCACCTGCTGAATTTCCTGGCCGGCAAACTGGGCGTTCAAATAGTTCGCCGCCTGTTGCAGCTCCCCGGCGCTATAGGGCCGGCGCGTCTGGATGATACGGTTCTGCACCTCCTGGGTATTGAGCACCAGGATCGCCAGCACTCTGGTTTCGGACAGCGGCAAAAACTCTACGTGGCGCAGGGTGACTACATTACGGCGGGGCAGCATGACAATTCCAGCTAACCGGGTGACCCCGGACAGCAGATTTGAAACGGATCGCGCTAGATCAGCGCTGCTTTGCACCGGTTGACCGATGTGGCGGCGCAGGATTTCCACTTCCTGATGATCCAGAGGCCGCAGGCGCAGCAACGCATCAATGAAGAACCGGTAACCCCGGGCAGTGGGCACGCGACCGGCGGAAGTATGCGGGGCGCGCAGGTAGCCCAGATCTTCCAGATCCGCCATCACATTGCGCACGGTGGCTGGACTCAAATCCAGGCCGGCATCGCGCGCCAGCGTCCGCGATCCAACCGGCTGACCGTCACGAATGTAGCGTTCAACCAGCGCCCTCAACAAATGCTGGGTGCGTTCGTTGAGAGCCAGTTGATTTGTCGCCGGCGCGGATTCGGTGCTTTGCATGACTGGTCCTGTGTTCAGTACGCTCCAAGAGGTGTTTTATAGTCTGGCAACCTGTTTAGCCTGCATTCCGAGGTACGCGGTGCGTACCCTACATCGACGACGTTGATACCGATCATTCAAGAGTAGGGTACGCACCGTGTACCGCTGTAGTGAATAGCTATAGTCAAACCGTTTTGGGTTAGTTTACAAATTTTCAATTAATTTCAATAATTTGTTTAATGAAAATCAATTAACATAAAACTGTTTGACTATATGACCCGGAATGTAGGGATAACGGCAAGCAAGACAATAGGCAGCCTCCAGCGAGCTAAGCAAACGTCTTACGTTCGTCTTTATAGGTAGTATGTGTTTGGTTCAAACAAGTTGTAATGGCTTCCTTAAAGTGTAAGCGTTCATTTCCCCCCTTTGAAAAAGGAGGGAGGTGAACGCTTACTATGAAAATACCCAAGGTATCTTTATAGGGTGATTGACAACATTACTGAGTGCGCCCGCTTTTGGCTCATTGGGGGAGCGGGGCGGACCATTCCATTAGTCTCTTGGAAACGAGCGGGATTCGGGGGATTGACTTCCCCCTTTGCTATTATCTAATCCGCCCTACGGACATTTCTAATCGCTAGTCAGGTGATCACCGTTGGCTCGTTCCGCCCAGTGCGCTCACGAATGCCAGCGAGACTGTTGGCAATATTGATCAACTCCGCCAGCGCCTGTTGGGTGTCCAGCTCATGCTTGGCGGGATCAGGTTCATAAGCCTCAATGTAAACCCGCAGTGTGGCCCCTTCAGTGCCGGTGCCGGACAGGCGGTAAACAATCCGCGATCCATCCTTAAAACCGATCCGGATGCCCTGCTTTTCGCTGACGCTCTCGTCAATCGGATCAACGTAACGGAAATCGTCGGCGTAATCGACAGTATAGGAGCCGAGTTGCTGACCGGGCAAAGTTGCGCTCGCGGCGCGCAAAGCATCGACCAGGCCGTTGGCGGCGGCGCTGTCTACGGCTTCGTAGTCATGGCGGGTGTAGTAGTTGCGCCCATAGGTCCGCCAGTGTTCGCGCACGATCTCGGCCACTGACTGCTGGCGCTCGGCCAGAATGTTGAGCCAGAACAAGACCGCCCACAGGCCATCTTTCTCGCGCACATGGTCGGAGCCGGTGCCAAAGCTCTCCTCGCCGCATAGCGTAATCTTGCCAGCATCGAGCAGATTGCCGAAGAATTTCCAACCAGTTGGCGTTTCGTAGCAGTTCAATCCCAGTTTAGCGGCGACCCGATCGGCGGCCTGACTGGTGGGCATGGAACGAGCGACGCCACTGAGATGAGCGCGATAGCCGGGAGCCAATGTCGCATTCGCCAGGATCACCGCCAGACTGTCGCTGGGCGTAACGAAGAAATGCCGGCCCAGGACCATGTTACGGTCGCCATCGCCATCCGAGGCTGCGCCAAAGTCTGGCGCATCCGGCCCAAACAGATAATCAGCCAGTTCCTTGGCGTACACCAGATTGGGATCGGGATGGCCGTGACCGAAGTCTTCCAGCGGTATGCCGTTGATCACGGTCCCTGCTGGAGCGCCCAAACGGTTCTCGATGATCTCGCGGGCGTAGGGACCGGTTACGGCATGCATGGCGTCGAAGCGCATCCGGAAACCGGACTGGAACAGGGCGCGGATTTTGTCGAAATCGAACAAATTTTCCATCAAATCCGCATAGTCGCTGACGGAATCCACGATATCCACTTGCATGTCGCCGACAAAGGTTGTGCCAATCTTGTCCAAGTCAATATCGGGGGTGCCCAGGATATGATAGCGATTAATATGCAGGCTGGCGGTGTAGATGGCTTCGGTCACCTTTTCCGGCGCAGGCCCACCATTTGGAGTGTTGAATTTAATGCCGAAATCCTCGTCCGGCCCTCCCGGATTATGGCTGGCGGACAGGATCAGTCCACCCCGGGCGTTGTGCTTGCGGATCATATGAGAAACCGCCGGGGTCGAGAAAATGCCGCCTTGACCCAGCAGCACCCGGGCGCAACCATTCGCAGCGGCGATGCGCAGGATAATCTGGATCGCTTGCCGGTTATAGTAGCGGCCATCTCCGCCAACGACCAGTGGCGCTTCTTCTAGCTCGCGCTGGGTGTCGAAAACACACTGCACGAAATTTTCCAGATAATTCGGTTTCTGGAAAACCTTAACTTTCTTGCGCAGTCCCGAGGTGCCGGGCTTTTGATCTTTGAAGGGCTGGGTGACGATGGTTTCGACGCTCATGATGCGGGGTTCTCCTCGGTTTTGCTGGAATCTATTAAGGGTATTATGCGCCGCTTGGCGTCAGGATTGAAACCAGGCTGTCTTGCGATCAGCGCCCTCCTGGCCAAATTCCTCGCCATGCAGATGGCGCTTGGCGCTTATCGACTTTAATAATTAAATTTTAATACTGAACCCGTATCCAAAGAGAAGCCAGGAGGAATTTCAGGCCGGGCGCCGCCCTTAGTCAGCAACGCGCAGAACAATTTTGCCGCGCGCATGCCCTCCCTGGCTGATGACATGGGCCTGGCGCACCTGCTTGAGCGGCAATACCGTATGGATAACCGGCTTCATGCGTCCTTCGTCAATTAACCGGGCGATGACGGTTAGTTGCTCGCCGCTGGGCTTAATAAACACGAAGGCGCTGCGCACTCGGTGCTTGACGGCGATCGCTTCCGGCGGCGGGTCCACCACGGACACCAGGATGCCGCCGGGTTTCAACACCGGCCAGGAACGCTCCTGCGTATCGCCGCCGATGGTGTCGAACACCACATCTACATTCTTGACGACCTCCTCGAAGGGAACTTGCGTATAGTCGATGAACTGATCCGCGCCCAATTGCGTCACCAGTCCGGTATTCATTGCTGAAGCTGTGGCGATGACGCGCGCGCCCAGCGCCTTGGCCAGTTGCACCGCCAGGCTGCCGACGCCGCCGGCTGCGGCGTGGATCAACACAGTTTGACCGGCCTGCAACTGGGCGGCGTCTACCAGCGACTGCCAGGCGGTTAAGGCCGTCAGCGGCACGGCGGCGGCATGGACATAATCCAGGGTAACGGGCTTGCGAGCCGCTTCGCTGGCCTTGACGGCGATGAACTCAGCATAAGCGCCGTCGCGTTCAATATCCGGGCGAGCATACACCGCATCGCCCATGGCAAACTCATTGACTGCAGCGCCAAGGGCTACGACCTCACCGGACACATCCCAGCCCAGGGTCAACGGCAGGGTATGATGGAGGATGTTTTGCAACCAACCCTCGCGGATTTTCCAGTCCACGGGATTGACCGCCGCCGCCTGGACCTTGATCAATAGATCATCCGGGTTAAGCGAAGGCAGAGGGACATCCTCTTCGTAGTGCAGCATCTCGGGACCGCCATAGGTATGGATGCGCACAGCATGCATGGTAGTGGGCGTCATTCAGGCATTGCTCCATGGGTTCTGATTCGTGAAGAACTACTTCAACACACTTTCCAAAACTTTCCAGACATTTTCCAGAAT
>JAGRHQ010000195.1:0-1890 GCA_020444905.1 Candidatus Competibacteraceae bacterium
GAATCAGCGGATTCGTGCTCAGACTTCGCGCAATGCCCGCTGCGGTGAATGAACCACTCGCATGGGCGCTGAGCGCCAATACGCACAATACGTTGATCAGCGGAATCATGATCGCCATGATCAGCGCTGCCACCGTCACGCCTTCGGCATGGAAGACCGCCAGCGCCACAGCCAACCCGACGTAAGTGTTGAAACGAATGGTTCCCTGATAAACCGAAGTAAACGCCGGCCCGTCGACCTTGAGCCAGGGGCGCAGGAGGTAGGTCAACGCTGTCATGATCAATAGCAAGGCGCCGATTACTGTGGCCACCGACCCCACGGCGTAATCGCCCAATCGCGCCAGCGCCAGTCGATGCGCCAACAGCGCGGGAAACAGCAGGAAATAGGTCAGGCGTTCAGCGGCAGGCCAGAATCCGTCGCCGGGAAAGCCCGTCAGCCGCAAGCCCAGACCCAGCAGGATCGAGGCGAAAATTGGCCCCAGCGCGCCGAAAATAAGCGGAAGATTGTTCAAGGATCGGCCTTTTTAAAATCTGAGTCTTTTGCAAAATCCTATTTGACTCTATCATGATTTGGCCGATGATCATTATCGACGGGCGGAATTTCTCCACTACCGAATCAATGCCAACCCGTATTTTGCCCACCTACCCGATCCGCGCCGCGAGACGCGGAACAAGCGCCACAAACTCCATCTCAAAACACTTCGGCGTCCAGCCTCATCAATGAATCCGCTCCGGCTTCGATCCGGGCCAGATGGGTCATAGTCTCCGGCAGCACCTTGTCCATGAAGAATCCGGCGCACACCAGCTTGTTCTGGTAAAACCGGCGATCAAAGCTGTCATCATCCGGGTTGGAAAGCTGGTTCTCACAAATACGCGCGACTTGCGCCCATTGATAACCCAGCGCCACCAGCGCCACCATGTATAAATAATCCATCGACACCGCGCCGCCATTATCCGGGTTGGAGATGGCGTGGCGCATCAGCCACTGGGTCGCAGTGACCAGGCGTTCCAGCGCTTCAGTCAGTGGTTTCACGAAGGGCGACAGCGCCGCATTGTTCTCATACTTCTCGCAGAAGCCGCCAACCACGGTAAAGAAGAACTGAATCGCGCGGCCCTTGTTAGCTGGCAGTTTCCGCCCGACCAGGTCCAGCGCCTGGATGCCGTTGGCGCCTTCGTAAATCTGCGTAATGCGGGCGTCGCGCACGAACTGCTCCATGCCCCATTGCGCGATGTAGCCATGACCGCCGAAACATTGCAGGCACAAATTCGTAGCGGTGAAACCGGTGTCAGTGAAATAGGTTTTCATCACCGGCGTCAGCAGGCCCAGCAAGTCATCGGCCTTGCGCCGCGTCTCCGGGTCAGGATGCTTGCGGGTAATGTCCACCTGCAAACCGGCCCAATAGGCCAACGCCCGCGCGCCTTCCTGGAAGACGCGGACAGTCATTAGCATCCGGCGGATGTCGGGATGGACAATAATCGGGTCCGCCGCGAGATCAGGATGCTTGGCGCCCGTCAAGGAACGCCCTTGCAGCCGTTCCTGGCAATAGGCCACGGCGTTTTGGTAAGCGACGGTCCCCTGGCTCAGTCCCTGCACGGCTACCCCCAAGCGGGCCGCATTCATCATGATGAACATGGTTCTGAGACCCTTGTGTTCCTCGCCGAGCAGATAACCAACCGCTCCATCGTAATTCATGACGCAAGTGGCGTTGCCGTGAATACCCATTTTCTCCTCCAGCGCCCCGCAACTCACCGCGTTACGGTCACCAAGGCTGCCATCGGGATGGACTAGAAATTTGGGGACAATAAACAGGCTGATGCCCTTAACCCCGTCCGGGCCGCCGGGAATGCGGGCCAGCACCAGATGGATGATATTTTCCGCCAGATCGTGCTC
>JAGRHQ010000195.1:1903-6611 GCA_020444905.1 Candidatus Competibacteraceae bacterium
TGGTTCCGGTAATACGGTAGCCGCCATCCGATTGCGGTTCAGCCTTAGCGCGCAATAAACCCAGATCGGTGCCGCAATGCGGCTCGGTCAGGTTCATGGTGCCAGTCCATTGACCGCTGATCATCGGCGGCAAATAGAGATTCTTCTGCTCATCCGAACCACCGATTTCGATGGCTTCAATGGCGCCGCTGGTCAGGCCGGGGTACATGGTGAACGCCATGTTGGCCGAGGCCATCATTTCGCTGACCGCCAGCCCCAGCACGTAGGGCAGACCTTGGCCGCCATAATGTGGATCGCCGATCAGTCCGGTCCAGCCGCCATCGACGACCGCCTGATAGGCTTCTTTGAAGCCGGTGGGCGTGACCACGCGACCGTTCTCCAACCGACAACCTTCCCGGTCGCCGACCGCATTCAACGGTTGCAAGACTTCCTGACTGAGTTGCGCCGCGCTGTCGAGAATGGCGGTCAGGGTATCCGGGGTTACTTCGGCGAAACCGGGAATTAAATCCTGGTAACGGTCGATCTTGAGCAGTTCATGCAGGATAAACTGCATGTCGCGAACGGGTGCGGTATAAGTGGGCATGGGCGTCGTCCTGAGTGATGTTGATCGTTCAACATAACAAAAGCCTAACCCTAAAAATTAGAATAAACATGCTACATTCATGAAGATAGCCAGATTATTCAAAATCCGGAATGCGGTTTGACCGCTTCCCATTCTCAATTTCAGAACTGGAAGGGTAGCAGAGGTTTCAGTCGCTGCTCCGATTTTTGACGTGCCAGAGCAGTTGACCCACTAGTCGTAGTGATAACGACAGGCAATGATGACCAAGTCTTCGCCATCCACTCGATAGATCAAGCGGTTGGCGTCGTCGATGCGACGTGACCAGAAACCTGAGAGGTTTTCCTTAAGCGATTCGGGCTTGCCAATACCGGCAAAAGGTTGGCGCAAGCAATCTTCTATCAACCGGTTGAGTCGCTTGAGCGTTTTTCGATCCTGCCCCTGCCAATACTGGTAGTCTTCCCACGCCGCCAATGTCCAACTAATGCGACTCAGCATCAACCAAACTCTGTTGAGTCAGCTTGCCATGACGGTATTGCTCGATGGAGCGCGCCAGATGCGCTGCATTAGCGGGCGTCTTGAGCAAATGAACGGTCTCCATCAAGCTGTTAAAGGTATCGAGCGACATCATCACGGCATCCGGGGCGTCACGCCGGGTAATGATCGTGTAGTCGGCATCGTCAATGACCTGATCGATGACGGTTTTAAGGTTCTTTCGAGCTTCGGAAAAATTGATGACCTGCATAATGGCTAACCTGTGCTGTTTATTGTACAATTCTAAGTCGCTTGATTTCCAAATGCAAGGCTTATGACTGATCCGCTACCCTACAAAAAAACCGCCCCCGATCATTCGAGCGCGACTCATTAAATCCCGTCAGCCACAAACTGCTCTTCACGGTAAAGGCGTTCGAGGCTCCAGCCGACCCACCGGCCAGCGTTCTTCGATGTCGGTGAGGTAGCGGCCGGTGGGGCTGATCCAGACCACGGACCGGACCTTGGGCCTGTTGAATGGTGAGGTCGTCGTTATCGTCACCACCGAAACCGATCAAGAAGTCCGCATCATCTCCATACGCAAGGCTACAATTTTGGTTCTTCAAGGGTTCTAGGAGAAAAGCCTCTATGCGTCGACTGATTACGTTTGACTGGGCCATCAAGCGCCTGCTGCGCAGCAAGGCCAATTTTGACGTGCTGGAGGGCTTTCTGAGCGAATTGCTCAAGGACGATATTCAGATTGTCGAGGTGCTGGAGAGCGAGAGCAATCAGAACCGGGCGGCGGACAAATTCAATCGCGTCGACCTGAAAGTCCGCAACAGCCGCCAGCAAATCATTCTGATTGAAATTCAATATGACCGGGAATACGACTACCTGCAACGGATGTTCTACGGGACGGCCAAGGCGGTCACCGAACATTTAGCGGAAGGTCAGCCGTATGCCGACATTGTGAAGGTCATCTCGGTCAACATTCTGTATTTTGACTTGGGGCAAGGCGAGGATTATGTCTATCACGGCCAGACCGTATTCACCGGCATCCACAAGCACGATCAACTCCAGCTCAATGAAAAGCAGCAGAAACTGTTCGCGCAGACTACGGTGAGCGCCCTGTACCCGGAATACTATCTGATCAAGATCAACCAGTTTAACGATGCCGCGAAGGACCCGCTGGATGAGTGGATTTACTTTCTCAAGCACGAAGAGATCAAGGAAGATTTCACCGCCCGGGGGTTGCAGGCAGCGCGGGAGAAACTGGACATTCTGAAACTGCCCCCGGAGGAACGGGCAGCCTACGAACGGTACGCGGAAGACCTGCACTATCAGGCGAGTATGTTCCTGTCGTCGTATGGCGATGGGTTTCATGAGGGGCGCAAGGAAGGATTGCAGGAAGGCCTTGATCAAGGCCGTCAAGCCGAAAAACTGGCGATCGCGCGGAGTCTGATCGGCATTCTCAGCGTGGAGGTGATCGCCGAGAAAACCGGGTTGAGTCGTGAAACTATCGAGCAATTATCCGGGGAATAAGCTTTACCGCTCCCAACTATAGGTTAAGTCAGCGCCATAGCCATTGGCGCTGCTATTGGATTCAAAAGTCAGGCCCTTAAACAGTCGGTACTTGATGTTGATGGTGCTCATCGCGGCGTCCATCAAGCCAACGCCATAACCGACATACAGATCCGGGGTCAGGTACTTACCCAGCGTCAGCGAGGCGTCATTGCCATTGGTTCCGGTATTCAGGTCGACATTATCCAGTCCAACCGCCGTACCCAGACCCTTGGCCAGTGCGCCGCCGCCGATGCCCATAGCGCTGGCGGCCTTGAACATCATTGCGGACTCACCGCTACCGCCGTCATTGGGCGCCCGACCGAGCACCAGGTAGGACAAAATATCGCCCTGGGGCATTGCCGGATCAGAAAACAGGGTCAGTTGCGGCTTCTTGAGCGTGCCCTGCACTTGGGCGCCTACAGTGGTGGTGTCGCTGAGTTGGCTGCTAAATTCCCGCGCCACCCGCATGTCCAGCCCCGGATTATCCAGCGGACTGTTGCTGAACAACACCCGGCCTCGTTGAATGTCGATTTCAGTGCCATAAATATCGTATTTTCCAGCGATAATCTCGGCGCTGCCACTGGCGCGTGGGGCCAGTTCCGGGGTCTGCGTGACCAGTACATTGCCTTTGAACTGACCCTGGAAGACCGGCGTATTGACTTTCACATCGTCCCCGAGGATGACCCTTACTTGGGCGAAAATCGCCGGTCCCTTGGCGGCAGGCTTAGCTTGGCCTCCAGCATCTTTGACAATCACCAGATCCTCGGAAGACTTGACAGCGCTGGGACCGCCGCCCATGCCGCCGCCCGGACTCAAATAGGCCTTGGGAACGATGATCTGACCCTCGACTCGCACTTGTTGCCGGGTAATATCCAGCTTCAGGTCCGGGCTGATTTGCACCTGGATATCGCGGGTATTGAACGCCTGGAAATCCTGACCCTGGATATTTAGGTTGGCTTGCGGTTTCAGTGGATCAATTGCGCCGCTCAGTTTTAACTGTCCCGGTTTGGACTGCACCGAACCGGTCAGTTGCAACGGTCCCTGACCATCGCTGGTCGCGGCGAACTGCAAATCCTGGAGAATGAGACCGGCATCAGGAATCGTAGCGCCCGCATTTTCCAAGCGAACTGCGCCGCGCAGCGCCAGTTTGGGCATCGCGCCGGTTACATTCACATCTGCGCGCACCTGGCCTTTGACATCCTGTATCTGGGGTACGAATACCGAAACCAGTCCCAGGTCAGTGATGGCCGCGTTGACTTGACCATTCAGACGCGCCGCGCCCAGCGGATCCTGAATGCGGGCATTCGCCTGCAACTGACCGGTTTTCGCCAAATCGAGCTTGACCTGGGCAGTTGCGGTGTGTCCGTCGGTTTGCGCCTGGAAACCGCCGCCGTTGAGGGTGAAGCGCAACGTGCGCCCATCGGCGACCATGCTCAGGTTGCCCGGAGCGATGTTCAGATTCGCCTTACCCTGAATAACGCCATTCGGTTTCCCATTCACGTCCGCTTCAGCGTTGACGCGGGTGGTCAGGTTCACGCCCGGCGGGAAAAAGGATTTAAAGCGTTCCGGGCGTAAATCCTGAAGTTGTGCGCGACCATTGAAACCGCTCGCGCCATTCCATTGACCTTGCACACAAAGCCGAGTCGGGGCGCTGGCCAGGCAGGCAT
Organism: Candidatus Competibacteraceae bacterium; assembly: GCA_020444905.1. Taxonomy (GTDB): domain Bacteria; phylum Pseudomonadota; class Gammaproteobacteria; order Competibacterales; family Competibacteraceae; genus UBA2383. The sequence continues at coordinate 6,164 of JAGRHQ010000195.1, forward strand.
TATCCAGCCGGGCTTTTTGCGCCGAAGCCTGAACCGCTACGGCTTTATCCAGACTCCAGGCGCCGGCGACGGTATCCTTGGCGGTCAGTTGCGTGATGCGCCCTTCCCAGACCAGGGCGGGCATTTGCAGCTTGCCGGCCAGCGCCAGCGCGAAGCGACCGGGATCTCCAGCAAGTTCGGCTTTCAGTTCATGGGCGTCCGGCGTCCCGCCTCCGTCCAGGCTCACCGTTTTCCAGCGCTGACCGCCCAGCACCAAGCCTTGGCCCGCCAGTTTAATTTGGGAACGGTTGACCCCGCCGACATCGACCTGGGCTTCGCCGGTGAGTTGCTGGATTTGCGTTGCGCCTTGTTGCAGGTTGCGCACAGTGAAATTGGCGGCGACCTGTGGGCGCTCGCGGGAACCGCTGAGTTGACCTGTGCTGGCCACGCTGCCACTCAGACCGGGAAC